>NZ_JBIVAL010000008.1:0-87832 GCF_044745505.1 Streptomyces sp. NPDC086989
AGATCAAGTGGGGCCTGGACTACATGAACTCCCGCTACGGCAGCCCGGTCGGCGCCTGGAACTTCTGGCAGGCCAACCACTGGTACTAAGCCACCCTCCCGGTGGGAACAGTACGAACAGACGCTCGGCCGAGGTTCTCCGGCCGGGCGTTCTGCGTTGGCGCACCGCCGCCACGCTCGAAAGGCCGCGGAGAGCGCCAGTCGCTAGAATGGTCCCATCAGGCCCGCACCGTGCAGTCGCAGGAGTGCACCGCCACCGCCCCTTCAGGCATCCGTGGATGCGTGCAGCTGCGTGTCCGTGAGCGTGCGAGCCGCTCTCCCCGCAGACGGCGCGGACATCGAGCTGCATGCCGTCCGTACCGGGACAACCCCCTTCGCTGGCACAGGAGTCGGCACCATGACCAACGTCCTGACCCGGGCGGCGACCATCGCTGCCGCCATGCTCTTCGCCACCACGGGCGCCGCAGTGGGCGCCACCCAGGCATCCGCCCTGCCGAACGCGACCCCGACCTGCCACGTCGCCGACCTGAACCTGGCCATCGGCAGCCCGGAGGGCGCGGCCGGGTCCCTCTACTACCCCATCCAGTTCACCAACACCTCGACGCACACCTGCGCGTTGCGGGGATACCCCGGCGTCAGCGTCGTGGACGTGCGCCACCGCCAGATCGGGACCTCCGCGATCCGCACGGGCGAACCGGTGAACACCGTCACCCTTCAGCCCGGCGACAGCGTGAGCGCCATCCTCAGGACCAACAGCGCGGGCGTGGCGCGGGGCTGTCGGCCCACGTCGACGTACGTGAATGTCTACCCGCCGAACAGTTTCCAGGCCGTGCAGATCCCCTATCACCTGCGGGTGTGCGGGGCCTTCGAGATCAGCCCGGTGGATGTGGGCGACTGAGCACCGCGGTCAGGAACGCCCGCTCAGGGAACGTCGCGTTCGACGGTGGAGAGCACCCGCACCAGTGAAGGCGACGCTGGAGCCGACGCGAAGCCGAAGCGCACGGGCGGGAGGACGGGGGCCAGTGGGCCGAGGTCGCTCCCGCCGAAGGAGGCCCGGGCCGTGACGATCGGCCACAGGTCACCGGCCGCGTACCACTGACGGCATCCGGGGCGCGAACTGCCCCGGGTCCGTACGCCGGTCAGCACGCGGGCGGGCCCATCGGCCAAGGCCGCCCACAGCGGAAGCCGGGCGAGCGGCCGGGGAACGGCCCGCAGGGCCAGGCCGAGGGCTCGCCGACGCCCGACCCGGAAACACAGTTCGAGGGGTCCCGCCGCGACCTCCCACACGCCGTCGCGACGGTGCACGCCCACCGGAGCCTTCAGCACCTCGTCGAAGTGGTAGACCCCACCGACGTACTCCGCCACCCCGGCGGTGGGCGCCAGCAGGGTGCGCCATCCGTCGGCGCGCTCCAGCATCACGTCACTGAACGGCCCGAACGGTGACCGGGGCCAGTGGCCCACGACCACGCGCGTGCCGGAGCGCGTCCCGACGGCGGCGATCCAGCCGTCGAACGTCAGCCGTTCGGATCCCACACCCCACGCGTACCCCGTGACACGGCCGGGCATGCCGGCCGCCGGTCAGCCGCGGCGTTGCCACTCCTGAGCCAGCAGGCGGTACGAGCGCACCCGGTCCGCGTGCCGGTGGGTGATCGTCGTGATCAGCAGCTCGTCGGCGCCCGTCGCCTCCTGCAGGCGCTCCAGGTGGTCGGAGACGGTGCGGGCCGAGCCCACGAACTGCGTTTCCACCCGGTCCGCCACCAGTTCGTCGTCCTCCTCCGACCAGGGCAGGGCGCGCGCCTCGGCGGGCGTGGGATAGGGGATCGCGCCCTCCGCCGTGCGGATGCTGCGCACCCAGGGCGCGTACCCGGTGGCCAGCTCGCGGGCCGTCGCGTCGTCCTCGGCGACCACCACGTCCGCGGAGACCGTCACGTAGGGCCGGTCCAGTTCCGCGGACGGCTTGAAGGCCGCCCGGTATCCTTCGGCGGCTTCCAGCACCGTGGCCGGGCTGACGTGGTAATTCGCCGCGAAACGCAGCCCGTTGCGACCAGCGGTCTCCGCGCTCACCCCGCCGCTGCTGCCCAGGACCCACACCTGCACGTCGGCCCCCTCCCCGGGAACGGCGTGCGCCTCCACACCCTCCGGGGTGCGGTACTCGCCGCGCAGCAGCGCGAGGACGTCGTCGACCTGCTCGGAGTAGTCCTGCGGCTGTGCGCCCGGCAGGCTGAGCAGCTTCTGCTGGAGCGCCACCCGCGGGTGGCCCAGCAGGTGGGCGAAGGAGAACCGGTCCGGGATGCGCAGCCCGTTCGGGGTGTACCCGCCGACGACCGGGGTGGCCTGGACCGGCGGCGGCGCGGGCTCGTCCGCTCCCTCGCCCGTGGTCGGCCGCCGCCGTGCCGGCGGGCCCGCCGAGCGGCCCAGGCCCAGGTCCAGGCGGCCGGGGTGCAGTGCGTCGATCAGGCCGAACTCCTCCACCGTCGACAGCGCGGTGCGGTGCCCGAGCTGCACGGCGCCGGAGCCGATCCGGATCGTGCTGGTGGCGGACGCGGTCAGGGCCAGGACCACCGCCGGGGAGGTCCCGGCGACGCCCGGGTTGAGGTGGTGCTCGGCGAACCAGTAGCGGGCGTAGCCGAACTCCTCGGTACGGCGGGCCAGGTCGATGCTGTTCTTGAGGGCCTCGGCGGCGGTTGAGCCGGACGCGACCGGGACGAGGTCGAGGACCCCGAGGGGGATTCCGGACATGGCCTGGCTCCTTACAGGTCGGGGAAGGACGGGTCGGGTATCTCCCGGCGCAGCACCGGGGCGATCTCCGACTGGAAGAGTTCGAGGGAGGCGCGGTGCTCCGCCTCCGGGAGCCCGCCCGCCTCGGCCTGCAGGTGCAGGACGGTGTGGCCGAACTCCGCGTGGTAGCGCTGGACCTTCTCGATCACCTGCTGGGGGCTGCCGATCAGCGCCGAGCTGCGCTCGACGAAGTCCTCCAGGGTCGCGAAGACCGGCTCCACGCCCTGCGCGCGGTGCGCCGCCAGGTAGCGGGCGAAGGCCGGCCGGTACGCGGCCACGGCCTGCTGGGACGTGCGCGCCGCGTGGTAACCGGCCGTGCCCGCGCCGACGACGGCGTGCGCCGGGTCGTGACCGTGGTGTTCCCAGCGCTCCCGGTAGTACCGGACGAGTTCCGCGTACGGGCCGATGGGATGGGTGACGTTCGCCGAGAACAGTGGGTCCCCGTAGCGCGCCGCCAGGTCCACCGACTCCCGGCTCGTCGCGCTGCCGTGCCAGACGCGCAGCGTGCGCTGGTACGGACGCGGCAGCACCTCCGCGCCGGTGAGCGCCGGGCGGAAGCGCGGTTCGGCGGTCACCTTGTCCTCGCGCCAGATCCGCCGGAACAGCTCGTAGCTCTCGGAGTTGCGCTCCCACTGGTCCTCGGGCGTCACGTGGAACAGCTCGCGCTGCGCCGTGCCGTTCCCCTTGCCGATCATGAGCTCCAGGCGGCCGTCGGTGAGGTGGTCCAGGGTCGCGTAGTCCTCGTACGCCCGCACCGGGTCCAGCAGGCTCAGCGTGGTGACGGCCGTGAACAGCCGGATCCGGCTCGTCAGGGCGGCGATGTGGGCGAGCACCACCGGTGGGGAGGACGACAGGAAGGGCCGTTCGTGGCGCTCACCGACGCCGAACCCGTCGAAGCCGAGCTCCTCCGCGCGCAGCGCGCTCGCGACGACCTCGCGGAACCGCTGCCGGGTGGGGGGTGCGGCACCCGTCACCGGGTCCGCGTTGTCGGTGATCAGGGTGATGGCGAGGAACTTCACGAGGCCGCCGCCTGCCGGCCGGCGTTTGCCCGGGGCACGGCGAGGCCCAGGTGGTCGCGCAGGGTGGTGCCTTCGTACTCGCTGCGGAAGACCCCGCGTTCCTGGAGCAGTGGGATGACGGTGTCGGCGAAGGCGTCGAGACCGCCCGGGGTGATGTGCGGGACCAGGATGAAGCCGTCGGCCGCGTCCGCCTGCACCAGCGTGTTGATCTGCCCGGCGACGGTCGCGGCCGAACCGACGAAGGTCTGGCCGGAGGTGGTGGCGATGACCAGCTCCCGGATCGAGAGGTTCTTGGCCTCGGCGAGCGCGCGCCACTGCCGGGCGGTCTCCAGGGGGTCGCGGAACTGGCGCACGCTGGCGCGGCCGAGCGCGATGGTGTTCTCGCCGGTCCGGGGGTCGACGTCGGGCAGGGGGCCGTCGGGGTCGTAGCCGGACAGGTCCCGGTTCCACACGTGTTCGAGGTACTTGATCGCGGTCTGACCGCTGACCTGGAGGCGGCGCACCTCGTGGGCGGCCTCGCGGGCTTCGGCGTCGGTGTCGCCGAGGATGAACGTGGCCGCGGGCAGGATCTTCAACTGGTCCTCGGTGCGACCGTACTTCGCGAGGCGGCGTTTGACGTCGGCGTAGAACGCCCGGCCCTCGTCGAGGGTCCCGTAGCGGCCGAAGATCGCGTCGGCGTCGGAGGCGGCGAACTCGCGGCCCTCGTCCGAGTCGCCCGCCTGGAAGATCACCGGGCGCCCCTGCGGGCTGCGCGGCACGTTGAAGCGGCCCTCGATGTCGAACTGCGGGCCCTTGTGGGCGAAGGCCCCGGCCCGCGCGTCGCGCAGGAAGGTGCCGGACCCGGCGTCGGCGACGATCTCGCTGCCGTCCCAGGAGTCGAACAGCTCGTGCGCGGTGGCCAGGAACTCCTTCGCGCGGCTGTAGCGCTCCTCGCGCGGCAGGAAGCCTCCCCGCCGGAAGTTCTCGCCGGTGAACGCGTCCCAGGAGGTGACCACGTTCCAGGCGGCCCGGCCGTCCGACAGGTGGTCCAGGGAGGCGAACTGGCGGGCCACCTCGTACGGCTCGTTGAAGGTGGAGTTGATGGTGCCGGTCAGTCCGAGGCGGTCGGTGACGGCCGCGAGGGCCGCCAGCACGGTGAAGGTGTCGGGCCGGCCGACGACGTCCAAGTCGTAGATCTGCCCGCCCTGTTCGCGCAGCCGCAGTCCTTCGGCGAGGAACAGGAAGTCGAACTTCGCGCGCTCCGCGGTCCGGGCGAAGTGGACGAAGGAGTCGAAGTCGATGTGGCTGCCCGCCGCCGGGTCGCTCCAGACGGTGGTGTTGTTGACGCCCGGGAAGTGGGCCGCGAGGTGGATCTGTTTGAGCGGCTTGGTGGCCATGGTTCGTCCTTCCGGAGGCGGGGCGGGGCGGGGTGAGGTGCCGTGGAGTGAGGGCGGGCGTCAGGCGGCCGGGGGAGTGGCCGCGGCGTAACGGTTGGCGGGCCGGCCGAGTCCCAGCAGGCCGCGCAGGGTGTCCGCCGCGTACTCCCGCCGGAACAGGCCCCGCCGCTGGAGCTCCGGAACCAGGGCGCGGGTGATGGCGGGCAGGTCGTGGGCGATGACCGCGGGCCGCAGCAGGAAGCCCGACAGGCCGGCTTCCCGGCGCTCCCGGAGCAGCTCGGCCAACTGCCCCGGAGTGCCGGTGAACACGGCCTCGTCGCCGTCGTACGGTTCGCCCGCGAGCTCGTCGAGGCGGCCGCGGCGGTCGGCCGCCGCTCCGGGGGCCTCGTCGAGGAACACGGTCAGTTCCCCGAAGAGGTGCAGCGGCCGCTCGGCGAGCCCCGCCGAGGCGCGGAGCCCGCGGACGGCGGTGACGGCCGCCCGCGCCTGTTCGGTGTCGCGGGTGACGAGCCGGCCGATGTCGGCGGACCGGGCGATGAGCCCGTACGCCGCGCTGTCGGAGGCGCGCGCGCTCACGACCGGCTGGCCCTGGGGCGGGCGCGGTGTGATCGAGGGGCCGCGGACGCTGAAGTGGCGGCCCTCGAAGTCGATGTGGTGCAGTTTGTCGCGGTCCACGAACCGGCCACTGGCCACGTCGCGGATCTCTGCGTCGTCCTCCCAGCTGTCCCACAGCCGCCGGACCACCTCGACGTGGTCGGCGGCCTCCTCGTGCAGCTCGTCCTCCGGGAGCGGCTCGGGTCGACGGCCGAAGTGCCTTTCCTCGTAAGGGAGTCCGGAGACCTGTACGTGCAGCCCGGCGCGACCGCGGCTGACGTGGTCGAGGGTGGCCACCGCCTTGGAGACGTGGAAGGGCTCGGTATGGGTGGTGGTCACGGCCCCCACGAGCCCGATGCGGCGGGTCAGCGGCGCCACACGGGCGGCGGTGAGGACCGCGTCGAGCCGGCCGCGGACGCGGTCCGTGCGTTCGTCGTGGCCGGTGGGGGAGGAGGACTGGAGGGCGAGCCCGTCCTCGAAGGCGGCGAAGTCGAGCAGCCCGGCCTCGGCCTCCGCGACGAGGCCGGCCCAGTAGCGGGCGGTGAACAGCTCGGCGGGCCGGGCACCCGGCTCGCGCCAGGCGGCCGGGTGTCCGCCCGCGCCGTCCAGCGAGACGGCGAGGTGCAAGGGTGCGGATGCGGACGAGGACGCACCAGAATCGGGACGGAAATCGGAAACGGGCATGCTGATTACGCCTTCCTGATCGGCGTGCGGAAAAGAAGAAGCCGATGCGGGGTGGGCGAATTCAACCCGTCATCACATTCTCCCGAAAAACGCTACGCCGGGCAGCGGTGCCATTCAATGGCGGGAGTATTAAGAGAACTTGGCGGTCGTGTTGCCCGGCCCGCCGGGCGCCCGGACGGCCATGAAGGAGGGGCGTCGGCGCAGGGTGAAGCCGATCGACTCGTAGAGCCGGATCGCGCCGGTGTTGCTCGCGGCCGTGTGCAGGAAGGGGGTTTCGCCCCGCGCCCGGATGCCCGCCGCCACGGCGCGGACCAGCCGAGTCGCCAGGCCCCGCCCCCGGTGCCCGGGGTGGGTGCAGACCGCGCTGATCTCGGTCCAGCCGGGCGGCCGCAGCCGCTCGCCCGCCATCGCGATCAGTCGGCCGTGATGGCGGATGCCGAGGTACGTGCCCAGCTCCACGGTGCGGGGCAGGAACGGCCCGGGCTTCGTCAGCGCGATCAGCGCGAGGATCTCCGGAACGTCCGCCGGGCCCAGCTTGACCGCCTCCGGCGCGGCCTCGGCGTGCAGCGCGGTGTCGACGAGCTGGACCCCGGGGATCGCTCCCACGGTCTCCCACCCCTCGGGCGGGCTCAGCACCCCCGCGAGCGGAGCGGTCCCGCCCTCCCCGACCAGTGCCCGCAGGTCGGCCCAGCAGCGGGGGTCGGAAGGGTCCGCGAGCGCGGCCCAGGGGGAGACGTCCGGGTGGTAGCGGGCGGCGCGAGCGGTCCCGGGCCCGCCCCCGCCCGGGTGCTCGGCGAACGCGGCGTGCGCGCCCCGGAGCGAGGCCCAGGCGGGGTTGTCGAGGACGTGCGGGCTGTCCGGGCCGGTGGCGGCGGCGGGGTCGACGGCGGTGCCGGTTGCGGTACGGCTTCCGGTGCCGGTACCGCCATCGGCGTTGCCCACGGCGCTCACGAGTTGCTGAGCGGCAGGCCGGGCGGGTTCACCTCGGAGGTGGTGACGGCCTCGTTGGAGAGGTTCCAGGTCTCCAGCAGCTTCCCGTACTGGCCCTGCTTGATCAGGTGGTTGATCACCTCGGCCACCGGCTTCGCCAGTCCGCTGTCCTTCTTGGCGGTCGCCGCGATCAGCCCCTGGAGCGACTCGCCCGCGCCCGAGAAGGAACCGGCGTTGCGGGTGGGAGTGCTGGTGCTCGCGGTCTGGGTGATGTGGTAGGCGATCGACGGGTTGGGACCGAAGTTGGCGTCGATCTTCTTGCCGCTCAGCGCGAGCGCGACGCTGTTGGCGTCGGGGAAGTACTTGACCGTGACGTCCTTGCCCTCGGCCCGGAGCTTCTTCTGCCACTCCAGCAGGATCTTCTCCTGGTTGGTGCCGGCGCTGACCGAAATGGTCCGGCCCGCGAGGTTGCGATAGTCGCCCCCGAAGTTCCAGGGGTCGTCCTTGAGCACCTCGAAGGCCAGGTTGTCCTGCCGGTAGGAGGCGAACTCGTACTTCTTCTTCCGCTCCTCCGTGACCGTGACGTTGGTGAACGCCACGTCGACCTTGCCGCTGTCGATGCCGAGGAAGAGGTTCTCCCAGGTGGAGTTCTTCACGACCGGCTTGAGGCCGAGCGTCGCGGCCACCAGCCGGCCGAGGTCCGGCTCCGCCCCGGTCAGTGTCTTCTGGTCGGTGCCGACGTACGCCAGCGGCGGGAACCCGGCGGGCAGCGCGCCGACCCCGATGACGAGCTCGCCGCGGTCGCGGACCGCCGCCGGCAGCTGGGCCCGCAGCGACTCGACGACCGGAGCGCTCAGTTCGGCTTCCTTGGCGGCGCCGTTGGAGACCGCTCCGACGGTGACCTTGCCGGACGACGCAGATCCGCTCGCCTCGGCGTCGCCGCCGCACGCGGTCAGGCCGCAGGCGAGGGCGACGGTGGCGGTCGCGGCGCCGATGCCGCGGACGAGTCTCAGACGCAGGGGGGACGGGCGCAGCATGGTGATGGTGCCTTTCCGGTCGGGGGGGACAGAAGGAGACGTGTGCAGCGGCGGGCGCGGGCTCAAAGGACCCTGCTGAGGAACTCACGGGTGCGGGGGTGCGCGGGACGGTCCAGGACCTGCCCGGGCGGCCCCTGTTCCACGATCCGGCCGTCGTGCAGGAAGACGACCTCGTCGGCCACCTCGCGGGCGAAGCCGATCTCGTGCGTGACGATGACCAGCGTCGTGCCGCCGGTGGCCAGGTCCTTGATGACCGACAGCACCTCGCCCACCAGCTCGGGGTCGAGCGCGGAGGTGGGCTCGTCGAAGAGGATGACCCCGGGCCGCAGAGCGAGCGCCCTGGCGATGGCCACCCGCTGCTGCTGGCCGCCCGAAAGCTGCCGCGGGTACGCGCCGGTCCGCTCGCCGAGCCCGACCCGCTCCAGCAGCTCGCGGGCCAGCGCCTGTGCCTCGGCGCGGCGCATCCGGCCGGTGGCCACCGGGGCGGCGGCGACGTTGTCGAGCACGGTCAGGTGGGGGAAGAGGTTGAAGTTCTGGAACACGAAGCCGATCCGGCCGCGCTGCGCGAGGATCGCCCGCTCGCTCAGCTCCTTCAGCCGGGTCCCGTGCCGCTGTACGCCGATCAGCTCGCCGCCGACGCTGACGTACCCGGCCTCCGGCTTCTCCAGGTGGTTCACGACCCGCAGCAGTGTGGACTTGCCGGAGCCCGAGCGGCCCAGGACCACGGTGACCGTGCCCGGCCGTACCTTCAGGCTCACCCCGTCCAGGACGCGCCGGCCGGCGAAGGACTTGTGCACGTCGTGGACCTCGATCGCGGCCGGCGCGGGTGCGTGCGCGCCGGCCGGCGCGGTGGCGGTGGCGGTCATGGCGCCGTCTCCTTCCGGTGGCGGCTGCGCAGCTCGCCCAGGCCCGCACGGGCCCGCTGCAGGGGGGTGGGCGCGAGGGTGCGCAGGGCGCCGCGGGAGTAGTGCCGCTCGACGTGGTATTGCACCGCGGAGAGGACGCTGGTGAGGAGCACGTACCAGACGGTCGCCACCAGCAGCAGCGGCACCACGTCCCCCGGATAGGTGCTGCCGAGGCCCTGGACCGTGCCGAACAGGTCGAGCAGGGAGACGTAGAAGACCAGCGAGGTGGCCTTGACCAGCCCGATCAGCAGGTTCACGTAGGAGGGGACGATCGAGCGCAGCGCCTGCGGGAAGACGATCCGGGTGAACTGGTAGCGCCTGGGCAGGCCCAGCGCGGCCGCGGCCTCGTGCTGGCCCTGGTCGACGGAGAGCAGTCCGGCCCGCACGACCTCGGCCGCGTACGCCGCCTCGACCGCGCTCAGTCCCACGACGGCCACGACCATGTCCGTGGCCAGCCGGGACTCGTTGAAGGTGAAGAACGCCGGACCGAACGGCACCCCGATGCTCAGCGTGGGGTAGAGCGCGCTGAGGTTGTAGAGGAAGAGCAGGACGACGATCAGCGGGACCGAGCGCAGCAGCCACACGTACGTCCAGCTCACCGAACGCAGCACCGGGTTGCCGGAGAGCCGCCCGAGGGCGAGCAGCACCCCGCCCGCCAGCCCCAGGAGCGCGCTGTACGCAGCCACCTGGAGGGTGATCCACAGCCCCTCCAGCACGACCGGCCGCAGGAACCAGTACGCGAACCGGTCCCACTGGTAGAAGGGGTTGGTCAGCAGCCCGTGGCTGGCCTGGGCGACCAGGACGAGCACGAGGGCGCCGCCGATCCACCGGCCCGGCCGGTGCAGCGGGAGCACCCGCTCGGCCGGACCCGGAGGTTCGGGCGGGCCGGCGGGTGCGGCGCGGACAATCGATTCACTCAAGGACACGAGAGCAGCTTCGATAAGGCCGAGAATCGATGTCAACGGTCCGGATATCGATAGCCACACAAGCGTGTGCGCTTTTCATACCCCGTACACAAAACGCCTTCCGCTGAAATGAACGGGAGCGTGCGTTCACAGCCAGGGAATCTCGTGGGCGGCGTAACGGTAGGCCCGGAAGACGGAGTTCTGCGCCCCCGCGGAGGACTCCAGTCCCACGCCGTCGCCGAAGGAGCGGAACTGCGGGACCACGAACTCCCACACCACCTCCCCGCCCGGCGTCACCTCGAAGAGCCGTCCGAAGGAACCCTCGGCGATGAAGGTGTTGCCGTTCGCCAGGCGCTGCGCGCTGGACATGTAGGGGCTGTAGAAGTTCTGCGGCGGGTTGTCCTCGTACGACCACACCTCCTCGCCCGTGCGCGGGTCGAGCTCCAGCACCCGCGAGTACGGCACGGACGTGGTGTCGCGGTAGGTGCCGTTGTCGAAGACCAGGACGGTGCCTCCGGGCAGCTCATGGGGGTGGTGCTGCTGCGCCAGTACGTCGGGGCCGATCAGCCACTGCACGGAACCCTCGGTGCGGTCGATCGACACGGTGGTAGAGGCGCTGCGGAAGCCCACCACGACCGAGCCGTCGGCCCGCTCGTTCACGGTGTTGGCCATCGGCCAGTGGTTGCGGGCGAAATGACGGTTCAGCACCACCTTCTCCGGGTCGAGGTGCTCGATCGCGGCCCACCGCCACACCACCTCGCCGTCCCAGGTCAGCTCGTAGACGACGTCCCCGTAGACCACCCCGCCGGGGGCCTCCGAGCCGGGGATGCCGCCCCGGATCCGGGCCGCGTCGGCAGGGTCGAGGGGCTCGACGACCGCGATGAGGAGGTTGCCGTTGCGCAGCACCGTGGCGTCGTGGTGGTGGAAGGGGTGCCGGGCCTCGCGCAGGACCGTGGAGTCCGGGGCGAGCTCCTGGAAGATGCCGCCGTGGTAGACGTCCCAGATCGGGAAGAGGGTCGGACCGCTCGTGTCCTTCGCCGCGTAGAAGAGGTTGCCGTTCGGCAGGATCTGCGCCTGACGACCGGGCGGATGGGGGGAGTTCCAGGTGTGCGCGGGCCGGCCCTCGATGTCGACGAGGTGGATCTCCCCGGCGCCGGTGATCGGCGTGTAGAGCGTGTAGCCGCCGTGGCTGCGCTCGGGGTCGTGGGCGATCAGGCCGACCCCGCGGCGGCGCAGGGTGTTCTGGTCGACGGTCATGGTCATCTCCTCAAGGGGAAGGGGGGTGGGTCAGTGGGCGGTCACGGCGGCCGGGTCGGCGGCCGTCAGCGGGGCGGGATCCAGGTAACGCAGCAGCGCGGCGCGGTCCGCGGCGCCCTGCAGCCCCTGGGCGGCCTTGGCCCAGGCGGCCTCCTCCTCCAGCTGGGCGAGCAGCTCGGGGGAGAGGGTGGCGCCGTAGGAGTAGCGGGGCTGGAAGGCGTCTACGTACCCGGACTGCAGTGCCCCTCTGGACTGGGCGAGGACGGCCCGGCGGGCCCCGGCCGGATCGGCGGCGAGGTCGCGCTGGGCTCGCAGGAGGGTGCGAACCACCGCGGCGGTGGTCTTCTCGTCCGCCGACGGGCCGGCGATCAGCAGGGTCCTGGCGGTGTAGCCGGTGAAGGGCACCTCCGCGTACCGCTCGCCGAGGGCGGTGCGCGCCGCGTCGTAGAAGCTGGGGAAGGTGACCCCGGCGTCGACGTCGCCCCGGGCCAGGGCCGGTGTCACCTGGTTCGGCGCGAGGTTGACCACCGTCACGTCACCCGCCGCCAGGCCGGCCGACGCCAGCATGCGCGACAGCGCGTACTCCACGTTGGTGCCCTGCGGGACGCCGATCTTGCGGCCCTTCAGCGCGGCGAATCCGGTGACGCCCCGGTCGGCGCGGGTGAGCAGACGCCAGTCGGTGAACCGGGACAGGTCGGCGACGATCCGCAGGTCGCGGCCGCCCAGCGCGGCCGTCACCGCGGGCAGGTCGCCCACGACGCCGAGCTGCGCCTGGCCGCCGAGCACGGCGTTGAGGGCGTCGCGGCCGGTGGGCTGGGTGGTGACGGAGGCGGCGATGCCCTCTGCGGCCCACAGGCCGCGCTCCTGGGCGAGGTAGACGGGTGCGCCGCCGAGGTGGTCGCTGGAGGCGATGGTGACGGACGGGCGTCCGCCGCCGGCGGTCCGGCCGGCGGGTGCGCCGGAGCAGGCCGTGGTGACGGCGGCGAGCAGGGCGGCCAGGAGTACGGCGGCCACCGCGCGGGGTCTGGACATGGCAGAGCGGTCCTTCCGGGAGGGGGATGGGTGGGGCGGGACGGGGGAACGGAGGGTCATCAGGCGGGCGGGGCGTGGAGGTGACGGGCGATCAGGGCGCGCAGATCGGGGTCCGGCGGGCCGTCGGGCACGACGTGGTCGGCCAGCACCCGGCCAGGGGTCCCGCCGAGGACGACGACGCGCTGGGCCAGGGCCAGGGCCTCGTCGATGTCATGCGTCACGAACAGCACGGTGGTGCCGCGGCGCTGCCACAACTGGCGCAGCAGAGCCTGCATACGCGTCCGGGTGAGGGTGTCGAGAGCCCCGAACGGCTCGTCCATCAGCAGGACTTCGGGTTCGGCGGCCAAGGCGCGGGCCAGGGCGACGCGCTGCTGCATGCCACCTGACAGCTGGGCCGGATACTTCTCGGCGCCCTCCGCGAGACCGACCTCGGCGAGCGCCGCCAGCGCGCGCCGACGGCGCTCCGCGCGGGGCAGACCGAGCCGCTTGAGCGCGAACTCGACGTTGCCGCGGGCCGTGCGCCAGGGGAACAGCGCGTAGTGCTGGAAGACCACACCCCGGTCCGGGCCCGGTCCGCGCACCGGCCCGGCACCCGCCGTGACCCCGCCGCCCGCCGGTGTCACGAACCCGGCGACCGCCCCCAGCACGGTGGACTTGCCGCAGCCGCTGGGGCCCAGCAGGGCCGTGAACGATCCCGCGGGCAGGTCCAGGTCGACGGGATCCAGCACGGGCGTGCCCCCGTACGCGACGGACAGCCGGTCCAGCGTCACCCGCCTGCTCATGACGAGCTCCAGTGCACGAACCGGCGGCCGATCCCGGCCAGTACGAGATCCACGGCCACACCGAGCAGGCCGAGCACGAGCAGGCCCGCGAACATCCGGTCCACGCGCAGGAACTGGCCGTCCACCTGCAGCCGGTACGCCAGCCCGCGGTCGGCGCCGCCCAGTTCGGCCGCCACCAGGGCGAGCAGCGCCACCGAGGCGCCGTAGCGCAGGGCCGCGAGCACGGCCGGAGCGGCGGCCGGCAGGAGCACCTCGGTGAACCGCCGGTGCAGCGGCGCCCCCAGCGTGCGGGCCGCCCGCAGGTGGGAGACGGGCACCCGGGAGACCCCGTCGTGTACGTACAGCCAGACCGCGAGCAGCACGGCGTAGGCGATGAGCAGACGCTTCGCGGTCTCACCGATGCCGAACCACGCCGTCGCCAGCGGCACCAGGGCGATCGCCGGGATGGGCCGGAGGAAGGAGACGAGCGGGGTGACGGCGGCGGACAGCCTCGGCAGGTAGCCGGTGGCGAAGCCGAGCGCGCTCCCGATCGCGGCGCCCAGCGCGAAGCCCTGCCCCGCACGGGTCAGGCTGGCGGCGACGTCGGAGGCGAGCAGGCCGCTGCGGGCGCTGTCGGCGAGTGCGGCGGCGGTCTCGGCGGGCGTGGGCAGCAGTCCCGGGGCCACCGCGCCGGACCAGGCGGTCAGGGACCAGAGGGCGAGCACCGCGCCGGCCGCGGCGAGGGCGGGGCCGATCCGGCCGCGGGCCCGGCCTGCCGGTGAGGGGGTGGAGTGCACGGAGCGGCTCCTCGTTCGTTCGGGTGGTTCATAAGTGAGGTCAATAATTGACCACGCTTATGAAGGGCGTGTTTCAGCAGTGCGAAACGTTCCGGGGCCACCCGGCCCACCTTCCGGCATGCGGTACGTTCACCAGCGTGTCTCGTCCCGAACCCACACCCGAAGCGATCGAGGTCGGACGGGTGATACGCGCCTGCCGCAAGCAGCGCGGAGTATCCATGGCCGTACTGGCCACCCGCTCGGGCCTCTCCCAGCCCTTCCTCAGCCAACTCGAACGCGGACTCGCCACGCCCAGCCTCAGCTCCATCTACCGGATCGCCGAGGCCCTGGACGTCACCCCCGGCACCTTCCTCAGGCCGCCGGGCCGCCCCGGTACGGTCAGCCACGAGGCCGACCCGCAGGTGATCCGGGTGGACGAGGGCGCCGGACAGGTCGCGCACGTGCTCATCCCCGGCGGGCGCAGCGGGGTGATGGAGGCGTACGAGCACCACTTCGAGCCGGACCGCGGCGAACGCGGCTGGTTCCAGCATCCCGGCGAGGACTTCCTTTACGTCCTGGAGGGCGAGATCGTCCTGGAGGTCGAGGGCGAGGAGCCGCTGACGCTGCGCGCCGGCCAGAGCGCCCACCACCGCGGCGAACTCCCGCACCGCTGCCGCCTGCCGGGCCCCACGCCCGCGCGCACCCTGCTGGTCATCGCGAACGCCTGAGGGCCCACCAGGGATTACGGGACAGCCCTCAGGTGCGGGGGGCGTCGTCCTCCCGCAGGGCGGTGCGGACGCCGGTGATGACCACGGCGATCAGGCAGAGGGCGATGATCGTCTCGGCCCACAGGAAGGCGAACCAGTCCAGGACGCAGCCGATCGGGGGAGTGCCGGGGGCGGTGTTGCGGAACGCAGCCAGCGCGAACAGGGTGGCGGCCATCCAGGCGAGGGCGGGCCAGACGAGGCCCTGGCTGCGGGTCGTCAGGTACCAGGTCCCGATGAGCACGGCCGCCGCCAGTGCCCACATCACGAGCATCATGAAGACCGCGAAGACGACCAGGCTGCCCGATCGGGACAGCGCCAGTGCCAGAACGGCCTCCTGCCGGTCGGGACCGGGCGTCGCGGCGACCGAGAAGAGGGTGTCGCTGTTGGAGAACAGCATGCGCACGGGCACCTGTTTGCCGCCCAGCAGGGCCCGGAACCCGATGCCGGTCTCGTAGGTGTCGAACGGGTAGTCGCTGACCGATCCGCCCGTGATCGCGACCTGTACGTCTCTGGTCGCGATCCGCTCGTGTGCCTTGAACTCCAGGTCTTCGAGGGTCGCCGCCGAGGTCTGGAGGCTGAGGTCGGCCACCGGGGCGCTCTCCTCCTGCTCGCCGACGGTCCCGAGCGGAACGGCGCGGACCCGCAGCACCAGCTCTCGTGCGGCGGCGTCGACGCGTTGGACGGAGGCCTCCACGTCCACCCGGTCCGGGGCCGTGGACCCGATGGTGTGGACGGTGTCGATCGCCTGCCGTTCGGTGTACTGCAGCCACGACCCCACGGCCACCGCCACCACGATCAGCACCCCGATGGGAAGCAGGACCGGCAGGAGCGAGGCTCCGGAGCGGCGGGGGCGGGGCGGGTTCCAGGGTGGGGCCATGGTGACTCCGACGAGGTGAGGAGGGCGGCCTTCTCCGCAGCGCGGGGCGGTGGCCGCACTGCGATCCTCGTCGACCGGGCCGGTGATCCACCGGATCCCGGGCGGGCGTGTCGGGTGGACCACCATGGACGGGCGGGGGCGGAAGTTGCCGTTGTGATCATGTCACCGGTCCGTGACAGCGCTGTCCTGGAACGAAGACGCCGGTGTCCCCCGGCCAACGGCTCCCGCATAGTGATCAAGACAGCGCCGAGGAGCGGACAGCACCGCTTCGACCGCAACCATCGTGCACCCAAGGGGATTTCATGTCCGGCAACCGTCGCAAGGCCTTCCTCGTCTCCGCGACCCTCGCGTGCGGGGCCCTGCTGATGACGGCATGCCAGGACACGGACGCCACCACATCCGCAGGCACGGGCGCGGGCGCCGCGCACGGTTCTCCGTCCGCCACTGCGACCGGCAACGCGGCCTCCCCGTCCGGCTCGCCGGCCCCGGGCGCCGCCAAGGGGACCAAGGGCGGGGCCGCCAGCTCCGGTGCCGGCTCCGGTGCCGGCACGGGCGACGGCGGGCGGAAGCCGGTCGGGCAGGTCTGCGGCGCCAACGACATCTCCTGGAGCACCAAGTCCGAGACCCAGGGCGGTGGATACATCCTGATCACCGCCAAGGCGAAGCCGGGTGTCACCTGCGTCCTGCCGGGCGCGCTGCCCACCGTGGCGTTCGGTTCCGACGGCACCGAGGCCGGCCCCGCAGAGCAGTCCGCCGGCCAGCAGATCACGCTGAGCGGCAACACCGCCGCCTACGCCGGGGTGAACCCGAAGACCACGGCCGCCAACGGCGGCAAGGAGCTGGACAGCATCATCGTCGCCGTCGGAGACAACGACCCCAACCCGGTCTCCCTGCCCGTCGGCACCATCACCGTCGACAAGCCGGTCGTCACCAACTGGCACACCTCCCCGAAGGACGCCGTCCCCCTCCACTGAGCCGTCCGGGGCTTACGGGGCTTCCGGTGCTTCCGGACGCGCGCCGCCGAGTTGATTGCAGAGGGCACCGACCACACGCGAATCTCGATGTGCAACCGCTAAGGCCGCTGAACGGTCCTCGAAAAAGCCTACGATGTCCGGCATGTCCGGTCTGGTTGCCGTCCCGTACGTACCTCCCCCCGTGGGGCGGCTGCGGTCTGCCGCACGCCTGGTCCTGTGTGCGGCGGTGTCCTGGTACCTGTGCCTGTGGTGGGGCACGACCACGACGCCCGTGCCGGCCGCGCTCCCGGCGGTGCTGATCCTGCGCGAGGACGTGTACGCCTGGCCGCGGCTCGGGTGGGAGCGCCTCGCCGGGGTGGTGGTGGGCGTCCTGCTGAGCACGGTCCTGCTGCACCGGGTGCCGGACTCGGCGTGGTCGTTCCCGCTCGTACTGCTCTGCGGTTGCACCGGCATGTACCTGATGGGGCGGCCCGGCGCCCCCAACCAGCAGGTGCTGATCAGCGCGCTCATGGTGTACGCCACCGCGGTTCCCGGATATCCGCTGGCGCGGCTGGAGGAGAGCCTCGTCGGCGTCGCGGTGGTCGTCCTGCTCGGGCCCTTCGTGTGGCCTCCCGACCCGTACCGGTTCGCCGCTGCGGGGATGGACGCCTACCGGGCCGGCGTACGGGAGCAGCTCGCCGGGATCACCGGTGGGCTGGAGCGGGGCGTACCCGTCGGCGACCTGGCCGAACCGCCGGAACGGGCGCGGCTGTGGCTGCTCCCGCAGGCCTCCCGGGACGCGTTCGACCGGGCGGCGACCGGCCGCCGCCTGCCGCACCGGCGGGGCGGCCGGCCACCGGAGGGGCTCGACGGACGCATGACGCTCGCGGCCCGGACCGCACCGGCCCTGCAGTACTTCACCCAGGAGCTGTACGCACGCGCCCGCGGCGGCAGCTCCGGCGCGCCCCCGGCACCCGGTGTGCACGGCCCGCCCGACCCGGCCCTGTGCGCCCTGGCGCCGCTGGTGCGGGCCACGGCGGACGCCCTGGACGCCGCGCTGCTCGGCACGGACTTCGCGGAGCGCCTCGACCGGGCCCGCGCCCTCGACCTCGCCCACCGTGCGGCTCACCCCGGCCGCGGCGACGTGGTGCTGCGGGCGGGCCTCCACCTGACCCATGAAGCCCTTGCCGACCTCCTCCGAGGCCGCGGAGCCCCGGACCGCCGCCCCCGGGACCCCGGGGGCGGTCCCGCCGCAGATGACCGTCCGGCGCAGCCACCGCCGGTGTGAACGGCGGGGGAGGGCGCCGCCGCCGGGATGCGCAGGACGCGGCGGCGACGGACAGTGGAGGCGGAGCCTTCGGCAGACCAGGAGGACCCGCGTGACGGACGACGCCCCGACACCCCGCCCCTCGGCTTCGCCGTTCATGACGGAGGCGGCCTTCCGTTCGCTGCACGCCGAGCTGTGCCGACGGGCACCCGGCGGCCCGGAGCGCCGACGCGGAACCCTCGCGCACCTGACCCCCGCACGCGTGGCCGCAGCCGCGGCCGAGGTGCGCCACGGGCGGACCGTGTCGCTGGCCGCCCCCATCGAGACGCAGCCGGCTCCGGACGATCCGCAGCCCGCCGTATACCGGCTGACCGCGCCGACCGGGCCGGAGACCGGAACCCCGGGGGTGCACTTCGCCCTCGACCGGTTCGCGATGAACGTGCACGGGGACGCCCACAGCCATCTCGACGCGCTGTGCCACGTCGTGTTCGACGGCGAGCTCCACGGTGGCATCCCGGAGAGCCGCCTGGCGGCGGGCGGCGCCCACGGAGTCACCCTCGACCTGGTGCGCGAGGGGATCGTCGGTTCCGGGGTCCTGGTGGACATCCCGCTGCTGCGCGGGGTCCCCTGGCTCGAACCCGGTGACTTCGTGAGTGCCGACGACCTCACGGCGGCCGAGGAGGCCCAGGGCGTCCGGATCGGGCCCGGTGACCTGCTGCTCGTACGGGTCGGACACCGCCGCCGGCGCAGGGAGACCGGCGCGTGGGACGCGGCGCACGCCCGGGCGGGCCTGCATCCGGCGTGCATGCGGTTGCTGGCCGAGCGGCAGGTCGCGGTCCTCGGCTCTGACGGCAACAACGACACGGCCCCGAGCCCGGTGCCCGGCATCCCCTTCCCCGTGCACGTCCTCGCGCTGCACGCCCTGGGCATGCACCTGATGGACTACCTGGACCTGGACGAGCTGGCCCGCGCGTGCGCGGAGCTCGGGCGCCGGCGGTTCCTGTGCACGGTGGCACCGCTCCGGCTGCCGGGGGCCACCGGTTCCCCGGTGAACCCGATCGCCGTTCTGTGACATGTGCCCTCACGACGGCACGTGCCGAGCGTCCCCGGGTGCCGCTCCTGCGGGTGACGTATACGTTCGAAGGGGGGCCCTGCCGCGACCCGAGGACGACCCGAGGACGGTGATCCGGGTGAACGACGCTCCGCACTACGACGTCATCGTCATCGGAACGGGGGCGGGGGGCGGCACACTGGCCCACCGGCTCGCCCCGTCCGGAAAACGCGTGCTGATCCTCGAACGAGGCGGCTTCCTCCCGCGCGAGCGCGACAACTGGGACTCCACGGCCGTGTTCGTCAAAGGCAAGTACCGCGCACCCGAGTTCTGGTTCGACCGGCACGGCCGCGAGTTCCCGCCCGAGGTCAACTACTACGTCGGCGGCAACACCAAGTTCTACGGCGCGGCGCTGTTCCGGCTGCGCCCGGAGGACTTCGGGGAGCTGCGCCACCACGACGGGATCTCTCCGGCCTGGCCCATCCGTTACGAGGACCTGGAGCCGTACTACACCCAGGCGGAGCACCTCTACCGCGTCCACGGAAGGCACGGCGAGGACCCGTCCGAAGGCCCGGTGAGCGCCCAGTACGCCCATCCGCCCGTGGAACACGAGCCGCGGATCCAGCAGTTGAGCGACGACCTGGAGAAGCAGGGCCTGCACCCGTTCCACCTGCCCATCGGAGTCGACCTGGACCAGGACGGGGCCGGCCGCGCGCTCCCGTCCAGCGTGTGCATCCGCTGCAACCGGGTCGACGGCTTCCCGTGCCTGGTGCGCGGCAAGTCGGACGCCCAGGTGATCTGCGTGGAACCCGCGCTGCAGCACCCGGGAGTCGAGCTGGTCACCCACGCCCACGTGCTGCGGCTCGAAACCGATCCGACGGGACGCACGGTCAGCTCGGTCGTCGCCCGCCTGGACGGCGGCGAGGAGGCCCGGTACTCGGCCGACCTGGTCGTCGTGGCCTGCGGAGCGGTCAACTCGGCGGCGCTGCTGCTCGCTTCGGCGAACGACCGTCATCCGCAGGGCCTCGCGAACAGTTCGGACGTCGTCGGACGGTTCTACATGCGCCACAACAACCTGGCCCTGATGGCCGTGTCCCGGGAACCGAACGACACGCAGTTCCAGAAGACCCTCGCCCTGCACGACTGGTACCTGGGCGCGGACGACTGGGACTACCCCCTCGGCGGGATCCAGATGCTCGGCAAGTCGGACGCCGAGCAGATCCACGGCGAGGCCCCGCGCTGGGCCGGAGCGGTGACCCCCGACATGCCCTTCGAGGTCATGGCCCACCATGCGGTGGACTTCTGGCTGTGCGGCGAGGACCTCCCGCTGCCCGACAACCGCGTCACCCTCGACGGTGACGGCCGCATCCACCTCGCGCTGGACGAGACCCACAACACGGCCGGGCTGAAGCGGTTGCGGCACAAGCTCCAGAGCATGCTGGGGCGCCTCGGCATGCACGAGCACCACCTGCTGGACCACAGCCTCTACCTGCACAAGGGCATGCCCATCGGCGCCACCGCGCACCAGGCAGGCACCGTACGGTTCGGCACCGACCCGGCCGCATCGGCCCTGGACCTGAACTGCAAGGCGCACGACCTGGACAACCTGTACGTCGTCGACACGAGCTTCTTCCCGAGCATCGGCGCGGTCAACCCGTCCCTGACGGCCATCGCGAACGCCCTGAGGGTCGGCGACCACCTCCTCCAGCGGTTGGGCTGACGCGCCGCGCGAGAACCGCCGACCGGGCGAAGATCCTGGTCCGGGTGGCGCAACGCGCATCGCGGCGGGCCGCCGCGGCCCCGGACGCAATGGTTGGGTGACGCCGGACCCGCCAGGGCGCCGCCACCCGGGCTGCGCGGAATGGCGTGCGGAGGAGGCAGTCCGTCGTGAGTTCCACCGAGGGCGTACCGCAGGGTGTGATCCCCGCGCACTTGCTCCGGGGCCAGAAGGCACTGGTGACGGGTGCGAACTCCGGAATCGGCAAGGCCACGGCCATCGGCATGGGCCGGGCCGGGGCGGACGTGGTCGTGAACTACGTGGCCGGACGTGAGGAGGCCGAGAAGGTCGTCGAGGAGATCGCCTCCTTCGGGGTGCGCGCTGCGGCGTACGAGGCGGACGTGTCCGACGAGGGCCAGGTCGTCGCCATGATGGACCGCATGGTCGAGGAGTTCGGGACCATCGACATCCTCGTCGCCAACGCCGGACTCCAACGGGACGCCGCCTTCACCGAGATGACCCTCGCCCAGTGGCAGAAGGTCATCGACGTCAACCTGACCGGCCAGTTCCTGTGCGCCCGGGAGGCGACGAAGGAGTTCCTGCGGCGCGGGGTCGTCCCGGACGTCTCCGCCTCCGCCGGCAAGATCATCTGCATGAGCTCGGTGCACCAGATCATCCCCTGGGCCGGGCACGTGAACTACGCCTCCTCCAAGGGCGGGGTGCAGATGATGATGGAGACCCTGGCCCAGGAGCTCGCCCCGCAGAAGATCCGGGTCAACGCGATCGCCCCCGGCGCGATCCGGACGCCCATCAACCGCAGTGCCTGGGACACCGAGCAGGCCGAACGGGACCTGCTGAAACTGATCCCGTACGGCCGGGTCGGTGAACCGCAGGACATCGCCCACGCGGCCGTCGGCCTCGCCTCCGACCTCATGGACTACGTCGTCGGCGCCACGCTCTACGTGGACGGCGGAATGACCCTCTTCCCGGGCTTCGCCACCGGCGGCTGACCTCCACCCGCGTCGGCCCCGGGGAGGGACGCATGCACACCACGCTCCACCTGCTGGCCGAGGCGCCGCCGCCTCAGATGCTGCCGGCCCGGTCGCTCATGGCCTTCACCCTCGCCTCGCACATCATCCTGGTTCCCCTGGGCGTGGCGCTGCCGCTGATCACCCTGATCATGCACGGCTACGGGCTGCGGCGCGGCGACGCGACCGCCCTGCTGCTGGCACGCCGCTGGTCGGCGGTGATGGCGGTGCAGTTCGCGATCGGCGTCGTCACGGGCACCGTCCTGTCCTTCGAGTTCGGCCTGCTGTGGCCGGGCATGATGGGGCGTTGGGGCGACGTGTTCGGGATCGGCTTCGGCGTCGAGGCGTGGGCCTTCTTCCTGGAGGCCGTCCTCATCGCCATCTACCTGTACGGCTGGCGCCGGCTGCCCGCCCGTACCCACTTCCTGCTCGGAATTCCCCTGCCCGTGACGGCCCTGCTGGGCGCCTTCGGCATCCTGGCGGCCAACTCCTGGATGAACACCCCGCAGGGCTTCTCCCTGGACTCCGCGGGCAACCCGGTCGACGTGGACGTCTGGAAGGCGATCTTCACGCCGATGTTCGGGCCGCAGTACTGGCACTTCGTCGTGGCCATGCTGCTCACCGCCGGATACGTCGTGGCCGGCGTCTACGCCGTCGGCTGGCTGCGCGGCCGCCGCGACCGCTACCACCGGCTCGGCTTCACCGTTCCGTTCACGGTCGCGGCGGTGTTCACCCCCGTCCAGTTCGTGCTGGGCGACGCCATCGCCCGGGCGGTGTTCCGCAAGCAGCCGGTGAAGTTCGCGGCGACGGAGATCGTCTGGAAGACCGACACACACGTCCCGGAATACCTCTTCGGCCGCCTCCACCCCGACGGGACCATCTCCGGCGGCATCAGGATCCCGCAACTCGACTCCATCCTGGCCGGCTTCAGCCCCGAGACGCAGGTGCGCGGACTGTCGTCCGTCGCGGCGGACGACCGGCCCAACGCGACCCAGGCCACCATCGCCCACTGGGCCTTCGACATCATGGTCGGCATCGGCTCGGTGCTCGCGCTGCTCGCCGTCTGGTACGCGTTCGTCTGGATGCGGCGCCGCCGGCTGCCCGCCTCGCCCTGGTTCTACCGCAGTGCCGCCTGCGCCGGAGTGGCCAGCGTCGTCGCCGTCGAATGCGGCTGGATCACCACAGAGGTGGGCCGCCAGCCCTGGATCGTCTACGGGAACATGCGGGTCGCCGAGGCCGTGACCGCGGCCCGCGCCACCTCCCTGTGGACCATGTTCGCACTGGTCGTCGTCGTGTACGTCTTCATCTTCGGCTCGTTCCTGGCCGTGCTCCTGAAGATGCGCACCCGATGGCGCCTGGACGACGAACGAAGCGCTGCGGCAGGCACGATGGAGACACCGGAGACCGACACCCCCTACGGCCCCCGCTCCGCCGTCCCGGCCGTCGACGCCCCGGCTGCCGGGCGCGGCGGCGGTCCGGCACCGACCGAGGACGGCGCGCCGTGACCGCCGCCGGGCTGGTCGCCGCCGTACTGTTCCTCGCGGTGGCCGCCTACACCTGCGCCGGCGGCACCGACTACGGAGCGGGCTTCTGGGACCTGACCGCTGGCGGCGCGGAACGGGGCAGGCGCCCCCGGTGGCTCATCGACCACGCCATGGCCCCCGTCTGGGAGGTCAACAACGTCTGGCTCATCTTCGTCCTGGTCATCATGTGGACCGGGTTCCCGGTGTTCTTCCAGGCCGTGTTCTCCTCGATGTGGCTGCCGCTGGCCCTGGCCGCCATCGGCATCGTGCTGCGCGGCGCCGGGTTCGCCCTGCGCAAACCGACCCGCAGGATCGCCGGGCGGCGCCTCTACGGCGCCGTGTTCGCGGTCTCCTCGCTCCTGACCCCGTTCTTCCTCGGTGCCGCCGCCGGCGGGATCGCCTCGGGGCGCGTGGCACCGGGCACCGAGCCGTCGGCGCACGCCTGGTCCAACCCGACCTCCGTCCTCTTCGGCCTGCTGGCCGTCGTCGGCACGGCGATGCTCGGTGCGGTGTTCCTGGCCGCGGACGCCGTCCGCTACGAAGCCCCCGACCTGCACTCCTATTTCCGGCGGCGGGCTCTCGCCGCCCTCGGTGCCTTCGCCCTGCTGGGCGCGGTCACGCTGATCGTCACCCACGAAGACGCCCCCTACCTGTGGCACGGCCTCACCCACGGCGCAGGCCTCGTCTTCGTCATCGTGGCCGTGCTCGCCACCGCCGTCACCGCCTGGCTGCTGCTGCGCACCTCCGGCGCCTGGTCCCGGCCGGCGGCCGTCGTCCTCATGGCCTCCGCCGTGATCGCGTGGGGCATGGCGCAGCGCCCGTACCTCATCCCCGGCAAGCTGACGGTGGCCGAGGCGGCGGGGGCCCCCAGCACCCTGCACTGGCTGATCGTCGTGACCCTCGTGGCAGCGGTCCTGGTCTTCCCCGCCGTGGCCTTCCTGTACCGGCTCGACACCCGCGGTGAACTGGAACCCCTCACCGACACCGACCTGCGGCGGGGAGGTCCCGGTCCGGAGGGCGGCGGCTGACGGGCCCGCGGAGCACTCCCTAGCCGGGCGACGAACCCCGGTTCAGGGCCGCGTCGAGGGTGATCGCCGCATCGATGAGGGCGAGGTGGGTGAACGCCTGCGGGAAGTTGCCGAGCTGGCGTCCGGTCAGGGCGATCTCCTCGGAGTACAGGCCCAGGTGGTTGGCGTACCCCAGCATCTTCTCCAGGACCAGCCGGGCCTGGTCGATCCGTCCGGCGCGGCCGAGTGCGTCCACGTACATGAAGGTGCACAGCGAGAAGGTGCCCTCGGAGCCGCGCAGGCCGTCCGGCGACGCCTCGGGGTTGTAGCGGTACACCAGGCTGTCCGTGACCAGCTCCTGCTCCATCGCGTCGAGGGTCGAGGCCCACATCGGGTCCTGGGGGGTGAGGAAGCCGACGGTGGGCATGCGCAGGAGGGACGAGTCGAGGACGTCGCTGCCGTAGTGCTGGACGAACGCGCCGCGGTCCTCGTTCCATCCCTTCGCCATGACCTGCTCGAAGATCCGGTCCCGCGTGGCGCTCCAGCGCTGTGCCGGTGCGGGGCGGCCGCTGATGTCGGCGAGCCGCAGCGCGCGGTCGAACGCCACCCAGGACATCACCCGACCGTAGGTGAAGTCCTGCGCCCCGCCGCGGGTCTCCCACAGGCCCTCGTCGGCCGTGTCCCAGTGGTCGGCCAGCCACTCCAGCATGTGGATCATGCCGGACCATCCGCGGTACCCGAGATGGATGCCGTGCCGGTGCGCGAAGGCGACGCTGTCCAGCGCCTCGCCGTAGATGTCCATCTGGAGCTGGTTGGCCGCCCCGTTGCCGATGCGGACCGGTGACGAGCGTTCGTAGCCCTCCCAGTGGTCCAGGCTCTCCTCCTTCAGGTCGGAGGAGCCGTCGACCGCGTACATGATGTTCAGCGGCCCGGAATCGCCCTCGCCGCCCGCGCGTTCGTTGATGCGGTCGCCGAGCCACCTGATGAACGCCTTCGCCTCGTCCGTGAACCCCATGCCCAGCAGGGCGTACACGGAGAACGAGGCGTCCCGCACCCACGTGTAGCGGTAGTCCCAGTTGCGCTCGCCGCCGAGCTGCTCGGGCAGGCCGGTGGTGGGGGCGGCGACCACGGCCCCGGTGGGGGCGTAGGTCATCAGCTTCAGGGTCACCGCGGAGCGCTCGACCGCCTCGCGCCAGCGGCCGGTGTAGCGGGACGCGCTCAGCCAGGACCGCCAGAAGCCGATGGTGGCCTGGAAGATCTCCTCGTACTCGGAGAGGCGGATCTGCCGGGGCGGCCCGTCGGCGGCGGACTCCAGGACCAGCCCGCGCTGCTGCCCCGCCTGCAGGCTCAGGGTGAGGCGCAGGTCGCTGTCGCCCCTGAGCATGTGGACCAGCCGCTCGTCGTCCGGTTCCCGGATGGTGTGCAGGGTGAGGCTCATGCCGTCGGAGGTGAACACGGCCCCGTTCTCCGTGGCGTGCATCTCGTGCGACTTGCGTCCGTAGTCGAACCGGGGCGCGATGTCGACTTCGAAGGTCATGCTGCCGCGCACGCAGCGGACCATCCGGACCAGACGGTGCCGGTCGGTGACCGTGGTGCCGGTCAGGGGCATGAAGTCGACCACTTCGCCGGCTCCGGCCTCGGTCATGAAACGGGTCACCAGGACCGCGGTGTCGGGCAGGTACAACTGCTTGGTCGCGTAGGTGGCGTGGACGGGTCTGACCGTGCAGTGGCCGCCCTTGCCCTTGTCGAGCAGGGCTCCGAACACGCTGGGCGAATCGAAGCGCGGACAGCAGAACCAGTCGATCGCTCCGTCGGTCGTCACCAGCGCCGCGGTCTGCAGGTCACCTATCAGACCGTGGTTCTCGATCAGCGGGTACTCGTCCATCAAGGCGTCCCTTCCGGCATGCTCGCCGCCCGGGTGTCTCTCGGCCCCCGGAACCAGCGTATGACGCGCCCGCGACCCCGTCCCGCCGAGTGCGCACCCCGCGTCCGTACGCCGTCGGGACGGCCTCGGGGAACGCGGTCGCCGGCAGGGCGACACGGCTGGGCAGGGCGGTACGGCTACACGGGACCAGGGGTCGAACATGCGCTCGACGTGGCCCGGGCGCGTCCGGCGACCGCCGCCTCGAGGAAGGCCCAGCCGTCCACCTTCGCTTCCCGCCGCTCCTGCGGATCCCACCCGCGGGCCAGTGCCGTGTCGAGCAGGACCCGTACGGTCCCCGGCTCGTGCAGGTTCAGAGCGCCGACGCCGACCGCACCCACCTCTCCCGATCCCGTGGTGAAACCCGAGACGTACCGGCCGGGACCCTCGTCGAAGACGAAACGGAGCATGCCGCCGGTGCCCGACGGGAGGCGGCGCAGCAAGAGGGTCTTGCGGCAGCCGCCGTCCTCCAGCACGCGGTGGCCGTGACGGACGGTCCACAGGTAGGTGAGGCCGTCCGCGACGAGCCGGCGGGCCTTCTTCGGGGAGCGGGGCATGCGGCCGACCCTACGCGGCGCCGCGCGGCGGCCCCACGCGTTCCCCGCCCCGAGAGGCGGTACGTGCGGAGGGGAACTCCCCCCAGGGCTTGCGCGGGCCGTGCCGACGTCCCGGCGCGGTCTTCCGGTCGGGCCGCGGGCCGGGCAGGATTCCCGGTGCACCGGGAGCTCCCGGGCGCCGACCGCGAGACGGAGGCCCGTGTGTCAGCAGGGCACGAGCCAGCGCTGCGCGACGCGTTCTACCGCGACCCCTACCCCGTCTACGCCCGCGCCCGCCGCGCCGAGGGGCTGACGTGGCTACCGGAGGTCGAGGCCTGGCTGGTCGCGCGGGAGGCCGACGTACGGGAAGTCCTGCGGCGCGCGGAGGACTTCTCCTCCGCGAACGCGCTGCTGCCGGACGTCACGCTCTCGGAGGCGGCGCTCGGCGTCCTCCCGCGCGGGTTCGGGCCGCGGCCGACCGTGGTGTCCTCGGACGGCACCGCCCACCACCGCTACCGGGCCCCGTTGAACCGGGGCCTGTCCTCCGGCCGGATCGCGGCACTGATGCCGTACGCGCGCGAGACGGCACGGGAGTTGGTCGACGCCCTCGGCACGGGCGGGTCCGCCGAGCTGGTGGAGGCGTACGCCCGAAGGCTGCCGGGACTGGTCATCGGCAGGCTCATCGGCCTGGATCCGGCCGACGTCCCCGCCGCTGTGTACGGCGGCTACCGCGCGGAGGAGTTGCTCTTCCGCCCCCTGTCACCGCCCGCGCAGGCGGCCGCCGCGGAGGACGTCGTGGCGCTCCAGCACCTGCTGGACGGCTACGTCCGCGACCGCCGGTCCCACCCCCGCGAGGACCTGTGCTCGGACCTCGTAACCGCCTTGGCCCCCGGGGAGGGCGAGTTGACCCTCGAACAGCGTCACGAGCTGGTGGCCAACCTGCAGAACCTGCTGATCGCCGGACTCCTGACGACGAGCGCGCTGCTCTCCACCGCCCTGCTGCACCTGCTCACCGACCGGGAGCAGTGGCTCCTGCTGTGCTCCGACCCGACGCTGATCGGCGCCGCGGTGGAGGAGTGCGCCCGCTTCGACCCGCCCATCCAGGGCTTCCGCAGGGTCACGACCCGGCCCGTGACCCTGGGCGGGACGAAACTGCCGGCCGGGGCCACCGTGCTCGTGGCCTACGCCTCCGCCAACCGCGACGAGCACCGCCACGCGCGGGCCGACCGGTTCGACATCCGCCGGCCCGAGGACCGGCGCCACCTCGCCTTCGGCCACGGGCCGCACAACTGCCCGGGATCCCGCCTGGCACGGGCTCAACTCCGTCTGACACTGGAGCTGTTCTCGCAGACCCTGCCCGGTGTGCGGCTGGACCCGGACCGCCCGCCGCCGTCCATGCGCCCCACCCTCATCCACCGTTCCCCCGAAGCGCTGCACGTGACCTGGTGAGCACCGCGCCGCAGGCGCGCGAGAGGGGCCGGGGCCGGCCGGAGTCGAACCGGCGTCCTC
Source organism: Streptomyces sp. NPDC086989 (assembly GCF_044745505.1). Classification (NCBI taxonomy): domain Bacteria; kingdom Bacillati; phylum Actinomycetota; class Actinomycetes; order Kitasatosporales; family Streptomycetaceae; genus Streptomyces; species Streptomyces sp. NPDC086989. The sequence continues at coordinate 28,210 of NZ_JBIVAL010000008.1, forward strand.
GCGATTTTGGAGACCGCGCGCGTCGACCTCTGCGCTACGGCCCCGACCGGCCCCATCCTAAAGTCCCGCAGCTCCCGGCGGGCGCGGTCAGAACCAGTGCAGGCAGTGCGGGGGGCGCTCGCCGCGGAAGAGGGCATCGGCGAGGGCGACCGCGGCCGGGCGGTGGGCCCGGACGTGCCCGGCCCGTACGAGCGTGCTCGGCCGCGTGCCGCCGAGGTAGACCGAGGCCAGGTCACTGACGTCCAGGGACAGGTCGGGCTCGCGTCCCGTCGGGACGCACTCGGCCCTGCCGTCCCGGACGCTCAGCAGATACCGGCCGTGCTCGCCGAGGAAGGGGTCGTCGACGTCGAGGACGAGCTCGCCGTCCGTGAACCAGCCACGCGAGGCCAGCGCACGCGGCACGTCCAGCAGCCGCACCCACAAGCCGTCGGTGTCATGGCTCACCTGGCCGGCGCGGTAATCCGCCAGCTGCCAGCGCAGCGGGTGTTCGGGCGGGAGGTTCTTGAACACGATCTGCTCGACCAGGTCGTGCCCGAGCACGAATCGGGTCAGGGCCGTCGAGGTGGCGTCGGCGTCGGCGACGCTCTCGTCGACCGTCAGGGTGCGGGACTCGACCGAGTAGCAGGCGTACCCGTCCGGGACGCCGTCGGCGTCCCGGTGGACGGCGACGTAACGCGGTGCCCGGGAGACCGGGGGCTGCCCCGCGCCCAAGGCCCACCACCGGTGCGGCCGGGAGAGCGCGCCCGGCTGTGCTCGGCGGTACCGGTCGTAGACCTCCTCCAGGACCTCGCCGCACGCGGCACGCGGCAGCAGTTCGACCGACCCGGTGTCCGGGCCGTTCCCTCCGGCCGCCCGCGGGTGGACGAGGGCGGCCCGCAGACGCGGCACCGTCAGCCGCTGCGCGTGGGTGGCCGGCCCGTAGCCGAACCTGCGGTAGATCAGGGCCTCGGAGGCCAGCAGGACGGATACGGATTCGCCCCGGGCCCGCAGCTCGCCGAGCTGACGCCGCATCATGGAGCCGAGCACACCCCGGCGCCGGTGTGACGGCAGGACGCCGACCGCGGTCACCCCGGCGACCGGTACGAGGTCACCGTCGGGGAGGGTGAGTTCGAAGGAGTACGCACCACAGGTGCCGACCGGTCTCCCGTCGGCCGTGACGGCGAGCAGGCCGCGGTCCATTTCGAGCGCCGCCCACCAGACTCCGCCGCCGTCGACCGGGGTTTCAGGGAACAGCGCGAAAGCGGCATGGAGGGTGTCGACGAAGACCTCGCGGTCCTGGTCGGTCGTGGAACGGATCTCCATGGCTGTCGCTGCCCTCCGTGGACGCCGGCACCACGCCGTGCGGTGCCAGGCCACCATGCAGCGCCGACCCGTGCCCGGGTCAACCGAATAACCGGTCATCCGCGTGAGCCTTCGTCCCACCGGTCACCGCGTGAGTCTTCGCCCCGGCCGCGTGGAACGGCCCGCCGCACCGGAAAGGGTGGGGCGGGCCGGCGTGACCTCGGCCGCCGAGTGACCGGCTGCCGTCAAGTGACCGGCTGCGTGCTCCCGTCAGGCAGCGCGCAGTAGTAGCCGGCGTAGGGGCGTGCCTGGACCTGCCCGCCGGCGTCCGTGCACTCCTGTCGGGTCATGTTCGGAGAAGTGGCGGCCTGAGCGCTGACGGCACCGATGGCGCCGACGGCGCCCGTGCCCGCAAGGGTTGCCGCGGCCAGGGCGAGGCCGAGCATTCTTCGCATGCGCATGACTTCCTCCTATCAAGGCGCCCCGTTCGGCCTGGGGAGGGGGAGGACACGTCTCAGGCCGACGGGGGCCCTACCTCCAGCATGGGCGATGTGCAGGAGGCCCGCGAGGCGAATCAGCTCCTGCCCGATGACACCCGGTCCCGGGCCCCTCACACTGCGCCACCCGTCTGCCGTGGGCATCAACTTGCCTTGGTCGCCTGCAAGTTGCCGGGAACACGCCGGTGCGCGTCTGCGTGGCCGGTCACAGCGGCGGCAGCCGCCACGGCGACTGGTACCGCAGCGACGAGACCAGGTCCTGAGCCCGGGCGAATGCGCGATCGGGGAGTGCGGAGCGCATCATGTCCCTCGGCACAACCAGCCGGGAGGAGTGACGAGACGTGCGGATCGGTGACGTGGCACGACGGTCCGGGGTCAGCGCCCGCATGCTCAGGCACTACGAATCGCTGGGCCTGGTACGCCCGGAGGGGCGTACCGGGGCCGGCTATCGCGAGTACTCCGGCGAGGACATCCGGCGGATCTTCCACATCGAGAGCCTCCGGTCACTGGGGCTTTCGCTGCGCGAAGTCGGCTCTGCGCTCGACGATCCCGGCTTCAAACCCTCGGAACTCGTCGACGACCTCATCCGGCAGACCCGGGAACGCATCGAGGCCGAGACGGCCCTGCTCACGCGCCTGAACCGGATCAGTGCCGCGGAACCCGCCGCCTGGGAAGACGTCCTCCAGAGCGTCGCACTCCTCCGGGGCCTGAAGTCGGAGAGCGCCGGCAAGCGCCAGCGCGCGGCCCTGTCCTCGGCCGCCGAGGGCCCCGTACCGGTGGAAGCCCTGGTCGAGGCAGCACTGAGCGAGTCGGACCCGAACGTCGCCGGGGCCCTCCGCTGGGCTCTGGCCCGGAAACCGGGTGGCGCGGGTGCGGTCCTGCTGGCCGAGGGCCTCCGCTCTCCGGTGCCCGAGGTCCGCCTGCGGGCCGTCCGGGCCATCGCCGAGATGGACGGTTGCGAAGCCACCGCACTGCTGCACGAGGCCCTCGCGCACGCCGACATCGCGGTCCGCAGGCACGCGGCCCTCGCCCTCGGGGCACGAGGAGCGGCCGACGCGGCCGACGCGGCCGAGACGCTCATGGACATGATCGTCGAGGGGGCGAACGACGTCGATGCGGCCGATGCGCTGGGCGTGCTCGCAAGCAGTCCCGCCTCGGCGGACCGGATCGCCGCCGGGCTCGTGCACCGCCTCGCCCGCGCCGCCTCGGCCCCCGCCGTACGCCGGCGGCTCGCACAGGCACTCGCGGACGTCCCGGGTGCCGTGGCGGAACGTGCCCTGGCGGACCTGTCCCACGACGAGGACCGTGCCGTTGCGCTCACCGCGGTGTACGTCCTCGGGATGCGCAACCCACGTGAGGCCGCATCGTGACGACGGGCCCCACGAGATCTTGGTGACTCCGGCACCGCCAGGGTGTCGAGGTCGGCGGCGGCTTCGACCCGCCGGGGGTTGCCGAGACGGACGAGGGCGTCGTGGGCGGCCGTCAGGGCTTCGCGTGCCATGTCGTGGCGGCGAGGTGGCGCAGGACGATGCCTTGCCGAGGTCGTGCCGGGCGGGTGCGCGCCAGGCGGGCATCGGGGCCGCCTCGAAGCGGGTCAGTGCGTAGCGCACCGGTGCTTCGGACGCGCTCCACCGGCCGGGGCCGCCAGGGCGTTGCCGTTGTGCCGACGGGCCGACGCCAGGCAGCGGCCCATCAGCCCGTGCGGCTCGCCGGGGATGCCGGCGCGGCGGGGCACCTCCCTGCGCCGGTGGATGGCCGGGGTGCCTCGGTGGCGCGGCCGGTCTGGCGCATCACTGGCCGGCATGTGGGGCCCCGCCGCAGGCCGAGCGGTGCGCACCGGCGTGCGTACCGCTCGCATGCGTCGGCGGAGCCGGTCGGCCCGGGAGGGTTTCGCAGGTCACGGGACGGGGTCGTCCTCCCGTGGCAGCAGGCCCCCGAAGGTGAGGTCGAGGAAACGGCGCCAGTCACCGCTGCCGGTCCGGATGACCGCGGACATCCCGCCGACGACCATGTACACATCCGCGACGGTGAGGTCGAGCCGCAGGGTGCCGGCGGTCCGTCCCTGCTCGATCAGCGCCGCGACGGCCGATTCGAGGAGCCCGAGCATCTCCCCGCGGGGCGCCGACGTGCCGACTGCGGTCGCCACGGCGACGGTCAGGCCCGGGCTGTCGGCCAGGAGCCCGCCGACGTGTCGCAGGTACCGGGCGAGCCCCTGTCCCGCCTCGGGCTCGCGCAGGCAGTCGGTCAGCGCGTGCTGGAGGATCCCGGCGAACCGCTGCTGCGCCGCCGCTTCCACGAGCGCCTGCTTCGACGGGAAATGCCGGTACAGCGTGCCGACGCCCACCCCGGCGGCCAAGGCCACCTCGGGCATCTGCACGTCCTCACCGCGTTCCTCGAACAGGGCGCAGGCCGCCGCCAGTACGAGCGCGCGGTTGCGCTCCGCGTCGGCACGCGGCTTGCGGCCACTGCCGGATGTCGAGGGCGTTGACAAGCCGACCACTCCTCCGCACCATTGAAACGGAATCGGATTCCGGTTCATATTGTGCCATGCGAGGAGGGTCGGCGTCATGCCCGAAGAGGACCGCTTCATCCTGCTGGAACCCGGGGCCGCCCGCCCGGGCCGCGTACCCCTGCCACCCGCCTTCGCCGTGAAGGCGACCACGGCCGACACCGAGGGCCGGCTGTCACTCCTGGAGGTGACGCTGGCGAAGGACATCCCGCGCCACACCCACCACCGGGCCGACGAATGCATCTACGTCCTCGAAGGCGTCCTCGACATCGAGTTCGACGACCGGACCCACCCGGCGCCCAGGGGCACCTTCGCCCTGCTCCCCAGAGGCGTCCCGCACGCCCTGCGGCGCGCCTCGGACCCGCCCCCTCGGGTCCTGCAGATCTCCACCCCGGGCGGCTGGGAGCGGTACGTCGAGGATCTGTTCGCGGCGGGCCCCACCGTCCTCACGGCGGGCGACCTGGACCCCGCGAAGATCAACCCCGTGGCGGCCCGCCACCACATCACCTATGAGACCGGGCCCTGAGGGACAGCCCTTGAGCCGGCCGGTGTCAGCGGAACCGGTGCAGGTTCTCGCGGAGGAAGGCCTCCAGCGTGCGCGGGGCGCGCCCGGTCAGGCGGAGGAACGTGTCGTCGGGCGCCTCCCCGCGGGTCACCGCCAGCTGCTGGATCTCCACCACGTGCGTGGCCAGCCACTCCGGCATCCCGGCCCGGCCGATCAGGTGGGCGTGCAGTCCGGACGGGCCGAGGTCCAGGTAGCGGATCGGCCTGGCGAGCAACTCGCCCAGCAGCTCGGTGAGTTCCTGGTGGCTGTAGGCCCGCCCGCCGGTGAGGGGGTACGTGCCGCCCGCCGGCCCGGGGTCGGTGAGGACCGCAGCCGCGGCGTCACCGATGTCCCGGGCGTCCACGTAGTTGCACCGCGCCCGGCCCATCGCGCCGTGCACCACTCCGGCGGTGGCGATGCCGGGCGCCAGGAGCAGCAGCTTCTGCATGAAGGCGTACGGCCGCAGCACGGTCGTGGTGACGCCCGAGGACCGCAGCCGCTCCTCGATCAGATGGTGGCCACGGGAGACGGCGACGGGGGAGTCGGGTTCGGCGGCGGGCGCGGAGACCTTCACGATGTGCCCCACGCCGCAGTCGACGGCCGCCTCGACGGCGTTCAGTTCGTACCGGACCTGGTGCGGCCCGTTGGCCATGGTGAGGAAGAGCTGGTGCGCGCCGCGGAAAGCCGTCCGCAGGGAGTCCGGGTCGGCGGCGTCGGCCGGCAGGATCGCGGTCCGGGCGAGCGTGTGCTCGTCGAGCGCGGCGGCCAGCCGGCCGGGATCGCGGCTCAGGGAACGGGTCGGTACGCCGAGGGCGGCGAGGCTGCGCAGGGTGGCGCCGCCGGTGGCGCCACCGGCGCCCATGATGACGATCACGAGGTCTGTCCTTCGGGTCGGGGTGTGGCGGGGAGCTGGTGCTGCGGTGTGCGGGCGGGGCGGCTGCCGCGCCCGCGCCATGTGGTGACGGTCGCCGCGATCGCCGAGGAGAGCGACAGGTCGACCGGCAGCCGGCGTGGCCACGGGCTGTCGGCGAGGCTCGGCACCTGCGGCAGCCAGTGGGCGGCGGCGAGGCCGGCCGCCAGGCCGAGCGCCGCGGCGGCCAGGCCCACGGCGGCGGCCGCGAGCGCGCGCGGGATCCGGGTGCGCGCGGGGCGGTGTCGCAGTGCGGCGCCGAGGACGGCGGCCACCAGGGCGGAGGTGCCGCCGATGGTGGTGAGCGCCGCCACCACCAGCTGTGGCTGCCGGGTGACCGCCCCGCCGAGACCGGCTGTCACGGCGGGCATGGCGTAGGCGGCCAGGACTTCCCGCCACAGGGCGAAGGGCGGGGGCGCCGCGGACGCCCCGGGGTCCTTCTTGCGCATGGATGATCCTCTCCGGGTCATTGATTAGGTGCCTAACTATTGGGGTGTAAGGGAGGCGGGCCGTGGGTGGCCCGCCTTGGTGGGGTCGGTCGTCCGTCAGTTGTCGGTGAGGGCGTCCATCCCTTGGACCACCCGGCCCAGCAGGTCGAGGAAGGTGGTGCGTTCCTCGGGGGAGAGTCCGCCGACCAGCGCCTCCATCCGGGCGAAGTGCTCCGGCGCCAGGTCGCGCAGCTTGTCGGCGCCGCGTGCGGTGAGGATCACCACGTTGCCGCGCCCGTCCTCGGTGGACGGCCTGCGCGCCACCAGGCCCTCCCGTACCAGTCCGTCGACCAGGCCCGTCACGGTCGCGCGGGAGACGCCGAGGCTCGCCGCGAGCTGCGAAGGCGACTTCTCGCCGCCGTGGTCCTCCAGGTCGGCCAGCAGTCGGTAACGGCCGGTGGAGAGGCCGAAGCGGCCGAAGTGGACCTCGCCGGCCTGACCGATCCGGGCGCCGGCCGCCATGAGCCGCGTGGCGACCAGGATCGCCTGAGGGTCTGCCGTCAGGCCGTAGCGGGCGATCTGGCGGCGGGCCTGGTCGAGGGTGGGGGCGGCGAGGCCGGCCCCGGGGTGCTGGGTCACGGAAGTAATATGGTGCCTAATCAGTCTCCGGGTCAAGCGTTCTGTCCGGTGTCCGTGTTCCGCCTGTTCGCCGTCCCACTCGTCCTCGGCCTTCCCGGCGCCACCGCATGACCGCCGGCGCGGCTGCTCCCACGGGCCCCCGGCCCGACCGGCCACTCATCTGCCGCGGAGCAGGCGTCGACCCCCGCGTCCCGGTCCGGCACCCCGATCACGGATGCGGCCCGCACCCCCGCTCTCACGCGCCGCCGGTGAGCTGGAGCACCGCGATGCCCGTCAGGACGGTGAAGCTGGCGGCGAGGCGCCGGTGGCCGAGGCGTTCGCGGAACGCCACCGCGCCGATCAGGGCGCCGAAGACGATGCTGGTCTCCCGCAGTGCGGCGATGGTGGCGAGGTCTCCGCGGGACTGTGCCCATACGACGAGGCCGTACGCCAGGAGCGAGAGCAGTCCGCCGGCCAGGCCTCGGCCGCACAGCGGGCGCACCGCGGTGAGCAGGGCGGGACCGCGGCGGGCCCAGGCGATCAGCGGGAGGACGAGCCCCTGGCAGAGGAAGAGCCAGGCGATGTAGCCGAAGACGCTGCCGGAGACGCGGACGCCGCTGCCGTCGACGAGGGTGTAGGAGGCGATCATCACGCCGGTGCCGACCGCGGCTGCCAGCGCCGGCAGCTGGGCCCGGCCGGGGAGTCCGTCGGCGAGGGCGAGACCGGCCAGGCCGCAGGAGACCACCGCGATGCCGAGGGCTTGGCCGCCGGGCAGCGAGTGGCCGAGGAGGGTCGTGGAGACCAGGGCCACCACCACGGGTGAGGTGCCCCGGGCGGTGGGGTACATCTGGCCGAAGTCGCCGAGCTGGTAGGCGCGCAGCAGCAGGAGTTGGTATGCGACCTGCAGCGCGGCCGAGGCGGCGATGTACGGCCAGGCCGCCGGCGCGGGCAGCGGCGCGAGACAGACGAGGACGGCTCCGCAGCCGGCGGAGGCCAGGCTGATGAGGGTGAAGCCGGCCAGTTTGTCGCGCAGGCCGTGTGTGAGGCCGTTCCAGACCGCGTGCAGTACCGCCGAGGCGAGGACGACGGCGGGCACGGCGGCCGCGCCCGTCAAGGACGGCAGGTTTACGGGCACGTTCGCTCCCCACGGCTCGCTGTGGAATGGAATTCCTTGGTAGCATAACTTCATGGAAATTGATTCCACGGTGAGGGGTGGTCTCGCCGCTCACGTACGGGCCCACCTGTCCGGATTGCGTGAGACCGAGGCGCGCGTGGCACAGGTCGTCCTGGACAAGGGCGCCGAGCTGGTGCACCTGAGCGTCAGCGATGTCGCGGCGCTCGCCGGCACCGCTCCCTCAACGGTCGTACGGGCCTGCCAGCGACTGGGTTTCCGCGGCTACCAGGAGCTGAAGATCGCCGCCGCCCGGCAGGCGCCCGCCCAGGAGCCCTCCCGGGACCGGGATCCCGCCGCCCGCGCCCTGGCCGACACCGTCCGGGCCGCCCGGGAGGCGCTGGACGCAGTGGCGGCGACGGTGACGCCCGAGCGGCTGCGCTCGGCTGCGGGACTGATCGACGAGGCCGGTCGGGTGCTGGTGGTGGGCGCGGGCCTGTCCGGCGCGGTCGCGCTGGACACCGCGTACCGGCTGCGCGCGCTGGGCTGCGCGGTCGACGCGCCGGCCGACCCGCTGACGGCGCAGCTGGCCGCCTCGCAGCTGACATCCGCCGACGCCTGCCTGGCCATCAGTCACACGGGGGCCACGCGCAGCACCGTGGATGCCGCCCGGGGGGCGCGGCGGGCCGGGGCCCGGGTCCTCGCCCTCACGAGCTACGCCCGCTCGCCGCTGAGCGAGACCAGCGACTGCACCTTGGTCGCGGGCGGTCAGGACCTGGTGTTCGGGTTCGAGACCGTCGCCAGCCGGCTGGCCCACCTCACCGTGGTCGACGCCCTCACCCTCACCCTGCTGGGGCTGCGCGGGGCGCCGGCCGAGGCCGCGCTCCGACTGTCGGCCGACGTCACGGTCGACCACTCCTCCTGACCGTCACCCGCGGCGACGGGCGTCGACCACTCCTCCTGACCGCCACTCGCGGCGACGGGCGTCGGCTCAGCGCCCGCCGACCGCCCCGCCCCGGTCCAGGACGGCCTCGACCGCGGTGAGGAGCCGCTCGCCCACGCGGTCGACGCTCCCGTTCTGGGCGCTGACCTGAGCACCCTCCAAGAGGAAGGTGATCTCTGCAGCGGCCCCGTCGGGAGTCCGCGCATCGGCGCTGCTGCACATGTCCGTGAGCCGGCGCAGCTGGGTGGCCTTGTGCTCCTCGATCAGCCGGCGGGCCGGGTGTGCCCGGTCCGGCAGGCCCGCGATCGAGTTGACGAAGGGGCAGCCGCGCCGTGCGATGTCGGGCAGCCCCTCGGCGATGAACCGCGCCACCGCGAGGACCTGGGCCCGGCCGTCGCCGGGGTGCTCGGTCTCCGCAGCGTCGAAAGCGGCCGCGTAGCCCGCCGCGACGATCCTCAGCCACTCCTCGATCAGGGCGTCTTTGGTGGCGAAGTGCCGGTACAGGGCCATCTTGGTGGTCTTCGCCTGCTCGGCGATGGCCTGGACCCCGACCGCTCTGATGCCCTCGCGCAGGAAGAGTTCCTCGGCGGCGTCGAGGATGCGCTCGCGCGGGGGCAGGCGGGCCACTCGCGTGTCCCTGCCGGGCCTCGGGGGGCTGCTTGCCATCTCCGCCTCACTTCGTCGCCGTCACCGGCCTCTCGCGGCCCATGCTACGTTACCGACCGACCCCGAACGATACCGATCGGTATCGCATGGGACCGATCGGAACCACCTGCCGCGACCGTGAGGCTGAGCATTTTGGAACTGCACGAATACACCCGGTACGACGCCGTCGGTCTGGCCGCACTCGTCGCGCGAGGCGAGGTCACCGCCGCGGAACTCGCCGCCGCGGCCCAGGCCGCGATGGCCGCCGTCGATCCCCGCATCAACGCCGTCGTGGAGAACTGGCCGGCCGAGGACGCTCCGACCCCGGGCAGCACACCCCTCGCCGGCGTCCCGTTCCTCATCAAGGACCTGGCCGTGGCCATGAAGGGCAAGCGCGTCGAACTGGGCAGCCGCCTCGCCGCCGGTAACACGGCAACGGCCGACTCCCACCTCATGCGACGGTTCAGGCGGGCCGGCCTGGTGACGCTCGGCCGTACGGCGTCCCCCGAATTCGCCTACAGCACCACCACGGAACCGGTCCTCCACGGAGCGACCCGCAACCCCTGGGACCTCAACCGGACCGCGGGGGGTTCCAGCGGCGGGTCCGCCGCAGCCGTCGCCGCCGGCATCACCCCCTTGGCACACGCCACCGACGCGGCCGGTTCGATCCGCGTCCCCGCCGCCAGTACGGGGCTGTTCGGACTCAAACCCACCCGCGGTCGCATCTCCATGGGACCGGACGCCGACGAGGTCTTCAACGGTCTGGCCGTGCACGGCGGCCTCAGCCGGACCGTCCGGGACAGCGCGACGCTCCTCGACCTGATCCACGGTCCCGAAAGCGGCGATCCCTACTTCGCGGCACCTCCCCGACGCCCCTACGCCGAGGAGATCATCCGCGATCCCGGCCGGCTGCGCGTCGGACTGCTCACCACCCCCTGGAACGGGCGCCCCGTGGAGCCGGCGGTGCGGGAGGCCACCCTGGCCGCCGCCCGCCTGCTGGACTCCCTCGGCCACCGGGTCGAACCCACCGACGTGAACCTCGGGGTGGGCTGGGAGGAATTCGTCCTCGCCAACGCCCGGCTGTGGACGGCGAACCTGGTGACCTGGATCGACGGATTCGCCGAGGCGTTCGGCCGCCCCGTGGACGAGACGACCGTCGAGCCCGAGATGCTGGCGAGCTACACCTGGGGACGCCGGGTCAGCGGCGCCGAGTTCGTGCAGGCCCTCGACGTGCGCAACCGGGTCGCCCGGTCGATCGGCGCGCACTTCGACCGTCACGACGTCCTGCTCACCCCCACCCTCCCCGAACTCCCCTTGGCCATAGGCGCCTACGGGGAGGGCGCGGAGGGGACGGACGGCCGCGGCTGGCTGGAGCACCTGTTCCACCGGTCGCCCTTCACCGCCGCCTTCAACGTCGCCGGCACCCCCGCCATGTCGGTGCCGCTGGCGGCCGACCCGGCCACCGGCATGCCCATCGGCATCCAGTTCGCCGCCGGGTACGGGCGCGAGGACGTCCTGTTCCGCCTCGCCGGGCAACTGGAGCGGGCCGCTCCATGGGCGCACCGCACACCCCCCGTCCGGGCCGGCCAGGACTGAGGCCGCTGGGTCGCTACCCGCGCCCGTTCAGCCGCTCGCGCGGGTCCAGCGACACCTCGGCCCACACCTGCTTGCCGCTGCTGAGCGGCACCGCGCCCCACGACGCGGTCGTCGCCTCGACGATGAGGATCCCGCGGCCCCCGGTCGCCGACCAGTCCACGTCCCCGGGCTTGACCGGGCTGCGGGGCGAGGCGTCGTTCACCGAAATGCGCAGCCGGTCCGCCGACAGCGTCAGATCCAGCCGCACCTCTCCCTGCGTATGGGCGATCGCATTGGTGACCAGCTCGGAGACCACCAGCAGGGCGACGTCGAGTTCCGCCACCACACCCCACGAGCGCAGGGTCCGCGCGGCGAAACGACGCGCGTGGTGGACGGCGTTGGGGAGCCGCCACACGGTCCAGTACGTCCGCATCGGCCGGACACGGGTGCCGTCGTAGCGCATGAGCAGCAGCGCCACGTCGTCGTCCCGCCGGTTGACCCGCGCGACCAGTTCGTCGGCCATCATCCCCGGGTCGGCCGGGTCCGCCGCGGCCAGCACCTCGCACACCCGGCGCATGCCGTCCTCCAGGCGGACGTTCGACGATTCGACCATGCCGTCCGTGAGCAGGGCCAGCACGCTACCGGGGACCAGTCCGACCTCCGTCATGGGGAATTCGGTGTCCGTCACCACTCCCAGGGGAGGCCCTCCCTCGACCGCCAGCTCCTCGGCGCTGCCGTCCGGGTAACGCAGGATCGGCTGGAGGTGACCGGCACGGACGAACCAGGCGATGCCCTCCTCCATGTCCAGGTCCACGTACAGACAGGTGGCGAACAGGTCCGTCTCCATGCCGACGAGCAGCCGGTTGGCCCGGGCGATGACCACGTCGGGCGGGTGACGCTCCACCGCGTAGGCCCTCACGGCCGTCCGGATCTGGCCCATGATGGTCGCAGCTCCCGCGCTGTGCCCCTGCACGTCGCCGATGACCAGGGCCACGTGGCCGTCGCTGAGCGGGATGACGTCGTACCAGTCGCCGCCCACTTCGAGCCCCACGGTCGCGGGCAGGTAACGGGCCACGGCCACTCCGCCCGGCAGCGGGGGGAGCTTGCGTGGCAGCAGGCTGCGCTGGAGCATCGTGGCGAGTTCGTGACCGGCGTCCAGCGCGTGCGCGCGCGTCAGCGCCTGCCCCACCAGCGCCGCCGTGGCGGTCAGCAGCGACCGCTCCTCCGGTCCGAACCGGTGCTCACCGTCCCACCCCACGAGGCAGACGCCGACCATCCGTCCGTCCGCCGGCAGCGGCAGGACGGCGAGCCCGCCGGGCCCGATCCCGGCGAGGGCGGGTTCCAGGTCCGCTCCCGGCGGCCACAGGCTCACATGGCCCTCCCGGAGCGCGTTCTGCAGCGTCGGCAGGTCGTGCATCGAGGCGTCCGGCCACTCGGACCGCCACTCCGAACGCCACATGCCCGGCCAGGCGCGCGGCTCGGGAGGGTCGAGGACGGTCACCACGAGCCGGTCGGCCTCCAGCTCGGCGACCGCCACCCGGCTCGCCTCCAGCGGGGCGCGCAGGGAGGTGACGACGATCTGGCTGACGTCCCGGATGGTCGTCGCGCCGGCCAGCTTGGTGGACAGCCGCTGCACGATGGAGACGTCGTCCGCAGTGGGGCGCAGGTAGGAGGCGTCGGCCACCACGCCGAGGACCCGCACCGGGGTGCCGTCGTCGTCCATCATCACCCGGCACCGCAGGCCCAGCCAGCGCAGTTCACCACCCGGCCGGCGGATGCGGAACGCCAGCTGCTGCGGATCCGTCGTGAGCCTGTCCGGCTCCACGATGGCCATCAGTGCGGGGATGTCGTCCGGCACGGCTCGCGCGAGCAGCGCGTCCACGTGGCCGCCGAACTGGTCGGGCTCGATGCCCAGCAGCTCCAGCACGCGCGCGTGCGCCTCCATGCGGCCGGTGGCGAGGTCCAGGATGAACGCTCCGCCCCGCAGCGGCACCAGCGTGTGTCCCAGCACGGGGCGCGGCGCCGCCCGCCCGGGCGCGTGGGCGGCCACCGATTCCAGTCCGGCGGCCACCTGGTCGGCGTACAGCTCCAGCAGGTTCCGGCGGTCGTCGCTGAACCCGTCGGGGACCTCGCCGGCGACGATGAGGCAGCCCAGCTGCTTGGAGCCGTGCCCGAGCGGCAGGGCCCCGAGGGAGAATTTGGCAGGCGATGCCCTGACGGAGTCGTCCCGCACCCGGCCGGGGAAATAGTGCGGGTCCTCCTCGATGTAGGCGGCCAGTGCTTTCGGGTTGAGCCACAGCGGCCGGCCCGAGCGGTGGGCCTCGGCGGCCGGGGAGTGCCCGTCCACGGAGAGGACCGCCGGCAGGCCGTACAGCATGGCGCGGTTTCCGGTCACCTCGGCCAGATGGAGTTCCTTGCGGCCCTCGTTGAGTACGTAGACAGCGGCCAGCTCAGCCCCGCAGAACGCAAAGCGCTGCCTGGTCACGTTCTGTCATGCCCTTCTGCACGGCAGCCGCGGTCGACCGCCCTCCCTCCATGCTGTAGCGCATCGCAGGGTCGGCGCGAGTCAGGGCGTCGTCCGCCGGGGGCGGAGGAAAGGGCGCCGCGCCACCGCACCGGAGGGGCGTCTTGCCCGTACAGGTCGTCCTGCCATGGCCGTGCGGGTGCGGGGGTGCGTGCGCAGCGGAGGTGTGGCGTGACGCGACGTGCCCGCCGGAACGCGCGGGACCGGGTCCGGGCGCCGTATTCGGCAGGCATGACATCGTCGATCAGGGGGAGCCGCCAGATATGATCAGAAACATCCGGTAAGTGACCCGGACCCTGATCCTCGGGACCCTGATCCTCGTGTGACACCAGGACCCGAAGCGGGCGGCGGTGCCTTCCCGGCCTACGCCATAGTCCTGGCCTTTGATCTGGGAGGCGCCATGAGCAGCATCGAATCGCACGGCGACGAGGTCTACCAACCGCACGAGGGCGACGAACCGGCCGAGGCGCGGCCCGACCTGGACAACGCCTTGGACGAACCCGGCCTCGACGAGATGCTCGACACCGGGTACTCGCCGCCCGAGCGGCCGCTGGCGGTCAACGACTCCGCCACCACCGCGGAGGGCCGTCTCGTCGGTGAGACCCTCGACCAGCGTCTGGCCCGCGAGCTGCCCGAGCCCGATCCGGACGAGCCGGCGTGGGAGGAGCTGGCCGACGAGAACGCCGAAGACCCGCAGGCCGGTTCCGTACGGGCCGGACGGCTGGCGCCCGAGGACGAGGCGGGGCCCACGCGCCACGTCTCGGTCGTGGCCCACGACGTGGGCGTCAACGGCGGGGCGGCATCGGCGGAGGAGGCGGCCATGCACATCATCGAGGAACCCGACGAGACCGAGCCCGACACCGAGGGCTCCGGTTACGACGGCGCCGCCGGCGGCGAGTGAGGGCGAGGTCGTCCGACGGACTCGCGTCCGATCGTCGGTGACGAGGGCGTCGGCCGCCGTCAACTCGGCGAGTTTCCCTGGTCCCAGCCGGGCGAAGCCCGAGATCACCAGCTCAGGGTGCGTACCGAACCGTCGAGCGGCGGCCCCCGCTCACCGCGCGGCGCCGGTCCCTCCCTCCGTATGGGCACCGCCCGAACCGGTGGCCGGGTTCAGCCAGGCGCCGACGGCCGGGAGCGCCCCGGGCCCGCTGTCCCGCTCCACCGAGCCGACCAGGTCGGCGATGGTCACGCCCTGCAGGGACGCCCGCCAGGCCGCATCGGCGGCCCCCATCACGCGTGCGATCCCGCACGGCTTCGTGCACTCCTCCGGCGGGGTCCCGAGCGGCCCGCGCTGGCGGATCTCCGTGCACACGAAGGCCGGATTCGCGCCGTCGACGGCCTGCACCACATCCAGCACCGTGATCTCGGACGCGGCCCTGGTCAGGGCGTATCCGCCCGTCTTGCCCTGGACGGACGTCACGAGGCCCGCGCGGGACAGCGCCTGCATCTGCTTGGCGAGGTAGCTGGGGGAGACGTCGTGCAGCAGCGCCAGCCGGGCCGCCGGGACGGGCTCGGTCGCCGCGGTCAGCACCACGCAGCAGTGCAGCGCCCACTCGACGCCACCTGACAACTTCACGCGCCCTCCCGTTTGACTCGGACCCAGACTATCCGAGTATCATCTCGGACAAGAGTTATCCGAGTTTGATGGAGAGGGGTACGGCCATGAAGATCACCGTCATCGGCGGCACCGGACTGATCGGTTCCCAGCTCGTGTCCAGGCTCCGCGAGGCCGGACACGATGTGGTCGCCGCGTCCCTCTCGACCGGGGTCGACCTGCTCACCGGCGCGGGGCTCGACCGGGCACTCGAAGGCGCCGACACGGTCGTCAACGTGACGAACTCGCCCACGTTCGACGAAGCCTCCCCGGAGTTCTTCCGCACCACCATGGGAAACCTGCTGGCGGCGGGCGAACGCGCGGGCGTCCGGCACCAGGCCATCCTCTCCATCGTCGGGGTCGACCGGGTGCCGCAGCTCGACTACTACCGCGCGAAAACGCTCCAGGAAGAACTGCTGCGCAAGGGCCCCACCCCGTACTCCATCGTGCGCGCCACCCAGTTCTTCGAGTTCATGGACGCGGTCATCTCCTGGACCGCCGACGACAGTGCCGTCCGGCTGCCGGCCACGCCCGTGCAGCCGATGGCGGCGGCCGACGTGGTGGCGGCGCTGGCCGACGTCGCCACCGCCCCCGCGCTGAGCGGCACCCTCGACGTCGCGGGTCCCGAGGTCTTCCCGCTGGACGAGCTCGGCCGTCTCACGCTGACCGCCCGCAAGGACGGGCGCACGGTCGTCACCGACGCGCAGGCGGGCATGTTCGCGGCCGTGGTGGGCGACGTCCTCATCGCCGGCGACGGGGCACGCCTGGCCCCCACCCGCTACGAGGACTGGCTCGATGGCCACACCCGGTGATCCCGGCGACCGTCGGCGGGTGGGCGGTTGCGCCTGAGCCCGCAGACGGCCATCTGCAGCAGTCGGGAGCGGGGAGTTGGGAGTCGGGAGAGTCGGGAGTCAGGCATCAGGAGTCGGCCGGGCCGCGTCGGGGAATCGACCGACCATGACCGAGAAGAGCACGGACGCCGAACATGTTCCCGATCATGAGGCCTCCACTCGCCGCTACTACGAGACCGGCGATGTCGACGCCTTCTACGAGGCCGTCTGGGGCGGTGAGGACATCCACATCGGCGTGTACGCCCGTGCGGAGGAGGCGATCGCCGAAGCCTCCCGCCGTACGGTGCGCCAGGCCGCGGACCGCGTTGCGGATCTGCTCGGCCCGGACGCCGTGGTACTCGACCTCGGTGCGGGGTACGGCGGCTCGTCCCGGGCGCTCGCCGAGCGCTTCGGCTGCCGGGTGGTGGCCCTGGACCTCAGTGCGGAGCACAACCGTCGCCACCGCGCGTCCAATGCGCTGCGCGGGCTGGATCACCTGATCGAGGTCGAGACCGGCTCCCTGAGCAACCTCCCCTACGCATCGGGGCGATTCGACGTGGTCTGGTCGCTGGAGGTGCTCTGCCACGTGGAGGACCGGGGCGGCGCACTGCAGGAGGCGGTGCGCGTACTCAAACCGGGCGGCGCCCTGGTGTTCTCCGACATCATGGCCGCCGGGACGACCCCGGTCGAGGCAGTGCGGCCGGCCCTGTCCCGCCTGGGGGTGCAGGCGCTGGCCACGCCCTCGTTTTACCAGGGGCACCTGTCACGCCTCGGTCTGAAGGCCGATTTCGAGGACGGCACCGAGCATCTGCGCACCCACTACGCCCGCCTCGACGAAGAGGTGCGGCGCCGAGCCGACGAACTGCGCGAGGTGATCAGCCCCGCCTACCTCGACGACCTGCTGGACAACCTCCCGCTCTGGGCGGACATCACCCGTCGTCAGCTGCTGCGCTGGGGTCTCTTCCACGCCCGTCGCACGGCGGTGTGAGCGAATCGGGGAGGGGCGGGGATGGGGCTTGCCCGCGAGGTTGATCGTTTTCCCAGTATGACTGTTCCCCCCGTGCGGGTGGACGTCACCCGCCGGGTCCCGGTCGCGTCCGGGCCCGCCCCTATAACGAGACCCGTCACATTGATCGACTGATGGGTCTTCACCATGCTGCAGTCCGCTCTGCGGGTGCTCGCCGCTCTCTCCCTCGTGTCCGCCGCGGTCGCCCCGGCATCGGCCGCCGTCGCCCCGGCCGTCCTCCCGCACTCCACTTCCGTTTCGGCACCGGCCGTACGTCCGGCGCCGCGGGCCGCCGACGACGGTCTGACCACCCCCTGTGGACCGACGGTCGAGTACCGGGCCTGGGACTGGTGGCTTACGACGACCAACCCGTCCATCGCCCGCCCCGTCGCCTCCGCAGCCGCGGCAGAGCGCTGGCAGTGGCGTACCGACGTGAACACCCTGTGGCGTGGCGACACCCGGGAAACCGTTGAGGAGATCTTCCAGACCGGGTTCACGCCCCGGGGCGACCAGGTGACCCCGCTCGCCGAGTACATCGTCAAGGGCGGCGGCCAGAACAGCGCCCATCTCAGCACCAGTTGCGAAAAGTGGGTCGCCCAGAAGTTCGCCACCTACGGCACCGCGAAGACGGGCTGGGTCTACGAGATCTACGCCCCCGGCGGCATCGACGTGAACGCCACCGCCCGTCTGAACGACTACAACTCGCCCTACCTCTGGAACAAGGAGATCGACTTCCCCGGCGGGGTCAAGGGCCGCTACATCAAGGGCGCCTGCAAGTACCGTCTCACCTACACGGACCCGGTGACCAAGGTCAGCACCTTCGAGGAACTCGGCTGCAAGGACAACGCCGACTTCGCGCCCTACAACACGGACGCCGCCCTGACGGCAGCCCACTGACCCGACCGGCAGATTGCTGCGCCCGCACGGCGGCAGGACCCGCGATGCGCCTCTTGGAAGAACCCCGAGAGGCGCATCCCGCACAACGGGCGGATAACCGCGGCGTCTTGGGGCATGTCTGGCGCACGAACCGGGCCACCTCAGATCCCCGCGGGTGGGCCACTTGCCCGCTGGTTCGCCCGGTGGACCAGGCCCTGTCGTCAAACTCCCGTCGTCGCCCGGAGGGCAGACGGCAGTTTGACGACAGGGCCTAGCGCAGGGCGGCCGCGGTCAGGCCTTCGAGGGCCGCGCGCGGTACTTCGCCGCCGCTCACGAGCCCATCGAAGACCAAGCCGTCGATGCAGGTCAGCAGGATGTGGGTGCGGTTGTCGACATCCGGCACGCCGCGTTCGGCGAGGAACAGCCGGACGGCCTCACGGCCGGCGTTCTCGCGGGGGACGAGGATCGCGCGCAGTTCGGGGTCGCGAACGCTCTCGACGGCGCAGGCGTAGCGGGCGAGCGAGCGGCGGCGGCCCTCTCCGGTCAACCGCTGCCGGGTGAGCATGACCATGGCGTCCACCAGTTCCTCGACCGAGCGCAGCGGCGGAAGCGCCTCGGCCATCATGTGCAGCTCCGCCTGGTCGCGTTCAACGAGGCGGGTGACGAGTCCGGTGAGCAGCGCGGCCCGGGTCCGGAAGTAGGCCGAAGTGGTGCCGGGCGGCAGGGCCGCCCTCCGGTCGACCGCACGGTGCGTCAGGCCGCGGATCCCTTCGTCGGCGAGTACGTCGAGAGCCGCGTCCGCGAGGAGGGTGCGCCGATCCGAAGCCATGGTCCCTTTCTACACCTGTAGTGCTTCCGATACCCTCCTTCTTCTACAGGTGTAGAACGCGGGGGTGTGGCATGGCAGGCACGGCAGTGGTCGTCGGCGGGGGCATCGGCGGGCTGGCCGCCGCGATCGGCCTGCGCCGCGTCGGCTGGGAGGTCACGGTCGTCGAGCGCTCGTCCACGCTCGAGGACGCGGGGGCGGGCATCTCCCTGGCCGCCAATGGACTGCGGGCCCTGGACGAACTGGGCGTCGGCGACGCGGTGAGGGGGGCGGCGCGGGGCCAGTACACCGGAGGCACCCGCACACCGGACGGTGCTTGGCTGACCCGGATGGACGGCGCGGCGCTGGAGCAGGCGGTGGGCACGCCGATCACGGGCATCCCCCGCGCCACCCTGCACCGGCTGCTGCGCGAGGCCCTGCCCGCGGCGGCGCTGTTGACCGGCTCGGACGTCCGTTCCGTCCGGCAGATCGCCCCGCGGGCGGTTCACGTCGCCTGCGCAGACACGGTTCTGGACTCTGACCTGGTGGTGGCGGCCGACGGCATCGGCAGCAAGGTGCGCAGCCTGCTCTTCCCGGCCCATCCGGGCCCGGTCTACAGCGGGTCGGCCGTGCTGCGCGCCATCACCGAGCAGGCGGTCGACCTGCGCACCGACTTCGAGCTGACGTGGGGGCACGGGGCCGAGTTCGGGCACATCGCGTTCCCTGACGGACGTGCCGAGTGGCACGCCGTCCTCGACCTGCCCGCCGGAACCCGGTTCGCCGACCCGATCGCCGAACTGCGGCGACGGTTTCGCACCTGGCATGAACCGATACCCGCCCTGCTCGACGCGACCCGGCCCACCGCCGTGCTGCAACACGACGTGCACGAACTTCGAACGCCGCTGCCCTGGTACACCGTCGGCCGGATCGCACTGCTCGGGGACGCGGCACACGCGATGACCCCCAACCTCGGCCAGGGCGCGTGCCAAGCGCTGGAGGACGCGGTCACCTTGGCCGCCGCACTCGCCGCCGAGCCCACCGTCGATGCCGCGCTCACCCTCTACGACGCCGAGCGCCGCCCGCGCAGCCAGGCAGTCGCCCGGGCCGCTCGGCAAGCCGGGCGGATGGGCCACCGGCTCTCGCACCCACTGGCCGTCGCCGTGCGGAACACGGTGATGCGGCTGACACCCTCACGCGCCGCAACGCGCATGATCCTTCGGCACCACGACTGGACCCCACCCCAACTGAACGGATGCGCACCGCGCCCCGGGAACGAGCGGTCCGGGTCGTCGGGTCAGCAGCCGCCACAGTTGTAGAACGTCACGTCCCAGTGGCTGCCCTCGTCGGCGTAGACGTTGCCGGCGCCGGACTTCCACTGCGGTGCGCCGTCGCCGCGCAGGCCGATGTAGCTGAACGTGCTCTTGATGTAGTTCCCGAGGCAGGTGTACTTGCCGAAGTCGAGTTTGTAGCCGTTCCAGTGCGAGTAGGTGCCGCTCGCGTGACCGGCCTCGGTGCCCCCGGTGATGTTCAGGGCGCAGCCACTGGCGCTCTTGAGGGTCTGGGCGCCTTGCGCGGTGGCGAGGTTGAGCTGCTCGAAGGACGTGCAGGTCGAGTTGTTGCGGTCCGAGCAGCCGCCGGACGACGACCAGGTGATGGCGGAGTTGCGGAACATCGAGGTCGCGGTGGCATGGCTGATCTTGGTGGCCGCGTGCGCGGCGGTGGCGCCGCCGAGGACGCCGACTCCGGGCGCGAGCAGCGCGCCGAGGACGAGGGTGAGCGCGGTGAGGACGGAGCGGAGCTTCATCGGGGTTGCCTCCTGCTGGTGGCCGTGACGGACGGGACGGCGGTGCGGGGAGAGCAAGGGCCTGCTGGGGGAGCAGGGAAATAGTGTCGGAGATCTACGCGCGTCCGCCAGAGGGCGGCAGGCGCTTTCTCACCGGCGGGCCGGCGCGCCCGAGAGCCCACGGCGGCCGTCGTCGCCACGGCGAACCGACACGGGCCGGCCGGCCAGGCTCCGGTGGTGCCCGGGGGATTCCCGGGTGCAGCATGGTTCCAGGAGGATCGGACGTCTTCACAGCCGGGCGAGGAAGAGGCCGATTCCTGTGGGTACGTGCTCCCCTCCGGGGTGCGCGACCACCTGCTGCGAGCCCCTAGCCCCCTGCAAGCGACGGGAGACCGGCCATGCAGACGCACCTCGCCTACGACTACCCGCTGATGGGCGCGTTCTGGACGATGCTGTGGTTCTTCATGTGGGTCATATGGATCTTCCTGCTCTTCAGAGTCGTCATCGACGTGTTCCGTGACGACTCCCTGAGCGGGTGGGGCAAGGCGGGCTGGACGCTCTTCGTCATCGTGCTGCCCTTCCTCGGGGTCTTCGTGTATCTGCTGGTCCGTGGCAAGGACATGGGGCGCCGCGAGACGGAAAATGCCATGCAGCAGCACAAGGCGTTCGAGTCCTACGTCAGGGAGACTGCGGGCGGCGACCGGCCGAGCAGCGCCGACGAAATCGCCAAGCTCTCCGAACTGCACGCCCGCGGAATCATCACCCAGCAGGAATTCGAACAGGCGAAGGCTCTGGCCCTGGCCGGTGTGGGCCGGGCAACCAGTACGCCCTCGTCCACCACGTCCGGTATGACCTGACCAACCAACCAACCACCCGCACCCGCACCGCGCGGGTGACGGCCGCCGAGCTCCGCGTCAGCGCGTCTGCGGACACGCCGCTCGCACGGCCGTGCCCCGTATCGTGAAGGCGATGCGGATGACCGGGAGCACGCAGAGCGCCTGCACCGCCGCGTACCACCACGGGCAGACCCCCGGGATCAGATCGACGCCGACGATCGCGATCGGGAGGACGACCGAGATACCGCGCAGGCGCTCGAAGGCGCGTCGGGAGCCCCGGGAGGCGGAGACGGTCAGGCGGTGGAGCAGCACCGCGGTAAGGGGGAGCAGGATCGCGCGGACCCACATGAACGGGTTCACCATGTGCCCCGTGGCCGCGACCGCGATGACCGCCAGGAGGGCGGCGGCGGTGAGTGTGCCGTAGACCTTGACGCTGACCCGGATCGCGGCGAAGGCGACCCGGGCGCTTTCGGTGGTCGTGGAAGGCGTGGAAGGCGTGGAAGGTGTGGTGTTCGCGTCGGTTTCCATGGCAATGACGCTACGGAGCGGCCGTCTGACGCGGTATCGGCCTGGCCCCACAGGGTGGTGGGGCCAGCCCCACTCCCCGGCAGAACCGGGACGTTGCGGGTTCCGGGCGGTGCACAGTGGGGGCGTCGAACGGGAGACGAGGGGGAGTCATGGGGCGGGCGGGGCGGGCTGGTTCGTGGGTGGTAGGGGCCGGGGTGGGGTTCGGGCGGGCGTGTGCCGCCACTGCCGTCTGCATGGCCGTGCCGGTGGTGTGGGCCGCCGCCGTGGGGCTGGGGGTGTGGTGCGGGGCGCAGCACCCGTGGTCGTGGATCGGGCCCGCCGTGATCGTGTGCGCGGGCACGCTCGCCTCGGCGCAGACCGTGTGCCGGGCGGTCCGGTTCCTCGTCGCGCGGTGGACTGGCACGGACATCCCCGCAGGGCGCCGGGAGCCCGGGCCGGTGATGCAGCTGTCCACCGGGTACTGGTGGAACGGCTTCAGCTACGAACGCAGCCGCCGGGACGCCGTCATGGACCAGCGGATGCGGCTCTGGTGGAGCGACCCCGCCACCTGGCGCGACCTGCGGTTCGCCGTCATCGCCCCGCTCACCGCGGGAGTGGTGTCCGCTCTCCCGCCGGCCACGCTGGCCGTCGCCGCCATCGGGCTCACCCGGCACGGAAACCTCGCGCGCCTCGCCGGGGCGTGCGCCCTGGCCCTGGCCGTCGGCTGCGCCCCGTACGCCTGGCGGTCCCTCCGTCCGGTGGCCGTACGCTTCCTGCGGCCCTCGCCCGCGATGGCGCTGGCGGAACGCGTGGACGAACTGACCTCCCAGCGCGCGGACGCCACCGTCGCACAGGCCGCCGAGATCCGCCGTATCGAGCGGGACCTCCACGACGGCGCCCAGGCACGCCTCGTCGCACTCGGGCTCTCGCTCGCCACCGCCGAGGCGCTGATGGACCGGGACCCCGAGCAGGCCAAGGCGCTGATGCGGGAGGCGCGGGCCGGCGCCGCCGCCTCACTGACCGAACTCCGCGAACTGATCAGGGGCATCAGCCCGCCCGTCCTCAGTGAGCGCGGCCTCGTCGACGCCGTCCGCGCTCTGGCGCTGGACGTCCCCCTCGACGTGGCCGTCAGAGCAGGTGGCCCACTGCGTCTGGACCCGCCGATCGAGTCCGCCCTCTACTTCGGCGTCGCCGAGCTCCTCACCAACGCGGTCAAGCACGCCGGGGCGGCCCGGGCGCACGTCGTGCTCGTACGGGACGACACGGGCATCGTCGTGGAGGTCGAGGACGACGGCCGGGGCGGGGCCGGCATCCGGGCCGGCGGCGGGCTCGCCGGACTGCGCAGCCGCCTGGCCGTCTTCGACGGCACGCTCGCGGTCACCAGTCCCCAGGGCGGCCCGACCCGTGTCAGGATGGCCGTGCCATGCGCATAGCCGTAGCCGAAGACCTGTACCTCCTGCGCGACGGGATGGTCCGCCTGATCGAGGCGTTCGGGCATGAGGTGGTGGCCACGGCCGCCACCGGGCCCGAGACGCTCGAAGCACTGCGGACGCACCGCCCGGACGTGTCCGTCATCGACGTCCGCATGCCTCCGACCCAGTCGGACGAGGGCCTGCGCGCGGCCCTCACCGCCCGCGCCGAGATCCCCGGCCTGCCCGTCCTGATCCTCTCCCAGCACGTGGAGCAGCTGTACGCCCGCGAACTGCTCGCCGACGGCTCCGGCGGCGTCGGCTACCTGCTCAAGGAGAGCGTGTTCGACGCCGACCAGTTCATCGGCTCGCTGGAGCGCGTCGCGGCTGGCGGCACCGCCATGGACCCGGCCGTGATCGCGAAGCTGCTCGCGGGCAGCGCCCCCGACCGGGGCCTGGGGCGGCTCACCGAGCGTGAGTACTCCGTGCTGGGCCTGATGGCCGAGGGCCTGTCCAACCAAGCCATCGCGCGCCGCCTCTTCCTCAGCGAGGGCGCCATCAGCAAGTACACGACCTCCCTGTTCGGCAAGCTCGGCGTCACGGACGACGACGACACCAACCGCCGCGTCCGCGCGGTGCTCACCTACCTGAACAAGCCCTGACCGGTTCGAGACCCGGCGCCGCGCCGGCTCGTCCGGCACGGAACCGACATGGCGACGGCACGCTGTACGCGGACGGCCGCGCCGGGGCACAGCCCACGGTCCTCCGGCGATCGTCGGCGCAGTACATCCGTGCGGGCGCCGGATGCGGAAGTCCGTGTGTCCGTACGCCCCTGTTCCTTCGGAGTTCTGATGTCAGGACCGGTAGTACGCAGCACGCATGAACGCGATGGGCGGGCGTGGGTGTCCCTGGCGGGATTCCTGGTCGTCGCCTATGCGGTGGCGGCGGCAGGTGCGCTCGCCTCGTCCGATGCGCCCGCCGTGTACGCCGCCTTGGACCGACCCGCGTGGGCGCCGCCCGCGTGGCTCTTCGGCCCCGTCTGGACCGTCCTCTACGGCACCGTCGCCGTCTCGGCCTGGCTCGTGCGGCGGCATGCTGCGGGCCGGGCGGGGCGGCGGGCGCTGACGTGGTGGGGCGTCCAGCTGGCCTTCAATCTCGCCTGGACCCCGCTGTTCTTCGGTGCGCGCCAATACGGCCTCGCCCTGCTGGACATCGTTCTGCTGGCCACGGCCCTGCTCATCACGTTGCGGCTGTTCCACCGTGAGTGCCGGGTCGCCGCATTCCTCCTGGTGCCCTACCTGGCCTGGGTCTGCTTCGCGACGGCTCTCAACGCCGCCATCTGGCAGGCGAACGGCTGAATCCCAGTCCGCTGAGTCCTAGTCCGCTGAGGCCCAGTCCCCCCGTTCGGCGGCCCGTTCCGTGAGCCCGGTGCGGCCGGTCCGTGCCGGTGCGCGTCGGTCCGGTCAGGCGTAGCGGCAGACCGTGACACCGCTTGCAGCACCGCATCCCATCTTCGTGTAATTCTTCTGGACCATGTTCCAGTAGTGGCCCCAGTTCCTGTAGCCGGGGGAATTCGTGTCCCAGTCCGGGCCGGCCGCGTCATAGGCGGCCTTCTCGCCGGCCCACTGCGACACGGCCTGGGACGGTCCGACAGTGGACATGTTCTCGGCGCCGTTGTTGAAGCTGTTGTCGTGCGCGAGGCCCCCGCCGGGGTGCGACGCGGGGTTGTCGGCCCAGGACTGCGCGCCGGAGGCGAGAGCCGCGTCCCAGGCGATGGGCGGCGCGCCTTCCGTCTGACGTATCGCATTGGTGTCGTTCACGAGCGCCGTCTGGTCGGCCGGACTGACCTCGGCGGGAATGCCGGCCGAGACCGCGGCGGACGCCGTTGAGCCCGCCCCCACCACCAGTCCTCCGGCCATCAGCGTCGCCGCAAGGGTCATGGCGCGGCGGTGTACACGAGTAGGTCTTGTCATTGCGATTCCCTGGTCGCACGGAACAGCGGAGAGTGCCGGCGCGGTTCACGACCGTCGACCGTCATGGGAAGGGGTGGCACACGACCGGCACGCGCGACGGCGGCTGCGCCATCGGCAACACGGTGTTCTTCTCAGGGCGGCACATGGCCGCTTCCCCTACGGCCAGCGTAGGTCCGGGCCACGGGAGTGGCGACCGGGGTGGCGGGACCGGCACCGGCGGGCACGACCGCCTGTGGGATGCCGGCCGTCCCCGACGTCACTTCCGGGTGATCGTGAAGGGTTCCCACCTGACCCCGCCAGACAGCCGGTGTCGGGTGCGGTCGGGCGGGCGAGGAAGGACGCCAGCACCTTCTGGGCACAGGGCGCCTGCGGGACCACCCAGTGCCCGATCCCGGGCACCTGCACGGTGGTCGACCGGGACAGCGTGCGGGCCGCCTTCTGTGCCCAACTGGGCCCGGTCTTCATGCCGAACGCCCCGCGGCCGACGCGGCGATCTGGACGCCGTGCCGGGCGGAACGCACGCGAACCACGCGACGCGGGCGCCCGGCCGGTGTGCCGAGGCGCCCCCGGGCGGCGAGGGCAGCGCCGCCCGGGGGCGCCTACCGCGTGGCCGGAGTCAGTCGGCCCACACGTCCCACCACTGCTGCGACTGGAAGTTCTTCTGCCACAACTGGACGCGGGCACCGTTGCCCGTGACGTTCGCGTCACGGTCCAGGACGATGTTGCCGCCGCCGTAGAAGCGCGCGTTGTAGATGGCGCGGTCACCCGACGGGTGGGACCACTTCTGCTGAGGCGTGTTGTTGCAGTCCCAAATCTGCACCTTGGTGCCGTTGTTGCCGCCTCCGTTGAGGTCCGCGTCGAGGCACTTGCCGGGGAACCGGTAGCTTTCGAGCGCGCCGTTGTTCCAGAGGTACCAACGCTGCTGGGTGGTGCCGTTGCACTGCCAGATCTGGACGACCGTGCCGTTGCCGCCGCCGTTCGCGTCGACGTCCAGGCATTGGGTGGTGGGACGCCTGGCGAAGTCGTTCGTGATCCGGACGGGCTGGTCCAGTAATCGCTGCGGCGCCGGGGCCGCCAGCCCCTGCGGCTGAGCGGTCCAGAACACGGGGCGGGGTGCCGCCTGGACCTGGGCGGCGGTCCCGCCGGCAGCGCTGGCGGCGGCGGTGCCGGTCAGTGCGGTGGCGAAGGCGGTGGTGGCGACCGCGGTCCATCGTGTGATGCGGGGCATGACCTCTCCTGGCTCGTCAGGGCGTACAGGGGCCGTGCGGCGGCACACGGAAGCCGCGCCGGCGGTGTGCGGCCGGTGCGGGGCGGTGCCGGAGGTAGTGGACCACAGCGGGGCCCGCCCCCGGCAGAGCACCGATCAGGCCACGCCCCGCCACCCGCGGCCGGAACGGTCCGCGCGGGGGACCTGGGGGCCCGGAGACCTGGGGGCCCGCGGACCCGGGGGCCCGGTGACCGGCGGGACGTGGCCCGGGGCCCGGGGCCCCAGTGATCGTGCTGCCCTCCGGGGCGGGACAAACGCGCGGGCCCCGCGCCGGGGTGGCGCTGGGGCCCGCGCCGGGGCGGACGGGGGGCGTTCAGAAGACCTCGCCGTCGGTCTTCAGCTCCAGCCGGATGTTCGTGTCCGCCGTGCCGTTGTTGGTCGCGCACGCCGTGTAGTAGCCGGGACCGGGGAAGGTGCCCCATGCCGTACGCAGGTCGGCGGCCCAGTTGGTCACCAGGCCGGGCGAGCCGGTGCCCGGGACCGTCACGCCGTTGTACTGCAGCTTGAACTTCGCGCCCTGGCCGGTCGCCTTGCCGTCGGCGCGGACCTGGTAGGAGGCGTACTGCTGGATGCAGCGCTGCTCGCCGGGGTGCAGCGTGCCCCCGAAGAACTGGCTGGCCGAGGCCGGGCCGGCGGTGGCGAGGAGCGCGGCGGCGCAGGCTGCGGCCACCGAGGCGGCAGCGGAGAGCCGCAGGCCGGCACGGCGCCGCCGGCTGCGGGCCGGGGCCGGCGAGCCGGCAGCGGCGGACGGCGTGGACAGTGCGGGAGTCATCTCGGACATGGATTCCCCTCCTGGGCGAGTGTTCGGTTGTGTGTACACGTTGACCTGCCGCGGGTGCGGTGCCGTGCCGTGCCGTACGGCGGGTCGCGGGGGCGGTTCGTTGCGCCCCGCCCTCCCGGGCACTGCCCACGGTAGGAGCGGCCGCTGTCCGTCCGACACGCCGGACAGTGACCGACTTCCGCTCGAATTCCGCCCGTTGGGCCCGCTCCCCGTCCGGCCGGTGGTATCACCATTGCGTGGGGGGACAGCAGACACCGCCGAGGATGGCCGACCGCTTCGCCGCGGCCCGGGCCCAGGGCTTCGTAGGGCGTCAGGCAGAGGTCGAGGCCTTCCGCCGCATCCTGGCGGACGCGCGCGGCGCGGTGGTCCACGTGCACGGCTCGGCCGGGATCGGGAAGTCCACACTGCTCCACCAGTTCGCGTGGCTGGCCACGCGCGCCGGCCGGCCGGTGACCGTCATCGCGCAGGAATCATTCGTACCGACCGAGCCAGTCGTACGGACCGAGGCAGTCGTACGGACCGAGCCGGCCGTACCGGCCGAGCCACCCCCACGGACCGAATCAGCCGCACCGACCGAACCCGCCGCACCGGCCCATGGCAGCGCAATCGGCGGCCTGGCCCCGCTTCCCCCCGTGGCCCCCGGCAGCCTCGTCCTGGTCGATGTCCCCGGAGCGGTGCTCGCCGCCGAGGGGTTGCTCGCCCACCTGCCCCACGACAGCGTGCTGGCCCTCGCCGACCGGGAGCCGCCGCCGCTCGCCTGGCGGACCGACCCCGCCTGGCTGGGCCTCCTCCACCCCATGCCACTGGCCCCCTTGGATCCCGCGGACAGCGCCGAGCTCCTGAAGCGGCGCGGCGTACCCGAGGCGGAGCACCCGAACGTCCTGGCCTTCACCCACGGCCATCCGCTCGCGCTCGCCCTCATGGCCGACGTACGGGTGCACGGCTCACGCGGGAGCACCGGCCCGGCTTCGCCGCCCCGCGTGGTGAACACCCTGCTCGCTGCGCTGCTCGACGTGGTGCCCACGCCGAGGCACCGCGCCGCCCTGGAGGCCTACGCCCAAACCCTCGTCACCACGGAGCCGCTGCTCGCCGCGCTCGTCGGGGTGCCCGACGCGAGCGACCTGTTCGAGTGGCTGTGCACGCTGTCGATCACCGAATACGGCGCGCGGGGGATCCACCCCCACGACCTCGCCCGATCCGTCCTCGACACCGAACTCGGCTGGCGGAACCCCACCCGCAGAACGGATCTGCGCCGCCGCGCGAGCACGTACTACCAACAGCTCTTCACCGACGGCGACCGGGCGCGCCAGCGCGCCGTCCTGGCCGACTTCGCCTATCTGCACCGCGACAGTCCCCTGGCCGGACCCCTCCTGGCGCCGGTCACGGCTTCCGGAGCGGCGGGCTCCACGCACCTTGACGCCCTGTCGATCACGGCGGTGGAGGAAACCGAGCTCCCGGCCCTCCTCGCCATGGCCGAACGGTACGAGGGGCCCGAGTCCGCCCGGCTGCTGCGCGGCTGGTGGGGCCGCCCTGCCGCGACGTGGGCCGCCGTAGGGGCGCAGGCACGGCCGCATTCCCCCGCAGGGTTCTACCTCCTGCTCACCCTCGGCGCCGAGGACCTCGACGACCCGGCCGTCCTCGCGGACCCGGGCACCGCGGCCGCCGCCGACTGGCTCGCCCGCCACGGCGAGCTGCGCGCGGGGGAGCGGGCCCTGCTGGTGCGCGCGTGGCTGGCCGGGGACACGTACCAGGACGTCTCCGCCGTGCAGACCCTCATCACGCTGCGGCTGACCCATCACTACCTCACGGCCGAGCAGCGGCCCGCGCTCACCCTCCTCCCCTTCGCCGACCCGGAGTTCTGGTTCGCGGGCTGCGCGTACACGGACTTCCACCGCCTGCCCCAGGCCGACTTCACCGTCGGTGGACGCCCGTACGGAACGTTCGTCCACGACTGGCGCCGTACGCCTCCGCTGGCCTGGCTCGGCCTGCTCTGCGAACGGGAGTCGTCGGCCGACCCGCTGGCGGTCGCGGCACCCGACGGACCCGGCGACGCACTGCGCGTGCTCGACGCCGAGACCTTCGCCGCCGGAGTCCGGGAGGCCCTGCGCGGGCTGGGGCGGGCCGGCGGACTGCGCGGCTCGGTCCTGCTGCACTCCCGTGCGGTCGCGTCCCGGGCAGGTCGGGGCGCGGGACCGGACGACCGGGCCGCCTCGCTGTCCGCCCTGCTCAGGGAGACGGCCGCCGAGCTCCAGGCGGCCCCGCGCGACCGGCGTGCCCACCGGGCGCTCCACCACACCTATCTCCAGCCGGCGGGTACCCAGCAGCGTGCCGCTGACCTGCTCGGCCTGCCGATGTCCACGTACCGCCGCCATCTCGCGGCCGGGGTGAGCCGGCTCACGGAGGAACTGTGGAGGCGCGAACTCGACAGCTGACCGCGAACTCGACAGCCGGCCGGTCACTGTCGTCACTCCCGCGCCGGCGGTGCGGACGGGGCTGAGGCATTCCGGCGGCACCCGAACCGGCCGGGGCGGAGGCGGCCCTACCGTCTGTGCGGCCAGGCCGGCCGGCGGCGGGAGATGCGCGGCCTGCGTCCGGCAGGGGCCTGCGCCGCCAGGGCGAACGACACCGTGATGCGTGCGCCTCCCAGGGCGCTGCGGCCGATCTCCACCGAACCGCCCGTCGCGGTCGCGGCCCGCCCCGCGATGTCCAGGCCCAGCCCGGTGGAACCGGTGCTGCTGCCGCGGGAGAGGGCGAGGTCCGGTTCGGGGATGCCCGGCCCACCGTCCTCGACGACCAGCTCCACGGCCTGGGCCGTGCGGACCACTTGGACGGCGAACGGGGTGCCGGGCGCGGTGTGGCGGAAGATGTTGCCGATGAGCGCGTCCACCACGGCGGCGACGTCGTCGTCGGACAGGCCGACGGTCGTGGGTTCCTGGGTCAGGTCGAGGCAGCAGGACCGGTCCTGCTGCTCCGCCAGGACCGACCAGAAGGCGGTACGGCGGCGGACCACGTCGGAGGCCTCGCAGCGCGGACCGGACTTCCCGGCCCCGGCCCCGGATTCGTGACCGGCGGACGGTTCCGTGCCGAGCATGCCCTGGCCCATGGGACCGACGGCTAGGGGGGTGCGTGCCGCGGCGATGATGGCCTGCAGTTCCGCCTCCAGTTCACCCACGGCCGCCTCGACCCTGGCCGACTCGGGTGTGCCCGCCATGCGCTCCGACGCGAGGTGCAGTGCGGTGAGCGGCGTACGCAGCCGGTGGGACAGATCGGCGACGAGCTCGCGTTCGACGGCGAGCAGCTCGTTCATCCGGTGCGCCATCGCGTTGAAGGCGACGCCCGCGTCCCGCAGCTCCTTGGGGCCCACGGGGTCCACGCGGGCGTCCAGGTCGCCCTGGCCGAGTGCGCGTGAGGCCTGGGCGAGCTTCCTCGACGATCTGACGACCTTCGCCCCGAGTCGGTCGGCGACCAGGACGGAACCGCCGATCAGCGCGACCGCGAGGAAGGACATGACCGCCCACGATTCCTTGACCCCGTGGGTCAGTTCCTCCTCGGGCACGAAGTTCTCGATCACGGCGACCCGGTCGCCGGGGAGCACCACCGGCTGCAGGCAGATCCAGCCGTCGGGGATCGCCTGGGAGATGGACTCCCGTCCCTGCTGGGCCCGTTCGAGCAGCGCGGGGGGCGCCTTGGAGTCGCCGAGGGCCCCGGCGTCCGCCGGCAGGTGGACCACCAGCTGCCGGGCCGGGTCCAGGCTGGCGGCGGAATCCCGGAGGGCGGAGGGATCCGTGGTCAGGGCGAGGACGGGGGCCAGGGCGGCGGCGCGCTGTTCTGCCGCGGTGACGGCCTGCGCCTTGACCAGCGACATCACCAGCGCGCCCAGCGGTATGAGGAAGGAGAGCGCGACCATGGAGGTCACGGCGAGTGCCACACCGGCCAGTGAACGCCTCAACGCGGTGCCACCAGTTTGATGCCGACACCGCGGACGGTCAGCAGGTAGCGCGGGGCCGCCGCCCGTTCGCCGAGCTTGCGGCGCAGGGACGACAGATGGACGTCGACGGTCTGGTCGTCGACGTACGGCTCGCGCCAGACCTCGGTGAGCAGTCGGCGCTTGGAGACCACCTGGCCGGGGTGGCGGGCCAGGAACGCCAGCAGGTCGAACTCCCGGCGGGTGAGGCGCAGCTCCACGCCGGCCAGGTACGCGGTGCGCGCGCCCGGATCCACGGTGAGTTCGCCCACGGTGGTGGGGTGCAGTGCCTCGCCCGCCGGAGCGACCCGTGGCGCCGGCGCACCCCGCGTTCCCGGGGCCGGCCCTGCGGCGGGAACGTGGGTGGTGCGCCGCAGGACGGCCGAGAGGCGGGCGACGAGCTGTCCGCCGGAGAAGGGTTTGACCAGGTAGTCGTCGGCGCCCGCGTTGAGGAGACTGATGATCTCCCGCTCGTCGTCGCGGGCGGTGGCCACCAGGACGGGTACGGAGGAGATGCCCCGGATCATCCGCAGTGCGTCTCCTCCGTCCAGGTCGGGCAGGCCCAGGTCGAGGACCACCGCGTCGAACGGGGTCTGGGTGACCTCCCGCAGGGCTCCGAACCCGTCGGCGGAGCTGCGTACGGCGTACCCGTGTTCCGCCAGGACCTCGATCAGTGACTGGCGGATGCTGGGGTCGTCTTCCACGACCAGGACGCTGGGCATGGGGGACACCTTAGGCTCGGCCGGGTGGGTCGCGGCTAGCGGGGGTTGAAGGCCGCGCGGTCGCCGGTGACGTGCAGGTGCACGGGGCGGTCGGAGACCGGGATGGTGCAGCCGTCCTGAGTGCTGCAGCTTGCGTATCCGATCAGCACCGTCGCGTCCCCGTTTCCGTCGGCACGTACGGGCAGTGTGGTGGTGACCGGTCCGTCCGGGTAGACGGGCAGCGGGGTTTCGACACCGGGCACGGTGATCGACCGTACCTCCGCGGAGGCCGTCAGCTTGCCGTCCGCCTCGACGGAACCGCTGACGGACATCGCCGTGGGTCTGCCCACGCCCTCGACGCCACCGGCCGGCAGATCGGTGCTGTAGAGGTGGAATCCCCTGCGCTCGGGCGTGAACACCGCGGTGAGCGTGCCCTTCGAGGCGTGCCAGCCGGACACCGAGAGCGTGACCGTGACCCCCTGCTCGGTGAAACTCGTCGTGGGAGCGGAGTTGCCGGCGCCCTCGGTGTGCTGACCGCCGCACGCCGCGAGGACGGAGCAGGAGAGAAGGGCGACCGTGACCCGGGCCGCCCGGGAAAGCAGCAGGTGAAGCGAAACGTTCATGTCCGTCTGTATCTCTTTATCTCTGTATCTCCGTGAAACGGGAGGCTCGGACCGGTACTAGAGGGCGGTGGTGAAGTCCGCGCTCCACAGCTGCAGCGTGTACACCAGGTCGTTCCACACTCCGGTGGCCAGCAGTGCGCCGACGAGGACGAGCAGACCGCCGCCGATCCGCAGCACCCACGGATAGTGACGTTTGACCAGGCCGAAGGCGTCCAAGGCGCGGCGGAAGGCCAGCGCGGCCAGGACGAAGGGCAGGCCCAGCCCGAGGCAGTAGGCCGCCATCAGCAGCGCTCCCCGGGCCGCGCTCGCCTCGGTCCAGGCCAGCGCCTGGACGGCGGCCAGCGTCGGGCCGATGCAGGGGGTCCAGCCCACTGCGAACACCGCCCCCAGCACGGGGGCTCCGGCGAGCCCCAGTGCGGGCCGCCGGTGGCTGCGGAACTCCCGCAGGGCGAAACCCGGCAGGAACCCCATGAAGGACAGGCCCATCAGTACGGTGAAGGCGCCGACCACCTGGGTGACCGCCTCCTGGTGGGCCAGCAGGACACGGCCGAAGTGGCCGAACAGGGCGCCTCCCGAGACCAGGACCGCCGTGAAGCCCAGGACGAACAGCAGGGCTCCCGTCGCCATGCGGCCGCGCCGCCCGCCGCCCGCGTCGGCCAGGTCGGAGACCGACAGGCTGGTCACGTAGCTGAGGTAGCCCGGTGCGAGCGGCAGGACGCACGGCGACAGGAACGAGACGAGTCCGGCGACGAGCGCCACCGGGGCTGCGATCAGGAGTGTTCCGTTGACGAGGGAGGGGGCGTCCGCGACGGCGGTCGTCATGACTCCTCCCTCGCCACGCGTGCCAGTACGGGGCGCAGTTGCTCCTCGGTGACGGCGCCGCCGATGCCGGCGGCGATGCGCCCGCGGCGGTCGATCACGAGGGTCGCCGGGACCGCCTGCGGGTTGAGCAGTGCGGGCGGGAAGCGGAGCAGCAGTTGTCCGGTGGGGTCGGGCAGGCTGGGGAAGCTCAGAGCGTGTGCGCGTACGAAGGACCGGGCGGCGGCCGGGTCCCGGTCGCGGGTGTTGATCCCGAGGAACCTGACTCCGTCGGCCCGGGTCTGGCGGCTGAGCCGCTCCAGGCCATCGGCCTCCGCCCGGCACGGGCCGCACCAGGAACCCCAGACGTTGAGGACGACGACGTGGCCCCGGAGCCCGGCGAGGCTGACCGGATTTCCCTCCAGGTCGTCGCCGGTCAGCACGGGCGCGTCCGGTCGGGAACCCGGCTCCATGACCGTGGTGTCCGCCGCCGTTCCCACGGCCGTGCCCGCCTGGCCGCCCGGCGCCCCGGCTCCATCGTCCCGGGTCGCGAGACCGACGAGAACCAGGGCGGCCGCCACCGCGAGTCCGGCCCCGGCCGGGACGAGGACCGACGTCCGGACCGGTCGTCTCATGACGCCCACTTGCGCAGGAAGGAGTTGATGCCCTCCGCGGTCAGGGACGGGTTGCCGGTGACGTGGGTGTCAGTGCGTATGGACCCCGAGGGGGAGACGACGACCAGCACGGGCATCGTGTAAGTGCCGCCCGACGGGCTGTACTTGCGCAGCAGCGCCGAGTTGGCGGAGCTGTTCCCGCCGATGTCGATCTTGACCATCCGGTAGGAGTCGCCGAGGATCGCGGCGGTCTGGGGCTGGGCGAACACCTTGTCGGCGGCCTTGCAATTGCCGCACCAGTTCGCGCCGAAGTCGAGCAGCACCATCCGGCCCTCGGACTTGGCCGTGCGCAGCGCTGCGTCGATGAGCTTCTGCGCGTCGGCCGAACTGTCGTAGCCGGGCCCGGGTACGGCGGCCGGCTGCGCCGCGTCGGCCGTCCGGGACGGCTTGGCCGGCGCCCCGGTGGCGGCGGAGCCTGCCTTGGCGGGCGAGGAACGGGGCCGGGGCGTGGCGGACACCGAAGCAGAGGCAGAGGCAGAGGCCGAGGCGGTCGGGGACGCCTCGGGTGACGAGGCGGCCGACTCGGTGGCGGAGGCGGCGGAGAGCTCCGGGGACGGCGAGGCCGCGGACGGCGCGGCGGATCCGACGGGCTGGGTGGAAGGCCCGCAGGCGGCGGTCAGACCTGCCGCGACCACGGCTGCGGCGAGCAGGGGCAGTCGCATTCCGCGGGGCGTACCGGGGTGGGACGGCTGCGTACGGCGGTCGGTGCGGACGGGTCGGAGCATGCGAGAAGTCATGGCGAAGACACCCCAGGGCACGGATCGGAAGGCGGGAGGGGCAAGGCGCCCCCGGCTCGGTGAAACCGGAGGGCCGGCGGATCGCCGGGTTCACGTCCCGGCGCCGAAGGCCACTCGGCTGAGGCGAGCATAGGACCGCTCCGGGCCGCCGGAACCGGCTCTGCCCGATCTTGAGGATGCCCTAAGGAACAGCTCACCTTCCGCTGCGCCGGAGCACGATCGGGGGGCGGACGGGGGTGACGGGAGTGACGGGGGTGTCCGGCGCGACCAGGCCTCACCAGGCCTCACCAGGCTCACCAGGCCTCGCCAGGTCCCACCACGTCCGGCCGCGTCTCAGAAGGACGACTCGCGGACGGTGGCCTTCGCCG
The DNA here is from genome assembly GCF_044745505.1 of Streptomyces sp. NPDC086989. NCBI lineage: Bacteria > Bacillati > Actinomycetota > Actinomycetes > Kitasatosporales > Streptomycetaceae > Streptomyces > Streptomyces sp. NPDC086989. Next base: position 63,327 of record NZ_JBIVAL010000008.1, read on the forward strand.
ACGGTTCGATCGTCGCCGTCACGAGCGACCAGTGGTCGGCACTGGTGAACGTGACCGAGAGGGTGTCGTCCGACGTCTGCGAGGTGCTGGTCTTGAAACCGTGGTCCGGGACCGCGGAGATCAGGCAGACGCCGCGGCTCCCGTACCGCACGGTGACCTTGCCGCCCTGCGAGGGGACGGTGTAGAGGCCCGCTCCGCCCTCCGCGCAGTCCACGGGGCCCTTCGGGGCGCTGCTACGGGGGGTTCCCGAGGCCTTGGCGGGGGAGGGGGACGCGGGCGAGGGGGACGGCCGCTGCGTCAGCGAGGGCGAGGGGCTCGCGGATGCGCTCGGGGACGGTGTGCTCGGCGACGGGGTGCCCGCCTGCCATGCGGGCGGCGTTTCGATGACCGTCGGGGCGGACCGGGCGACCGGGGGTGTATGCCGGGTCGAGCCGACGACGAACTGGACCGTGGCGAGCACGGCGGTCACGCTGGCGGCCGTGCACGACAGCCATATGAGCAGGTATCGCGGAAGTCGGGGCACGGCCCCATAGTGGCGGACGCCCCGGTGGGCCCGTCACCGCCTCCCCCTTCCGGGGAACCTGGCGTTCCGCAGGGCCGGTACGGGCGCCCGTACCGGCGCCCGGCCAGGCGTTCGACCGGGCGCCCGTACCCGCGAACGCCGACGTCCTCCGTACCCGTGGACGGGTCGGAGGACGTGGGGTGTGGTGCGGGCCGGCTACCTGGAGGCGCCGAAGTCCTGCGTCCACCACGGTCCGCCGTCACCCTTGTGCACGCCTATGCCGATTTCCTTGAAGGCGCAGTTGAGGATGTTGGCCCGGTGGCCGGGGCTGTTCATCCACGCGTTCATCACCGCCTCGGCGTCGGCCTGACCGCGGGCTATGTTCTCGCCCAGGTTGGACCACGAGTATCCGGCGGCTTCCACCCGGCTGGTCATCGTGGACCCGTCGGGCCCGGTGTGGGACATGACGCCACTGCGGGCCATGGTGTCGCTGTACGCCCGCGCGGCCGCGCTCAGCTTGCTGTTCGTGGCCAGGGGGCCGCACCCGGCGGCGGCCCGCTCCTTGTTGACCAGGGCGAGGACCGCGGACTCGCTGTTCGCGTCGACGGTGCCGGACCCGCCGGACCCGCCGGAGCCACTGGATCCCCCGGAGCCGCTGCCCTTGGTGGCGGGCTTGCGGGTGGGCTTGTCGGTCTGGGCCGGCGCCGCCTTGGCCTCGGTGCTGCCCTCCGCCGCCGACGGCTGGGCGGAAGCGGCGGACGCCGAGGCGTCGGGTCCCGGCGTCCCGGACGGACTCGGGCTCGCCGTGGCCGAGGCCTCGCCGGTGGGGGCGGGAGTGGCGGGGGTGGTCGTCCCCGCGTCGGCGCTCGCCTTCCCGGACAGCGGCCCCGCGGCGCCGTCGGTGTGCCCACTCCCGCGCGCAGCACCATCGGAGTCGGCCACCGCGACGCCGACCGCCACCGCCGCGGCGGCCGCGGTGACGGACAGCACGATGCGCGTGCGCACCGTCTTCCTCCGTCGTGCTTCGATGCGGGACGGACGTCCGGGAGTACTGGGGCTCATGCCGGTAACACCTCATAGGGCAGGGAGAGGGGACTCGGCCCGAGCCTAGGCGGGTGACCAGCGAAAAGATCGATCTGGAGGGGTTCTTCAACTTCCCTTAAGGAAGCCCGCAGGATCGGCGCAGAGGTGATCCGGGCAATCGCCCCAACTCCCGCCGAAAGGTGCACGATCGGTGTCACCGGACTCGGGCGGGCTCGGCCGTGCAGCGCAGTCCCCACCAGCCCTGCGGCATGCGGCCTGCCGGTTCGGGGCCTGATGAGACTTCCTCGGCCGACTACGCCGTCCGGGTGGGCGAACGAACGGGCCGCAGTGCCCCGCCGCCCTGCCGTACGGTCGGCCCGCCCTGCCGTACGGCAGGCGGAACCGTGTGTCGAGCGTGACGAGTCGCTGCACATGGTGAGATTCCGCCACCTACGGGGTGACTCGTCCCATAGGGTGCACATCACATACGAACCCGGCTCGTAGGAGCGAACAGCAGACATCGCGCCGGATTCGCCGGAGTTCGCCGGAGATCGCCGCCGGGCCAATGCGAGGACCGGTAGTAGGAGCAGGCATTGTCAGCGGGTCCGGGGCGTCTGTAGAACTGGGTCAGTCGCCGGGCGGCACGGGTGCCCACCCCGCCGCCGACGAACCCCTCTCCTTCGCGTGAGTGGCTCACGCATGTCTTCGGCATGCGGCGACCGTCCTGGTTCCCTTCGGAAGGTCAGACCGTGTCGAATCCCGTCATCCGCCGCATCGCCGCCTCGAAGAAGACGCTCGCGGGCGCTGTGGTCGCCCTCGGTGTCGCCGGCTCCATGCTCGCCACGGTCCCCGCCCAGGCGGCCCCGACGAGCGCCAAGGCGATCGCCCAGCAGATGATCAAGGACCCGGCGCAGTTCGCGGCCTTCAACAACATCGTTTCCCGTGAGAGCGGCTGGAACCACACCGCCACCAACGCCTCCTCCGGCGCGTACGGCCTGGTCCAGGCCCTGCCCGGCTCGAAGATGGCCTCGGCCGGCGCCGACTGGAAGACCAACCCGGCCACCCAGATCAAGTGGGGCCTGGACTACATGAACTCCCGCTACGGCAGCCCCGTGGGCGCCTGGAACTTCTGGCAGGCCCACCACTGGTACTGAGCCACCAGCGGCAGCAGACACCCGAAGACGCCCGCCCGGGACCTCCCGGCCGGGCGTTTTGGCGTTCCGGGTCGCCCCGGCGTTGGGTCGCCCCGGCGTGCGCCGGAACGCAGGATGGTGCGGGTGATGACGGTTCTGCTGGTCGGAGTGCCGGACGGTGAGCAGCTGGAGCTGCTGCGCGCGGCCATCCAGCGCAATCCGCACTTCCGGGTCCTGTCGCATGCCCGCGAACCGGCGGTCGCCCTCGCCATGCCCGTCTCGTGCTGCCCGACATCACCGGGCTGCGCCGGGCGAGCTGTGACCCGGACGGGATGCCCTGACCGGCCCGGTGCTCGACCCCGTGCTCGACCCCGTGTTCCGGGCCGTGCGGCGAACCCGGTGGGACCTCGCTTGACCTTGACACGGTGACAAGCTCTTCACTCGTGGCCGAGGAGGTGGTCCCCATGGCCATGTCGGAACAGGTGTCACATGCGATGCGAGCCGTCGAGGGGCTGGAGGACGACAGTTCGCCGGTCCGGTTGCGGGCAGCTCTGGCGGTCGGCACGGCCCCCGACCCGGGCGCCATCGGCAAGCTGGTCGAGCGGTGCGCCGTCGAACCCGATTTCTACGTACGGGAAATGCTGACGTGGGCGCTGCTCCGCCACGCGCCGTCGCTGACGGTTCCGGCGCTGCTCGACGAGCTCCGCTCGGAGCGTGCGCAGGCACGTAGCCAGGCGCTGCACACACTGTCCAAGATCGGAGACCGGCGGGCGTGGCCGGCGATCACACCGGCGCTGCTGTCCGATGCCGACGACGAGGTGGCCCGGAGCGCGTGGCGGGCAGCGGTCGTGCTCGTGCCCGAAGGTGACAAGCACGCGTTGGCCGTGGTGCTGGCGGGACAGCTCGGGCGCGGCGAACGCGAGACGCAGCTGAGTCTCAGCCGGGCACTGATCGCGCTGGGGGAGGTGATCGTGCCGGTGTTGGGGGCGGCTACGGCGGATCCCGATCCGCGCGTATACACGCACGCGATCGCCACAGAGCGGCTGTGGCTCGACCCGGACGCCGGGTTCGAGTTCGCGACCGAGGAGGCGAAGCGCATCGTGGCCCTCGGCGGGGCCCGCTGAGACGTCGCAGCATTGCGGACCCAAACTGTCCGCAATGCTGCGTACAGTCGGTTCCGCCCGGGGCTCTCGGATTGGCGCCGGGGCGTTGGGCCCCCGAGAGTGCCCTTGACCGGCCTGCCCGGGACGTACGCACGCCCCCCGCCCCCCGCCGCACCCCCGCCGCGCCCCCGGGACGGCCTCTCCGTCCGGGCGGCGCGGCTCCGTCGAACCAGTGGAAGGACGGCAACGGGCGGCCCTGCGCCCCCGGCCCACACCATGAGCAATGCCCGACCGAAGATCACCGACCGGCAGCGGCGCGCCCGCGTCACCAGCAGCCACCTCCTGACACCGCAGGGCCGCGCAGACACGTCCGAGCAGGTCTGCGAAGCGCTCGTCGCGCTCCACGCCACGGATCCCGCCACGGTCTACCTGACCGTGGCCGCCCGTACGACCGATCCTGCCCCGGCGCAGCTGGAACGCGCCCTGTACGCGGAGCGGACCCTGGTGCGGATGCTGTGCATGCGCCGCACCATGTTCGTCGTCCCCCGCGACCTCGCGCCGGTCGTCGACGCCTCCACCGCACGGGCCGTCGCGGCCCGCGAGCGGAGGAACCTCCTCAAAGTCCTCGCCGAGCAGCACGGTCACGGCGACGCCTGGCTGGCCACCACCGAGGACGCCGTGCTGGCCGCCCTGGCGGGGCTCGGCGAGGCCACCGCCGCCCAGCTCGCAGCCGCCGTCCCCGCACTGCGGACCCAGATCACCGTCTCTCCGGGCAAGCCGTACGGCGCCACACCCCGCATCACCAGTCGTGTGCTGGGCGTGATGGCCGCCGAGAGCCGGATCCGGCGCGGACGCCCGCTGGGAACCTGGGCCTCCTCCCAGTTCCGCTGGACCGTGGCCGAACCCCACCCCGAAATGGCCGCCGAGGAAGCCAGGGTGGAGCTCGCGACCCACTACCTGCGCGCCTTCGGGCCCGTCACCACCGATGACATCAAGTGGTGGACCGGCTGGACCCTCACCGACACCCGCAAGGCCGTCGCCCGCACCGGAGCCGTCGAGGTCGACCTCTCCCACGGCCCCGGCCACGCCCTGCCCGACCACCTCGATGCGCCCCCCGAGACCGAACCCGCGGCCGTCCTGCTGCCCGCACTCGACCCCACCCCCATGGGCTGGAGACAGCGCGACTGGTACCTCGACCCCGCCCTCGTACCCGAGCTGTTCGACGCCTACGGCAACATCGGCCCCACCATCTGGTGGGACGGCCGCATCGTCGGCGGCTGGACCCAGCGCCCAGACGGCGAGATCGCGACCCACGCCCTGACACCCGCCGGCCGCACCTCCGCGGCCCGGGCGGCCACCGCCGCCGAAGCCGCCCGCATGGCCGCCTTCCTCGGCGACATCCGTATCCGCCCCAGCATGCGCACCCCTCTGGAGCGCCGCCTCTTCACCGGCTCGGCATGAGGGCGATCCGCCACCCGCACGGGTCCGAGGAGCGACGGCGATCGCCTTTGCGGGCTCCTCGCAGGTCACCGTCCCCAACCTGAACCGCGGAGACGGTCCAGGCCGTCCGCCGGGCCCTCGGCCGGGGGTGGCTCGCCCCACCCGTCGTGCTCGGGGTAGTCGCCTTGACGCACCTGGTCACTGCGTTCTGACCCGGGCGTGGGTGCGTGGGCCGGGCGGGTGGACCGGCCGGGGTGGCGTTCGCGCGTGCCGACCGCTGTCGGCGTCCCTGGGGTCCCATGGACTGCGGCCCGGCCCCGCTGCGTTCCCGGGCACCGCGCACCGTACACGTGCGCCGGCCGCCCCAGCGACCGGCGCAGGAGACGAGGACCGGAATGAAGGAACACGCACGCATCGACGTCCATCAGCACGTGATCCCGCCCGACCGCAGCCGCGCCATCGCCGACCGCGCCGCCGCCCTCGGCTGGCCGGTGCCCGCCTGGGACCGGCAGAGCGCGATCGCGATGATGGACCGCCGTTCGATCGCCACCGGCATCCTCTCGTACGCCGCTCCGCTCGGGGCTCCCGGCGACCACGAGGCGGCCCGGGCCACGGCCCGGGATGTGAACGAGTTCACCGCGGAGCTCGTGAAGGACCGGCCGGACCGGTTCGGCCATTTCGCCGTCCTCCCCCTGCCGGACGTCGAGGGGGCACTCGCCGAGGCCGCCCACGCCTTGGACGAGCTGGACGCGGACGGGGTGATGGTCCTGTCCAACGCCGACGGGCGCTACCTCGGGGACGCGGAGTTCGAGCCGCTCTGGGCCGAGCTGGACGCGCGCGAGGCCGTGGTCCTCGTCCACCCGACCGCGCCGCCCGGTGCGATGGTCCCGGGCCTGCCCAGCCCGCTGGTGGACTTCCCGTACGACACCGCCCGCACGGCCCTGCACCTGGCCGTCGCCGGTGTCCCGGGCAGATATCCCCGGCTCAAGATGATCCTTCCCCACGCGGGCGGCTTCCTGCCGTACGCCGCCCACCGCTTCGCGGCCGCCGCCCGGCTGCGTCCGGGCACCGATCCCGAGGACCTCATGGCCGAACTGCGCCGCTTCTACTTCGACACCGCATTCGGTGCGGGCCCCGCCTCGCTGCCCTCGCTCCTCGCGTTCGCCGAGCCCGGACACGTCCTGTACGGCAGCGACTTCCCCATGGTGCCCGAGGAATGGTGCAGCGGCTTCGACGACGGGCTGGTCGACTACCCGCACTGGGCGGACGGGCAGCTCCACTCGATCCACCGCGGCAACGCCGAGTCCCTCTTCCCCCGCCTCGTACGGGCCTGACCGTCGGACCGTCGGACCGTCGGCCCGGCGGACGTGCCGCGGGATCCATGCGCATCACCGAGCGGCTGCCGGCGGCCCCCGCCGGTCAACGGCCACGGATGACACCGGTCGGCATCACACCGATCGGCCCGTCGTCGTACACGTAGCGTTCGCCGGCGCAGTGCAGCAACGCCTCGTGCAGCCGTCCGATCTCCGCCCGGGCCAGACCCTCGTTGCGGAAGCGGATGGTGGTGACCGCCGCCCTCGGACCGGGGCCGGCCGGCCGGAAGCGTTCCCAGACGACGTTCTTCGTCGCCCCCGGCGCCAGTTCGCCGACCACGACGAACTCCTGCACCGGACCCCACCGCGCCGGCCGCAGGGTGACGCGGGCCAACTCCGCCCAGGTCGCGCTCCAGTCATGCCCTTCGCGCAAGAAGGAGAGCCCCTCACCCGTCACCCGTACGCAAGCCGCGTCGCCGCGCGCCATGGCCAGTCCTCCCAGGCTGAACAGCGCGAGCGCGACGATGCTCGCCAGTACGGCGGCGACGGGGTGGTCCACGAAGGAGAACACGGCCACCGCGAGCGGAACGGCCCCGGCGAGCACGGCCGCGTAGGCGACGCGCATGTGCCCCATCGAGTAGCGCACCTCGGCGTCCGCCACCGGCCTCCGCCCGACCGCCCTGCGGACGACGGGAACCGCAGGCGGCCTGGGTCCGCCCGGAGGCGGAGGCGGTGGCGGTGGCGGCGCAGGCGCAACCGGCAGGTCGGGTGGAGCCGCAGGAGGGCGCACCCCCGCACCGGCAACGGTCGCCGCGCCACCGCCGCTCAGTACGGACAGCAGCTCCTCCGCGGACGGCCTCGCGTCCGCCCGCTTCTCCAGGCATCCGCCCAGCACCGCCCGGAGACCCGCCGGCACCTGTTCCAGGTCCGGCGTCTCGTGCACGACCCGGTACAGCAGCTCCGCAGCGCTGCCCTCACCGAACGGCATGCGCCCCGTCGCCGCGAAGCACAGCACCGTACCGAGGGAGAAGACGTCGCTGGCCGTGCCGACACCGTCGCCCCGGGCCTGTTCGGGCGACATGAATCCGGCCGTCCCGATCGCGACGCCCGTCCGGGTGAGCACGGTCGCACCGTTCAGCGCCTTGGCGATCCCGAAGTCGATGAGCCGCGGACCGTTCTCCGTCAGCAGGATGTTCGCCGGCTTGAGGTCCCGGTGCACGAGTCCCGCCCGGTGGACGGAGTGCAACGCCTCGGCGATGCCCGCGCCCAGCCGCCACACCGCGTCCTCCGGCAACGGCCCGTGCTCCCGCACCCGTTGCGCAAGGTCGGGAGCCGGGATGTAGTCGCTGGCCACCCAGGGCGTCTCCGCCTCCGGATCCGCGTCGACCACGGTCGCCGTCCAGAACCCTCCCACCGCCTTCGCCGCCTCCACCTCGCGCCGGAACCGCGCCCGGAAGCCGGGGTCCGAGGCGATCTCCGGCCGTACGACCTTCACCGCCACCCGCCGCCCGCTGCGCGACTCCCCGAGATAGACCTGCCCCATGCCACCGGCGCCGAGCCGCGCCGTGATCCGGTACGGGCCGACGGCCGCCGGGTCACCGGCCTTCAGCTGCTCCACGATCCCCCCGAGTGCGATCGACCTACAGAAGAACCTAGAGCCGGGCCGCACCCGGTGTCAGCCCGTCAGCCCAACGGCTCCGGTTCGCCGGCGCACCCGGCCGCACCCGGCCGAGCCCGGCGGAGTCCCCGTACGTGTACGGCCGGGCCCGCGGGGGTGTGGACCACGAGGCGGGCGTCACCGTTCCCCGATCGGGCGATGTGTCGGGACGGAGCGATTCGTATTCGGCCGTGCGGCGTTACACGACCTGGAGCTTGATCACAGCCTTGGCGGCCGCCGGGGCGCGACACAGTCCGTGGCCGGTGCCGGCCACGGCCGAGGGAGCATGATGCCCGACCTCATCCGGACGTCCACCGGTCGCGGGAGGCTTGCGGCGCGCTGCCGCGACGTGTGCGAGGCACGCGTGTTCGCGCTGGGCGTCATGTCGGTGATCCTCCTCAACGCCGTGCTGCTGGGCGTCGAGACGTACAGCGGCCTGTCCGCGGAGTACGGCGTCCTCCTCGACTCCGCCGAACGGTTCTGCGTCACGGCGTTCAGTCTGGAGATGCTGATCCGCCTGGGCGCGTACGCCGACCGGCCGAAAGCTTTCTTCCGTGATCCGTGGAACGTCTTCGACCTGCTCGTGGTCTCCTCGGCCTTCGTCCCGTTCCTGCGGGAGAACACCACGTTGCTGCGGCTGCTGCGCCTGGCGCGGGTGCTGCGCACCGCGCAGTTCATGCCGCAGCTGCGGGTCCTGCTGGTCGCCGTCGGCCGCAGCCTGCCCGGGACGGTCAGCTTCCTGTTCGTGGGCGCCCTGATCCTGTACGTGTACGCGATGATCGGCTGGATCTGCTTCGCCGGACACGACCCGCAGCACTACGGCTCCCTCGGCCGGGCTGGGCTGACGCTGTTCCTGCTGATGACGCTGGAGGGCCTGGGCGATGCCGTCCATGCCGGACTGGCCGTCTCCCCGTTCAGCATCATCTACTACGCCTCCTACGTGCTCCTCGCCTCCTTCGTTCTGGTCAACGTGCTGATCGGTGTGGTCCTCAACGCCCTTGAGGAAGCGCGCGAGATGGAGGAGGAGGCGAAGCGCGCCGAACAGGCCGCCGACCGGCAGCCCGCAGGGCACGCGGTTCGGGTGCCATCAGCGGGCGCGGACGAGCTCCGCCTGCGCATCGCCGCGATGCGCAGCGCCCTCGACGACATGGAGCAGCAGCTCGACCCGCCGGGAGCGGTGTCGCAGAACCCGAACGGAGCCCCCTCACTGGCGGGTTCGTCGGCCGGCGCACGGTAGCCGGAACCCCGCCGCCGGGGGTGCCGGTCCCTCCCGCCTCCCCGACCCTGCGCTCGCGGACACGTGAACGGCGCCCGGCCGTGACGGTTAGAGTCGGCGGATGGAACTGCGGCAGCTGAGCTATTTCGTCACCGTCGCCGAGGAACTGCACTTCGGGCGGGCCGCCGATCGGCTGCACATCGTCCAGTCGGCGGTCAGCCAGCAAGTGCAGCGTCTGGAAAGGGAGTTGGGCGCCGCACTCTTCGACCGCTCGCCGCGTCACGTCCGGCTCACCGGTGCAGGAGAGCGGCTGCTGCCCGAGGCGCGGGCCGTGCTCGCCGCCGCCGAGCGGGCCAGGTCCGCCGTACGGGAACGGGCCGGCCTGCGCCTGGGCACCAGCACCGGCCTCGGTGAACACCTGGACCGGGTGCTGGGCGACGTGGCGGCCCTGGCCCCCGGCACCGCGGTCCAGCTGGTTTCGGCCCCGGCCCGCGAGCGCCTGGAGCAGGTCGCGGACGGCCGGCTCGACGCCGCTTTCGTACGCTCGCTGGAGCCCGCACCGGGCGTACGGATCCTGCGCCTGTGGGAGGACCCCCTGGTGGCGGCCCTCCCGGCGGCCCATCCGCTGGCCCGTGAACCGGAACTGGCCCTGGCCGACCTGGCCGGCCTGCAACTCTGTCTGACCGCCCGCCGCAACAACCCGGTCCTGGTCGACCTGGTCGTCGGAGCCTGCCACTCGGCCGGCTTCGAGCCGCTGCCGGGACCCGTCAGCGGCTCGCTGCAGGACACCCTGGCCACCATCGGCGCCGGCTCCACACCTCTGTGGACCGTGGTGTACGCGGCCCACGCCCGGGTGCTGCTCAGCCCCCGGATCGCCTTCCGTCCGTTCCGTGCCCCCGGCCTGGCCCTGCCCATCGGCCTGGCCGTCCGCAGCGGGCACCGGCCCGCTGTCGTCGACGTACTCCTGAAGGCACTCACCACACCCCCGACACCCCCGGCCGGCAGCGATCACGAAAGCTGATCGCTGCCGTCGCGGTCTGCTCCTTGGCCGGGCGATACGGATCCGATGGACTGGGGTCCGTCGGTGAGCGACCCGGAAGAGCCGGGGAGCCGCCGCTGGCAAGGGAGTCCGGTCATGCCCATCGTCACCGTCCAGCAGGGTCCGCGCGATGTCGAGCTCAAGCGTGAGCTCGTCAAGCGGGTCACGGACGCCTTCGTCGACGCGTACAAGATCCCGGCCGAGACCGTCCAGGTGTGGATCCACGAGGTCCCGGCCGACAGCTGGGGCGCGGCCGGCACGCTCATCGCCGACAAGTAGCCACCGCGCGAGCGGGGGTCTCGCACAGGCGCGGCCGGCACCGGGCGCACGGGTGCCGACCGGGCGGCCCCGGCCCCGGCCCCCGGGGAGCGACGGCGGGCCGTCGTCGCCGCCATCGGCCCGCCGTCGCCCAGCGGTCGCGGGCCGGCGGCGGCGAGGATGGCCGGCCCGGGTTGGTGTTGTTGCGGCAACATGGCGGTCGCGTGGCGGGCTCGTGGCGGTCGCGCGAGGTCCCGGACGGGGCCCTCGGCACTGCCTAGTATCCCCGGCAGGGCCTCCCCGCTCGTGCGTCGAGCCGCGACCCGGCGGTCCCTTCGCCCTCCGCCCTCCGCCCTCTCCAAGGACGCGTTCCGCCATGACCGTTTCCCGCGCCACCGGAGTCAGCGAGGCGCAGCCGCGCCTCGGCGAGCTGACCGTCGTCGACGTCCGCACTCCGGGTGAGTTCGCGACCGGCCACCTGCCGGACGCCCGCAACGTGCCCCTCGACCGGCTCGCTCGCAGCGTGCCGGAACTGCGGGAGGCCGCCGAGCGGAGGCCCCTGCTCATGGTGTGCGCCTCCGGGGGGCGTTCGGAGCGCGCCGTCACGGAACTCGCCGTCCACGGCATCGCCGCCTCCGGCCTGACCGGCGGCACCCGTGCCTGGGTGGCGGCCGGGCACCGGCTGGTGCATCCCGCCGGGCCCGTACGGGCCGTCTGGGCGATGGAACGGCAGGTCCGGTTCACCGCCGGCGCCACCGTGTTGCTCGGACTGCTCCTCGGGGTGTTCGTACACCCGGCCTTCCCCCTGCTGTCCGGGGCGATCGGTGCCGGACTCGTCTTCTCCGCGGTCACCGACACCTGCGGCCTGGCGGTACTGCTCGGCCGGCTGCCGTTCAACCGCCGAGGCCCCGCACGCTGATCGTGTTGGCGGGGTCCACGCGCCCCGCGCCGTGGGCCCCCCGCGGGGCGCCGATCATGGCGCTGCACCGCTCCCACACGGCACCACCCACCGAAGGCGGCGATCAGCACATGACCAGGCCTGAGAGTGCGGCATACGACTACGACGTGGTCATCAGCGGAGCCAGTCTCGCCGGCAGCGCCGCGGCGATCCTGCTCGCCCGACGCGGTGTCAGCGTCGCGCTTCTGGAGCGTCGCTCGGACCCCGGGGCGTACAAGGTCCTGTGCACCCACTCCATCACCGCCAACGCCTACCCCGTGCTGGACGAGCTCGGCCTCGTCCCGGCCCTCGAAGAGGCGGGAGCCGTCCGTAACGAGGCCCGCTGGTTCACCCGTTGGGGGTGGATCGAGCCGAGGGCCGCGGCGCAGGGCCCCGCGCTGCCGTACGCGTACAACATCCGGCGCAGCACCCTCGATCCGCTGATCAGGTCCCGTGGAGCGGCTGATGTTCTCGGCGGCGGCGCGCGATGAAGCGGCAGCCCGGCACATGTACCTGGTCGTGTCCCGTCTGATCGGTCCGCTGCGCTTCCTGAACCCCGTGGCACTGGCCAGGGCCTCGGTCGTCACCATGAAGCGTCGCGCGGCGGCCGCGCCGGCCGCGGAAGCGCCCCGCACGGAGTCGTGACCGGCTCTCACGCGGGCGTGGCGCCGTCCGCGGCCACGCGGAAGCCGATGGTGCCGCTGGAGCCGCGCATCGCGCGGCATCGAGCCCGATGCATGGAACCATTCGTCGAATGCCGAAACGATGAGGCACTCTGGACGCATGGACCAGACACCTGCCTCCGCGCCGACGGATGCACCTGCCCCTGCCGCACGGCTCGCCTCTCTCGCCGCCGCCCTGGCCGACGAGACCAGGGCCGCCATCTGCATGACCCTGTTGGAGGGGCGTGCCTGGACGGCGGGTGAGCTGGCCCGGATCACGGGCGTCGCCCCCTCCACCGTCAGCGGGCACCTGACCCGGCTCCTCGATGCGGGGATCTGTGTGACCGAGCGGCAGGGACGGCACAGCTACGTGCGCATCGCCGACGCCGCCACGGCCCGCTTGGTGGACGAACTGGCCTCCTACGCCGTGCCGGGCCGGGACGCCGCGCACGCCGTGCCGGTGGTGGCCGCGCCCGATCCGCTGGCGCGGGCCCGCACCTGCTACGACCACTTCGCGGGGCGGCTGGGCATGGCGGTGACGGACGCGATGGAACACCGGGGCCTGCTGCGCACGGAGGCCGTCTTCGCGCTGACCGGGGACGGGCTCGACTGGTGCCACCGGGCGGGCGTCGACGTGACGAGCGGGGGGCGCAGGCCGCTGGCGAGCTCGTGCCTGGACTGGACCGAGCGCCGCCGCCACCTGGGCGGCCTGGTCGGGGCGAGGCTGTGCGCCCGGGCGCTGGACGAGGGCTGGGTGGTACGCCCGGAGGGCGGCGGCCGGGGCCTGCTGGTGACGGGGGCGGGGGAGGAGGCCCTCGGTGAACTGCTGGGACTCACCCCGCAGGCATGGCGCTAGCGGACGGTCCCCGGGCCTCGCTGGCCGCTGGAAAGTTGCGGCAGAAATATTTCGGTGCTCGCCGAAGTGTTACGTGTAGAGTCGAGGCATGAAGACCCTCCCGCGTGCCCTTCCTCCCGGCCTCCTCACCGTCGGCGCCGTCTGCTGCTCGGTGTTCGCCTGGGCGTCCGCCTTCGTCTCCATCCGCAGTGCCGGAGCCGCCTACTCGCCCGGGGCGCTCGCCCTGGGCAGGCTGCTCGCCGCCTCGCTGGTCCTCGTGGTGCTGCTCCTGCTGCGCCGCGAGGGCCTGCCGCCGCGCGGCGCCCGGCGCGGCGTCCTGGTATCGGGAATCGTGTGGTTCGCCGGCTATACCGTCGCCCTGAACTGGGGGGAACGCCTCGTCGACGCCGGAACCGCCTCCCTGCTCGTGAACACCGGGCCGATCCTCATGGCACTCCTCGCCGCGCGCCTGCTCGGCGAGGCCCTGCCGCCGCGACTGCTGGCGGGCATGGCGGTCTCCTTCGCAGGCGCCGTGGTCGTCGGCCTGTCGATGTCGTCCGGCGGTGACGGCTCGACCTCGCTGCTCGGCGTGGCGCTGTGCCTGCTCGCCGCGGTGGCGTACGCGACGGGCGTCGTCGTGCAGAAGCCGGCGCTGTCGTTCGGGACGCCGCTGCAGATCACCGCGTACAGCTGCCTGGTCGGTGCCGTGGCCTGCCTGCCGTTCACCGGCCGGCTGGTGGCCGAGATACCGAGGGCCCCGCTCTCCGCGACCCTGAACATGGTCTACCTGGGCGTGGTCCCGACCGCCCTCGCCTTCACCACCTGGACGTACGCCCTCGCGCGCATGCCGGCCGGGAAGCTCGGTGCCACGACCTACGCCGTGCCGGCCATCGTCGTCCTGTTGAGCTGGATCCTCCTGGGTGAGGTGCCGGCCTGGCTGACCCTGCTGGGCGGCCTGCTGTGCCTGGCCGGGGTGGCCGTCTCCCGCTCCCGTCCGCGCGCCCGGCGCGACCCCGCGGTACGGGCGGACGGGGCCGCACCCGGAGCCCCGGCCACGCCAGGGCGCTAGGACGCGGCTCCGCCCTGTAGTGGGGCTGCGCCCTGTTGTGGGGCTGCGCCCTGTTACGGAAGTGGCGGGAGATGCAGTCGTGAGCTGGTGGGGAGGGTGGTGCGCAAGGGATTGCACAGCGTCGCGCACGTTGCGTAGTCATATGCTCGCGGTCTGCGACCATGGCGGTCGGCGGTCTTGATCTCGCGCTGACGGCGGGACGGGCCCGCCCTGTCTGCGAGCCTGTGAACTGCGCAAGGAGTGAGCTGATCATGTCTGCACCCGTCGTCGACGTCTGGGGCCCCGTCTCTCCCGGGGCCCGTTCTTCGCACCCGCCCGCGCCGGAACCGCACGACGAATGGAACCTCGCCGGCGGAACCGCCTGGGTCTACTACAGTCCGCTGAACCGCAGGCAGCTCATCAGGCCCGTCATCCTCTGCGACGGCTTCTCGGGCGGGTCGAGCAACCTCGACCAGCTGTGGCACGGGCTGGAGGAGAACGGGAACTACCGCTTCATCTCCGAATTCCACGCGGCGGGCCGAGACGTGATCATCCTCGGCCTCACGGACCGCACGGCGTCGATCACGGACAATGCCGACACCGCGATCGAATGCATCCGCCGGGCCGTCAGCGAGCGGGTGGGCCGGGCGAGGCTGGCCGTCGGCGGATTCAGCATGGGCGGACTGGTCACCCGGTACGCGCTGGCCAAGATGGAACAGGACCCCGCGCTCCCCGACCACGAGACGTCCCTCTACTTCTCGTACGACACCCCCCACCAGGGCGCGTGGTTCCCCATCGCCCTCCAGGCCTTCACGCACTACGCGACGGACAAGTGGGGAGACGCTCCCGCCATCGGGCCCGTCCTGCGCCAGTTCTCCGGGCTGCTCAACAGCCCCGCCGCGAAGCAGATGGCGCGGTGGCACATCGAGAAGGCCGTCGACACCCCCGAACAGGCCCCGGAGAGGGTGGAGTTCCTGATGAAGCTCGACGAGCTCGGGGGATGGCCGCGCAACATGCGCAAGATCGGTGTAGCCAACGGCGTGGACACCGGAACGGGCAACGGCGTCAAGCCCGACGCCACCGCCGTGAGGTGTGACGGCGAAACGCTCGTCGACACGTGGCTGAAGACCCAGGCCCAGGGCGACCAGATGGTCGCCAGGCTGCAGAAGGCGGGCGAAGAGCCGACCCTGGTGCGCACCAGCGGGCTGCCCGACGTCGACGGCGCTCCCGGAGGCCTGTTCACCATGCCGTCCCCCGCCGGCGACCCGGGCAGCTACGGCCTGGCCGGTCTCCTCATGACGCTTCTCGGCAACACCGTGGACCCCGAGTTCATCGTCACGTCCTGCTTCATCCCCAGCGTCAGCGCCGTCGCGGCGGCGGAGATCGACGACCCGAAGGCGCTCTACCGTCCGATCGCACCGGAGCACAGCGCATTTGACGCCTTCGTGTGCGCGGGCCGCAACGAGGGACACACGACCATGACCGAAGAACTCGGCGCGTGGATCGTGAACGAGACCGTCGCGGCGGAATGACCGCCGGGGTGGGCGGGCCGCACCGGCGTGCCCGCCCACCCGGGCCCCCGCCGGACCGAGGACCCCGGCCCGGTCGCCCCTGGGCCTCCTCGCTACGGGTCCCGAGGAGGGTGGTCACTCCCCGGCCGGGACCGGACGGCGGCCCGGCGGGGTCAGCGCGTGGCTGGCGATCACCGCGGCCTGGACGCGCCGTTCCACGCCGAGTTTGACGAAGAGCCGCGAGATGATGTTCTTGACCGTCTTCTCCGCGAGGTACAGCCGCTGGCCGATCTCCCGATTGGTGAGGCCTTCGCTGACCATGAGCAGGATCTCCTTCTCCCGGTCGGTGAAGCCGGGCAGGCCGGGGGCCCTGTTCTCCTTGGGCGCGTCGCCGCGCATGCGGGCCATTAGCCGCGTGGTGGCCCCGGGGTCGAGCATCGACTGGCCGGCGGCGACCGTACGTACGGCGGTCACCAGGTCGGTGCCGGTGATCTGCTTCAGGACGTAGCCGGAGGCCCCCGCCATCACGGCGTCCAGGAGGGCATCCTCGTCGTCGAACGACGTGAGCATCAGGCATGCCAGTCCGGGCATCCGCGAGCGCAGTTCACGGCAGACGCTCACCCCGTCACCGTCCTGGAGCCGGACGTCCAGGATGGCGACCCGGGGACGCAGCGCGGGGATGCGGACCAGTGCCTGTTGCGCCGTGCCCGCCTCGCCCACCACGGTCAGGTCGGGTTCGGCGTCCAGCAGGTCGTGCACACCACGGCGGACGACTTCGTGGTCGTCGAGCAGGAAGATGCTGATGGGCTCCGTCGCGGGGGAGGGGGTACCGCTGCCGTTCATGACGCAACTCCTTCGCATGGGTCCGTCCCACGGACGCACGAACACCCGCATCCTGCCTGCCGTCCGGCCCTGCGGACAGGGCCGATCGGCCCCTGTCGCCGAGGCCGCACCGCACCGCAGGTACCGGTCGGGCCCCGGAGAGGGACCTTCGGCCCTGTCCGCAGGGCCTGCCGGGCCTTCCCGGGCACCCGCGGCGAACGATGGACTGAGGGCGCACGGGGATCGGCGCGACTCCATGGAGCCGCACGCAGCGCGGAGGACACCATGACGACCGCCTTGATCGACCTGAAGACCGTGGCCCGGGACGACCGCGGTCTGAGAATCTCCCTGGCCGGAGAGCTCGACTTCTACACGGCGCAGCACGTGGGTCCGCGACTGCGAGAGCTCGCCGGAGCGGGCCACCGGAACCTGATCGTCGATCTGCGCGGCCTGTCCTTCTGCGACAGCGCGGGCATCGACCTCTTCGTCCGTCTGGACCGCCGTTGCCGTGAGAGCGGGACACGCCTGATGCTGCGTGACGTGCCGCCCCTGGTGTTCAAGTCCATGCGGGTGCTCACCGCCGACCAGCACCTGGAATTCGTCGTCTCGTGATCGCGGAGCTGTCCGGATCCGGCCCTCCGAAGGGGACCGTTCGGCCCTGGATCCGCCGCCGGCTCACGAGGGAGGCTGGGAGATCGGAAGCCGCGAGGGCGGATCGGGGCCGGACGAAGGTGCACACGATGGATCATGAAGCCGAACGGCGACCCGCCGGCCGGGCGGGAGCCGCGACGGCCGCCCGCCACATGCGGGAACTGGACAGGGCGGAGGCCCTGAGACTCCTTGCGACGGTGTCACTGGGACGCATCGTCTTCACGCAGCACGCGCTGCCCGCCGTCCGGCCGGTGAACCATGTCGTCGACGGGGAGGACATCGTCATCCGGATCCACGAGGGCGGGGCCCTGGCCTCTCTGGCGGCGGCACCGGCCGACGCTCCCGGTGTGGTGGTGGCCTACGAAGCGGACGTCATCGATCCCGACACGCACCTCGGCTGGAGCGTCGTCGTCACCGGCTATGCGAGCCCGGTGACGGACGCCGACGATGCCGACCGGTATGCGGACCTGGTGCACCCGTGGGTGGCGCAGGCGATGACCGGCGCCCTGCGGATCCGCCCGGACCTCGTCACCGGATTCCGCCTGGAGGCGGAGCCACCGCGCCCCGCGCCACCGCGACCCGCGCCGGCGGCGTGCTGACGACTGCGGTCCTCGTCAGGGCTGTTCCTCAGCTGCCGTTCGGCAGCGGCGCCCGCCACACGAGCCTGCTGCCCCCCTCCTGCGGCCTCTCGACGGTGAACGACCCACCGAGGCCCTGAGCCCGCTCGTCGAGGTTGCGCAGACCGCTTCGGCGCCCCCGGGGCGCAATGCCCGTGCCGTTGTCCGAAACGGTCAGCACAATCTCGCCGTCGGCCGCCCTGAGTCCCACGCCCACCCGGGTGGCCTGCGCGTGACGGGCGGCGTTGCTGAGGAGCTCGCCCAGTGCGGCCATCACGTGGTCGGCGATCTGGGCGGGTACGTCGGTGTCGAGCAGTCCCTCCATGCTGAGGCGCGGGGGATGACCGAGGGTGGTGGCCGCGTCGCCGACGGCGCGGGCGGCCCGTGCTCGCAGGCCGGGTGCGCTCTCGCGGTCCCTGGTGCGCAGCCCGAAGATCGTCGACCGGATGATCTTGATGGTTTCGTCCAGGTCGTCGACCGCCCGGCCGACCCGTTCGGCAGCTCCTTCGTGCTCCACGAGGCGGGCGGCGCTCTGCAAGGTCATGCCGGTGGCGAAGAGCCGCTGGATCGCCAGGTCGTGCAGGTCCCGGGCGATCCGGTCACGCTCCTCCAGCAGCGCTATCTGCTCCGCGTCCCGCCGCCGCTCCGCGAGCTCCAGGGCGAGCGCCGCCTGGCCCGCGAAGGCGACGAGGGGCTCCAGCTCGCCCTCGCCGAACACGGGGCCGCCCGCCGGGCGCGCGAGCAGCAGTACGCCCCGGCTGTCCCCGCCCGCGGTGCCCAACGGGACGGCCACGGCAGGCCCCAGCCCGTTGCCCTCCCGGACCTGGGCCTCGGCAGGGTAGCGCTCGTCCTTGGGGGCCAGAACGGCCGTCACGGGCCGGCCGGCCCGGTGCGCGGTCCCCGAGAGCGTACCGGTGAACGGGACGACCAGGCCCTGCCGCGCGGACCGGTCCGCCCCGGCGGCGAACTCCACGACCAGGCCGTCGACACCGGCCACGGGCATGGCGATGTCCGCGAGCCGCGCAGCGGTGATCTCCCGGGCGCGGCGGGTGATGAGCTCCAGCACCGCCGGGCGCGAACTGCCGGACAGCAGGCTCTCGGTGATCTCCGCGTTCGCCCTGAGCCACCGCTGCTGGAGCTGCGCCCCCTCGTAGAGCCGCGCGTTGTCGATCGCCACGCCCGCCGCCACCGACAGGGTGGAGATCACGGTCTCGTCCTCGGTGTCGAAGTCGACTCCGCCCCGCTTGTCGGTCAGGTAGAGGTTGCCGAACACCTCGTCGCGGACCCGGATCGGCACGCCCAGGAACGTGCGCATGGGCGGGTGGTGCGCCGGAAAACCGTAGGAGGAGGAATGGGTGCCGAGGTCGGTGAGGCGCAACGGCTCCGGGTGGTGGATGACCTCGCCGAGCAGGCCGTGGCCCGCCGGCAGCGGACCGATCTCGGCGATCTCCTCATCGGTGAGCCCGACGGTCAGGAACTGGACCAGGGTGCGGCCGTCGGGGCCGATCACGCCCAGTGCTCCGTATTCGGCGTCCACCAGCAGCGCGGCCGCCTCCACGATGCGCCGCAGCACCTGGGCGAGATCCAGCTCCCGCCCCACCGACACCACGGCCTCCAGCAGGCTGTGAACCCGGTCGCGGGTGCCGCGCACGGCGTCGATGCGCACCTGGAGTTCGTCCAGCAGCTCGTCCAGCCGCATCCTCGGCACCTGCGTCAACGGATCCCCCACACCCACGCGCTTCCCCTCCGCCCCCAGGCCGTACGCCCCGACCCGCGACCAGCGTATCGACACGCTGGGGCCCGACGGACGTCGTTGCGCGCGGAAGCCGGACGTGACTGACTTGATCGAAGCGCTGGGCGACGACGGGGAGGAGAGGCCATGGGACTCGGCAAGGCGGCCTACGAGAAGGAACTGCTGCGGCTCCAGACGGAGCTGATCAAACTCCAGGAATGGGTACGGGCGGAGGGTGCCCGACTGGTCGTCGTCTTCGAGGGCCGCGACGCGGCGGGCAAAGGAGGCACGATCAAGCGGGTCGCGGAGCACCTCAACCCGCGAGTGGCCCGCATCGCCGCCCTTCCGAAGCCTACGGAACGGGAGCGCACCCAGTGGTACTTCCAGCGCTACGTGGAGCACCTGCCCGCCGCGGGCGAGATCGTGCTCTTCGACCGCAGCTGGTACAACCGCGCGGGAGTGGAGCACGTCATGGGCTTCTGCACGCCCGCCGAGCACCAGCTGTTCCTGCGTCAGTGCCCCGTCTTCGAACGCATGCTGGTCGAGGACGGGATCCTGCTCCGCAAATACTGGTTCTCGGTCAGCGACGCCGTACAGGAGGAACGCTTCCGCCGCCGTACGCAGGATCCGCTACGGCAGTGGAAGCTCTCCCCGATGGACCTGGAGTCCCTCACCCGGTGGGAGGCGTACTCGCGGGCCAAGGACCAGATGCTCGTGCACACCGACACGACGGACTCGCCCTGGTACGTGGTCGAGAGCGACGACAAACGCAGTGCGAGGCTCAACATGATCGCCCACCTGCTGTCCTCGGTCCCGTACGAGGACGTTCCCCTGCCCTCGTTCGACCTTCCGCCGCGTCCCCCGTCGACGGGATACGTGCGCCCGCCCAAGGACCTCCAGAACGCCGTACCGGACTACGCGGCTAAGCTCCGGAAGCCCTGACGGGGCGGCGGCCCCGGTGGCCGGAAGCCGTCTGCCGCGGAGGCCGGGGGTGCGGGCGAGGCCGTCGCGGATTGGTGTATAACCGGGTTATGTCAGGTGGAGAGAGTGCGCATCAGCCCCCCGAGGTGCTGACCGAGAAGCAGGCCGAGCGGATCCTGGCCGGCATGAACGAGGTCATCCGCGCGGGCGAGGAGATGCGGAGGCTGCGCGCCGAAATGATCAAACTTCTTGCGGGCTTCGGCTGGACGCAGGAACGCATCGCGCACGTCACCGACATGAGTCAGCCCGCCGTGTCCAAACAGATGGCGAAGCACCGGACCGATGCCGCGACCGATGCTGCGGAGCAGCCCGTGGGGCTCTCCCTCGGTCAGCCCGACGCCCCCTGGCTGGAGGGGCGGCTCTGGGGCCTCGCCGAGGAGATCTCCGAGACCGTTCCCGGAACCGCCTGCTGCACCGGCTTCGTCGACGCGCTCGCCCGGGGGAGGAAGCGCCTCACCCCTCAGAACGTCGACGAGCTGCGCCGTCTCGTCGAAGAGGATCTGAGGCTGCACCGGAGCGAGCTCCCCGCCGCCCACCGGGCCGCGTACGACGCGATCAGTCGCGGACTCGACCTTCCCTCTCAAGTCGCCACCACCGCTTCCGCATCGGTACGCCGCTCGATCGCCCGTCAGATCCAGCGGGACGTACTGAGCGCAGGCGCGTAAGACGACCTCGGGACCCGGGGACCCGGGGACCCGGGGACCCGGCGGAAGGGCCACCGGGCGAAGCCCTTCCCCAGTGCCGTGAGGTCCGCCCCGAACGTGGCGTCGCCACGCGCGCCCACCCCCCGTCACCTCCGGCGTCGGCCGGCTCGTCGACGCCCTGGCGGCCGTGGTCCGAGCCGTAGCGGGCGGGTCACTGCCGGAACTGACGCCGGTACGCCGAGGGGCTGACGCCCATCGTCTCCCCGAAGTGGTGACGGAAGCCCGCGACGGTCAGGCCGACGCGGCCGGCCACAGCGTCGATCGGATCCTCCGAGGTCTCCAGCAGTGCGGCGCCGGCCCGGATCCGCTGGTGCGTGATCCAGCGTCCCGGCGGCAGTCCGGTCGCATCGGCGAACCGGCGCTCGAACTGCCGTACCGACAGGTGTGCGACCGCGGCCAGTTCACCCGAGGTCAGACGCAGGTGAAGCCGGTCCAGCGCGTACTGCACGGCGACGCCGATCGGGCCGTCGGACGGCGATTCGGCCACCGGGTGCTCGGCGAACTGGGCCTGGCCGCCCTCGCGGTGCGAGGCCACCACCATGCGGCGGGCCACGCGCGCGGCAATCGCGGCGCCGTGGTCCTTGCGGATGACGTGCAGGCAGGCGTCGATGCCGGCCGCGGTTCCGGCGGCGGTGATGACGGATCCACTGTCGACGTAGAGCACCGACGCGTTGACCGTCACCTGCGGATGGCGCTCCTGGAGCAGGCGGGCGTGGCGCCAGTGGGTGGCCGCCTCCTTGCCGTCGAGCAGGCCCGCGGCGGCCACCGCGAACGCCCCGGTGCAGATGGAAAGCACTCGCGCCCCTCGTGCGTGCGCTGCCCGCAGCGCGTCCAGGACGGCCGGGGAGACGTCGTGCCGTACGTCCGCCACCCCCGGTACGACGACGGTGTCGGCGTACCGGAGGCGTTCGATGCCGTGGTGCACCACGATGTCGAAGCCGCCCACGACCCGGTGCGGACCGGGAGTCTCGGCGCACAGCTCGAACCGGTACCACCACTCCACGTCCAGCTCCGGCCGGGACACCGCGAACACCTCGGCGACCGTGGCGAGCTCGAACGGGGCCATCCCGTCGAAGGCGAGGCAGGCGATCCGGTGGTGGCGCATGACGGAATCCTAGCGGTGCACGCCGTTCACGACACTGGCACGTGATGGCCGCGCGGACCGAAGCTTGCGGCATGAAACCTGCCACCACCGCTCCGCTCACCTTCGGGATGCTCGTCTTCGACGAGGTCGAGGTACTCGACATGGGAGGCCCCTTCGAGGTCTTCAGCACCGCCGGCCGGCTGGCCCGGACCGCCGCCGACGAGCCGCTGCTGCGTGTTCTGACCGTCGCGGCGACCGACCGACCGGTCCGCGCCCGCGGCGGGCTGAAGGTCGTCGCGGATCACACCCTCGACGAGGACCCGCCCTTCGACGTGCTGGTGATCCCCGGCGGCGTCACCACGGCGGTCGAGGCCGACGCGCGCGTCATCGACTGGTTGGCCCGTCGCCGGAAGACCTCCTCGCTGACGTTCAGCATCTGCACCGGGGCCTTCCTGCTGGCCGCGACCGGGGCTCTGAACGGCCGTCCGGCCACGACCCACTGGGAGGACCAGGGCGAACTGGCCGAACGCTGGCCGGACGTCCGGGTGCGCACGGATGTCCGGTGGGTCGACGACGGCGACATCGTCACCTCGGCGGGGATCAGCGCGGGCATCGACGCCAGCCTGCACATCGTGGGCCGGCTCTTCGGTGAGCAGCTCGCCCGGCGTACCGCCCTCCAGATGGAATACGACTGGACGAACCCCGACCACACCGGCTGATCACAGGCCGCAGCAGGCTCCCTCCGCCCTGCCCGAGGCGCGGGGCCGTCAGACGGCCGGGGCGGGCAGCCGGTCGGCGACTGCCGACGCGATGGGCAGGCCGGCCCCGTACTTGGACCGACGGCGCCGTCGGGCTGGGGTGGGGCCGCGTTCACCGGGCCGTGCTCACCCGGGCGATGCGCACCGCCGGGGAAGCGTCACGGTTCCGGGTCGGTGCTCGAAGGTGTCCATGACCAGCCACTCGTCCAGTTCGGGGTCGTAGAGGTTTTGGTGAACCAGATCGGGTACTGCGGGCCCCCCGCGATCATCTGGCTGTCGCCGTCCCTGCCCGCCCAGGTGAACGGCACCGTGATGTCCAGGTCTCGGACGATCCACGTGCCCTTGCCGCGGAAGTCGCGGGGGAGGCGGGGCGGAGGCGGCGTCGGGGACCCTCGCAGCCGCGCGGCCGGGGTCCCGGACGACGGCGCGGGCGGGGACGAACACGGCGATGCTGGGACACCGTCCCCGGAATTGCGGATTCCGAAACCGCGGCGCCGGGTCACGGGCCGAAGGCGCCGCCTTCGCCCCTGACCGTCCTCACCGCCCCCGTCGCGGCGCTCCTCCAGACCTGCCGGGCGGCTTCGAGCCCGAGGGTGAGGGTGTGGCCGGCCGCCCCGGCCGCCGCTCTATCTCCAATCTGCGTTGTTCCTAGAATGGCCGGGTGAAGGACATCGATGTGATCGCGGTGTTGCAGGATCCGGTGCGGCACCGTCTGTACGAGTACGTGGCGGCGCAGGGCCGCGAGGTCGGCCGCAACGAGGCCGCCGAAGCGGTGGGGGTGGCGCGCACGCTCGCCGCGCACCACCTGGACAAGCTGGCCGAGGCCGGACTGCTGGAGAGCGGCAGCCGTCGCCTGACGGGCCGCTCGGGACCGGGGGCGGGCCGCCCCGCCAAGGTGTACACGCGGGCGCGGGCCGAGCGGTCGGTCTCGCTGCCCGCACGCGACTACCGCACCGCCGCCGAGCTGCTTGCCGAGGCCGCCGAGCAGGCCGGGCTGGATGCCGAGCTCTGCGCTGCCGGGCGCCGTCGGGGTGAGGCCCTGCGGGGACCGGCCGCGCCCTGCGCCGGCCTCGAAGAGGCCATGGAGGTGCTGGCCGCGCGCGGCTATGAACCGTATCTGGCGTACGCCGAAGCAGCCGCACCCGTCGTCCGCATGCGCAACTGCCCCTTCCACGCGGTCGCGGAGGGCTTCCCGCCGCTCGTCTGCGGCATGAACCTCGCGTTGCTGGAGGGGCTGCTCGGCGCCGACGGTCCCGTCCGGGCGCGCATGGACGCCCGGCCGGGGGAGTGCTGCGTGGTGGTCGAGGAGCAGCTTTCTAAAAACAATATCCATTGACATAGAAATCAGGGTCGTGGGGGGGGGGGGGGGTGGGGGGCCCCCCCCCCCCCCCCCCCCCCGCCCCCCCCCCCCCCCCCCCCCAAGGCCCCCCCCCCCCCCCCCCCCCCCCCCCCCCCCCCCCCCCCCCCCCCCCCCCCCCGT
>NZ_JBIVAL010000008.1:87839-115762 GCF_044745505.1 Streptomyces sp. NPDC086989
GCTCGGGGGGGGGGTTGTTTGGGTGTTGGTCGTTTTAACGATTTATAACATATTAAATAATTTCTTTTTATGGTAGGTGTTGGTGGGGGGGGGGGGGGGGGCGCCCCCCCCCCCCCCCACGACGCGCGCGCCGTCCACCTCGCCCAGATCAACGTCGCCACGCTCCGCCATCCGCTCGACGACCCGCGCATGGCCGCGTTCGTCGAACTGCTCGACCCGGTCAATGCCGCCGCCGACAGCGCGCCGGGGTTCGTGTGGCGACTCGTGGAGGAGGGGGCCGTCGACGCCACCGCACTGCGGCCGGCGGGCGAGGACGTCATCGTCAACATGTCGGTGTGGGAGACCCAGGAGGCGCTGTGGGACTTCACCTACCGCAGCGGGCACTTGGAGGTGATGCGCCGGCGCCGTGAATGGTTCGAGCGGCACGTCGAGGCGCACCTGGTCCTCTGGTGGGTTCCCGCCGGTCACCTCCCGACCGTCGACGAGGCCCTGGAGCGGCTGGCGGACCTTCAGGCGCACGGGCCGTCCCCGCGGGCGTTCACCTTCGCCTCCTCCTACACCGCCGACGAGGCCGCCCTGCACCTTCAGGTCCCGTCGCCGCAGCCCGCACGGGCACCACAGGATGTGCGGTCGACGCAGGCCGGGTCGTCGCCGACGGTCTGACCGCACCAACGGCCCGTGCGCAACAGCCCGCTCACCGGCCCGTGAGCAACAGCCCGCTCACCGGCCCGTGCGCAACGGCCCGTCCACCTCGTCGGGTTCAGCCGAGGTGCTGCCGGAAGAAGGCGGCCGCCTCCCTCCCGACGTGGCCGGTCCGGCTCCCACAGGTGAATACGGACGCGACGCCGAGGCAGCGGATCCCGCAGGTCACGTCGGGACTCGTCCAACAGGGCAGCTGTCAGGGGTACTTGACGGCCGGAGACCATCCCGGCGACATGGTGAGGAGGTGCAGGTCGGCCATGTGAAAGCCGCCGCGCGGCGGCCGCGGATGTGGCAGGCTCCGACCGGCGCCCCCCGCGGGGGCACGGGGGAAGGGGAGGGGGGAGCGATGCCGCCGTCCCACGCTTCCGTCAGTACGCTCTGGCCCCTGCTACGGGGCACCGCCCGCGGCAACTGGGCCGTCATCCACACCGACATCGCGAAGGTCGCCGCCGACACCGAGACGGGGCTCGCAGCCACCGGCGCCGCCCTGCCCCTACCCCCACCGGTCCGTGACGCGGTGAGGCGGCGCACCTTCGCCCTCTGGCACGCCAACCAGCTCATCCTGATCACCACCTTCGTCATCTGGGGAGCCCTGGCCGCGGCCTGGGCGAGCTTCGACCACTGGCCCGCCCCTGCACGCGAGGCGCTGCAGAACGCCGGAACGGTGCAGGTGGTGCTCGCGGCCGCGGTGCTCATGTACGCCCCCTCGTACGTGATGCGGTGGTGGGTCTCGCTACGCGGTACCGGCCGCACCCGCGCGTACCGGCAGTACGCGCCGGTCGCCTCCGCCCTCCGGTTGATCCGGTGCTGCTCGGCACTGGCCACGGCACCCGCCGGCCGGCGGCACGCGAGAGCGGGGGACGTCTCCCGGGCCCTGCGCGCCCTTGAGCGCACCTTGCTCGCGGCCCCCGGACGCACCGGCAGCATTCCGAGGTCCTCGCCCCGCCGCAGGAACGCGCGGCTCCACGCCCGGCTCGTCGTATCGGCCCTGCGTCGCGCGGAGGCCGGGCTGGACACCGACCGAGCCGCTGCCGTACGCGGCCTGTCGGGCCTGGCGCTCACCGTTGCCGAGCGTCACGCCGGAGGCCGCTACGCCGCGCTCCTCCCGGACGAGGAACTGGCCGGCCTCGACCCGGCGGCCGACTGGGTCGCCCTGCGCGAGACCCTGCACCTCGCAGGGGCGCTGGTCCTCGTCGGCGCCGTCGGATGGGCGGGAGCCTGGGCGGGCGGCCGCCTCGGGGTCGAAGCACCCTGGACCCTCGTCCCGGCAGCCGTCGCCGCCGTCATCGCCTTCCCCCGTCTGCGCGCGAACGGGCCGGACCTGCTGCTCTCGTTCCTCTCGCCATAGCGCGGTGGCGGAGCGGATGCGGACCGGAAGCAGCCGGAAACCCTCAGCGGTCAGCGGTCAGCGGTCAGCGGTCAGCGGTCAGCTGTCAGTCGTCAGTCGTCAGTCGTCAGTCGGCGGGCATTGTTTTTGAATGGTCGCTCATCTATTCTCCTCCCATGCCCCGACCACGCGAATTCGAGCCCGACGCCGTACTGAACGTAGCCATGTTGCGGTTCTGGGAGCGCGGGTACCGGGCCGTGTCGGTCGAGGACCTGGTCAAGGCGACCGGAGTCAAGCCGGGCAGTCTCTACAGCGCCTTCCCGGGCGGCAAGCGTGCGCTGTTCCTGAAGTCGCTGGAGCGCTACTCGCGGCTGGTCGTGCCCGAGAAGCTGGGCGAGCTGGAGGCCCCGGGGGCGACGGTGGCCGAGATCCGCGGCTACTTCGACGGTCTGGTGCGCGATCTGCTCAGCCCCGAAGGCCGACAGGGGTGCCTGCTCGTCAACACGGCGATCGAGCACGCCGCCGAGGACGACGAGGCGGCGGCCGTCGTCCGGGGGCACCTGGCCCGGCTGGAGCGGTGCATGACCCACGCGCTGGAGAACGCGGTCCGCCGGGGGCAGGTGCGCACGTCACTGGACTGTGCCGGGAGCGCCAAGCTGCTGGTCGCCACCTGTCAGGGGCTGATGGTCGTCGGGAAGGCCGATCCCGACGAGAAGCTCCTGCGCGCGATCGTCGACAACGCCTTCCTCGCTCTCGCCTGACGGCGGGGCGCACGGGCCACCGTACGCGGTGGCCCTTCTTTCGCACCCATAGTTGAATGACTGCTCAAGAATGGAGTCGGTACATGAAGGCCATCGTCATATCCGCCCACGGAGGCCCCGAGGTCCTCACCGTCACCGAACTGCCCGACCCGGTTCCCGCCGACGGCGAAGTGCTGATCCGGGTCAAGGCGTTCGGCCTCAACCACGCCGAGGCGTACATGCGCAGCGGCGCATGGGGAAGGGTGGCCGCCGTCACCGGGATCGAGTGCGCCGGTGAGGTGGAGGCGGATGCATCCGGTGAATTCCCCATCGGAACCCGGGTGGTGGCGATCCTCGGCGGCATGGGGCGCACCCGCAACGGGAGTTACGCGGAGATGGTGACCGTACCGGCGACCAACGTGGTCGCCGTCCGATCCTCGCCATCGCTGGACTGGGCCGACCTTGCGGCCGTTCCCGAGGTGTACGCGACCGCGTGGAGCGGCCTGTTCGGCAATCTCGATCTGAGGCCGGGCGAAAAGGTCCTGGTGAGGGGCGCGACCTCCTCGCTCGGTCAGGCTGCGGTCAACCTGGCCGTCGACCACGGCGCGACCGTCTTCGCCACGACCCGGGACCCGCGGCGAGCGTCGCTGCTGAAGGAGCTCGGGGCGGCCGACGTGCTCATCGACGACGGCGCTCTCGCCGCCCGGGCCGCGGTGCGGGAGGCGGGCATCGACGCGGTGTTCGACGTCGTCGGCAACAGCGTCCTTCGTGACTCGCTGGCCCTGGTCCGGCCGCGCGGTCGGGTGTGCCAGCTGGGCTTCCTGGGCGGATTCGAGCCCGTACGCGACTTCGACCCGATCGCCGATCTCCCCAGCGGAGTCCGGCTCAGCTTCTTCGGCAGCGCCTTCGTTCTGGGCACCCCCGCATTCCCGCTCAAGGACGTGCCGCTCGACGAGATGTACGCCAAGGTCGCGGCCGGCGTCCTGCGGGCGCGTCCCACACGGGTCTTCCGGTTCGACGAGATCGTCGAAGCCCATCGGGCGATGGAGTCCGGCCAAGCGCTCGGGAAGATGGTCGTCACCATCGGCTGAACCCCGAGCCTCCGTCACCGGCCGAGGACACCTGGTCGGGAGCCGGCGGCAGCGGGTGGGATCCGCGTCGCGGCGGATCCCACCCGGGAACACCGGTCCACCGCTCCGCTGCGGAACCGGCCGACGCCCAAGTGGTCGGCCGGTTCCCGGATCAGCCCGTCACACCCGCCGAGTCGCGCTGGCCGGCCCGTGCGAACTCGGCCATGCCATCGGCGAAGCCGACCGTCGGACGCCAGCCCAGCTCCTTGCGCAGCCGGGCGGAGTCGGCGGTGATGTGCCGTACGTCGCCGAGGCGGAACTCGCCCGTCACCACCGGGGCGGGTCCGCCGTGCGCCGAGGCCAGGGCGGCAGCCATCTCGCCGACCGTGTGGGGCTCCCCGCTGCCGGTGTTGTACACGGCGAGTGCGCCCGCCTGCCGGGCAGCGACCGCCTCGAGTGCCACCGCATTGGCCGCCGCCACGTCCGTGACGTGGACGAAGTCCCTCCGCTGCGCGCCGTCCTCGTAGACCCGGGGAGCCTCGCCCCGGGCGAGCGAGGAGCGGAAGAAGGAGGCCACCCCGGCGTACGGGGTGTCGCGCGGCATGCCCGGCCCGTACACGTTGTGGTAGCGCAGCGACACCGCCCGGCCTTCCACGCACCGGGCCCAGCTCGCCGCAAGGTGCTCCTGGGCCAGTTTCGTGGTCGCGTACACGTTCCGCGGATCCGTCGGCGCGTCCTCGACGACCAGGCCCGGCGCGAGTTCGGCTCCGCAGTCGGGGCAGTGGGGTTCGAAGCGGCCCGCCGTCAGGTCCTCGGTCCGACGCGGCCCGGGGCGTACCGTTCCGTGCCGTTCGCACGTGTACCGGCCCTCCCCGTAGACCACCATCGATCCGGCGAGCACGAGCTTCCCCACCCCCGCGGTCGCCATCTCCGCCAGCAGCACCGCCGTTCCGAGATCGTTGCAACCGACATACTCCGGGGCGTCCGTGAAGTCCTTGCCGAGGCCCACCATGGCCGCCTGGTGGCACACCGCGTCGATTCCGCGGAGCGCGGCCCGGACCGCGACGGCGTCCCGTACGTCGGCGCGGACGAACTCGGCGTCCGGCAGGGGCGGTGTGCCGGGGTGGGCGGCGGGCAGCAGGGCGTCGAGGACGACGGGCTCGTGCCCCCGGTCCTTGAGGGCGGAGACGATGTGGGAGCCGATGAACCCGGCCCCTCCGGTGACGAGTACGCGCATGCCGAGGACGCTACGCAGTGCGCAGCCTGCGGAGGGGCTCCCACGCGTGCACGTAAGACTTCCGTCATACGGGGGGGCAGTGGGGCAGCGGGGCATGGCCGCAGCCGCAGCCGCAGCCGCAGCCGCTGCCGCAGCCCGGTGGCCGGACCGGAGCGCCCACGCTTCGTCGTGATGCCCGGACGTCAGTTCGTCGCGCCGCGGGCCTGCCGCCGAGCCCGGCTCCAGCGCCACATCCGTACGGCCAGGACCACCGCCGATGCCGCGAACAGCGCCGCCGTGATGAGAAGCCAGCGTCCGAGGAACCCGTCGGCCGGCAGGGCGGTCGCCGCGGTGTAGTGGTCGACCCGGGTGAAGATCAGCGGCCACCAGACCAGCAGCAGGACACCGGAGACGAACGCGGGTACGCGGACGTGGTTCACGCTCACACGAGGCGCGGGTGCTGCGGGGCCGGGTCCGCGGAGAAACAGGGCCTGCGCCGCCCGGTCGGTCACCGAGTACAGGGGCAGCAGGACCAGGTCGTGGAGGAGAGCGGCACCGACGAACCAGACGGCCACCCCCACGGTGTCCCCCTCGAACAGGCGCAGACCGGCGTACCCGGCAAGGGCGAAGGAAGTCAGTACGAGCAGCAGGTGCAGCGGGGAGGCGCCGTAGCGGCGCCGGAACGCGGTCGGCGCGCTCATACGGGCTCTCCGAAGGTGAGGCGGGTGACCCATTTGGTGTTGTGGACCCCCGGAGCCCCGGCGACGACGGCCCGCGCCGGGTAGCCGTGGTCGGCGGAGAGGACCGCCCCGTTGACGCGGACGGCCAGCAGCGAGCGGCTGTCGCGGACCTGGTGGTCGCTGAGCACTGCCGAACTGAACGAGCCGCCACGCTGCACCGACTCCACGAGGACCTCGGGCGTGTTCACACCCAGTCCTACGAGCGCGGCCAGATCGGTGAGCCGGACCCCGCCCCACCGCTGGTCGGGGGTCGACCAGCCCTCCACACAGGCGATGGGCAGGGCAGACTCGTGCTGCGTCATGGCCAGGAGCTGCTCGTACGTCAGGTCGACCTGACGCCCCGGGCCGCGTACGGTCAGCCGCCACGCGGGACCGACGTCGCTGGGCCGGATCCCGACCGAGGCGGCGGTCTTGTTGATCTGGAAGCCGTTCGGGCCCGAACCCGGGTCCCGGCCGTGAGGGGCGAGCAGCGCGGTCCGCCGCCACCATCCGCCGATGCTCTGCCCCGCCGTGACGACCAGCAGTGCGACCGACCCGAGCCCCACCATGGCCAGGGCGCCCCGGCGGGAGATGGTCGGCGCCGCGGGGCGGGGCGAGACCAGCCCGAGCGCGTCCGCGGTACCCGCCGCGGGCTCCCCGGACCGTGCTCGTACGGCCCGCAGTGCCCTGGGGAGGCGGAAGGCCACATGCACGACGAACGCGCCGATGAACACCCAAGCCCCGTAGAAGTGCAGGGTGTAGAAGGAGCCCGGGAAGATGTAGTGGAGCTGGACGTTGAGGATGCCGGTGACGAACTCGAAGCCGGCGCCGCCGACCAGCAGGAGCAGGGACAGCCGCTCCAGGGCGTGGCCGGCTGAGCGGACCGGTGGCCACTCGAACAGCTTGGGAATGACCGACCAGAGCTTCGCCAGCAGGACGGGCACGAGGACGATTCCCAGCGTCACGTGGACGCCCTGGGTGAGTCGGTAGAGCCAGTACGGCGAAGTCGGCCACGGGAACAGGTAGAAGCCGAGCCATCCCTTGTCCGGAGTCTGGTCGTTGACCGCCGCGAGATCGGGGTTGTACGCCGCGTACGACAGCAGACCCGTCACAAAGAGCACAGTGATCCCGAACAGCAGGACCAGCCCGAACACCGACGTCAGCCACGGACCCCGCAGCGGACTGCGCCAGAACTCCGGACGGGCCGGCCCCGGCGGCGGGGTGGCCGTCCCTCGCGGTTCGGTGCCCGTCTGTGGTGGCGCATCGTCCGGCTGCCCCTGGCCGCCGCCACTCGGACCCATCGGGCACCTCCACGTGGGGCTCGTACGC
Organism: Streptomyces sp. NPDC086989; assembly: GCF_044745505.1. Taxonomy (NCBI): domain Bacteria; kingdom Bacillati; phylum Actinomycetota; class Actinomycetes; order Kitasatosporales; family Streptomycetaceae; genus Streptomyces; species Streptomyces sp. NPDC086989. Next base: position 94,943 of record NZ_JBIVAL010000008.1, read on the forward strand.
GTCGTTGTTCACGTAGCGACTGCCCCATGAAGATGCCGCACCGGTGCCGCGCCTGCTCCGGTGACACGCCAGGTGCCGACCCCGAACGGCACGTTCGGTCGGGTGGGGCCGTGCCCTCACAGGCCGCGAGGCGGCCGAGGTCATGGCCACGCTGGTGGAAGCGGTCGACGCGAGGGTCTGAAGGATCGGCGGTCGCCCCGGGTCCGGGGGCGGGCGTGTGGGCTCCGGCCCATGGGGCAGGCGGGACGGAGTACGACACCTGCACCGACCATTGAAGGAGCTGCGGCATGACCGACGACATGTGGGCCTACCGTTCCGGCATCATCCATCCGACGGGCGAGGACCTGACGGGGTACGCCGTGGAAGCGGTCGACGGCCATATCGGCAGGATCGACAGGCACTCCAAGGAGGTCGCCGACGCCTACATCGTGGTGGACACCGGTGTGTGGATCTTCGGCAAGGAGGTCCTGCTCCCGGCGGGGACGATCCTGCGCGTGGACGGAGCGAGCAGGACGGTCCACGTGGACCGCACCAAGGAGCAGATCAAGGCCGCTCCGGAGTTCCACCGCGACAACCACCTGCGCGACCCGGACTACCGCCAGGAGATCGGCAAGTACTACGCCGGATGAACCGGACCCCGCCCCACGGGGGCGCGCCGCGCCGACGCCGGCCGGCCGCCCACCGGGCGAGGGCGGGCGAACCCTGTGCGTCAGGGACGGAAGGCCTCGCTCGTTTCTCCCGGCTCGGTCTCCAGCGCATCGCGGTCCACCATCAGCATGACGAGGAAGAACAGCCCGCCCACCAGGTCGATGCCGTGATCAGCTCCAGCAGCGCGGCGCCCGGCAGCGCGACCATCAGGACGACCCCGAGGGCGAAGATCAGGACGGTCGCCGGGACCGGGGTCTGCGTCCGCGGTGACGTGCCGCATCAGCCGGTGGGCCGGGAAGCGCCCGTCGCGCGCCATCGCGATGACGAGGCGCGCGCACGCCGTCACCGCCACGACCCCGGCGCCGAAGAACGCGAAGGTGATGGCGACCAGCAGCACCCGCTCCATGACCGGACCGAGCTGGTCCCGCATGATCGCCGCCACCGGTGAGCTGGCGGCGGAGATCCGCGGGATGTCCTTGATCGCGACGGTGAGCGTGATCAGGAACAGCATGCCCAGGACCGTGGCCGCCACGACCGACCCCACGATCGCGCGCGGGACGGTGCGGTGCGCGTCCTTGGCCTCCTCGGCCAGGTTCGCCGCGGAGTCGAAGCCGACCAGCGTAGCCAGACCCATGATCATCGCGAGCATCAGGCCGCCACCGACGGCGAAGTAGTGGGGCGCGTGCGCGGCGACCCCGCGCGAGGTGAGGTTGTCCGCCGCGCCGTCGCCCTTCCCTTCCGGTAGCCACCGAGCTCGACGGAATCCCTGCCGTCCGCGCCGCCCTCGCCGTTCCGGGAGCGCTTCGGGGTCTCCGCCATGCCGGCCATCTCGCCCCTCCCGGTTCGCTCCGGCTGCGTGGGCAGCGGCAGGGGCGCCCCGCCCAGTGTCCCCTTGCCGGGCACCGCATCACGGCCTTGGCGGCCGACGCCCCCGACCGACCGCCCGGACGGACGCCTCTTGTGGCTTCCGCGGCACCGCCGCGGCGGGGGTCCCGGCACACCGGCGTCGCGAGGGGGGCACGCCCTGGACTCCCGTATATGAGCCCCCGCCCGGGGCCACTGTGGCTAGGCTCCGACGATGGAACGTGCAGAGGTCCTCAAGCGAGTCATCGGCATCCTCACCGAGGCCCAGGAGATCCGCCGGGCGGTGGAGCGTGGCGAGGACGGCGATCCTCCCGAAGCGGAAGCCGGGGTCGTCACCCATCTGCTCAACGAGATGCTGCCCTCGATCAGCGTCCCCGCCGACGCCTCCCCGCAGCAGGTGGCCCGCCACGTCGCGGAGGCCCTGGGCCCGGCCCTCCACACGATGGTCGCCGGCTTCAGCCTGGCCTTCACCAGCCTCGCCATGGCCCACGACGCGGGTCGTACCGACATCTCCTCGATCGAGGTGCTCCAGGAACTGGCCCTCGAAGTCGAGGCGGGTACGTACGACGACGGGGCGTAGAGCATCGACGCCCACCGGATGGCGCGAGACGGGCGCGCCCCTCCGCGCTGAGCGGCGCACGCCGCCGCGGATGTCCCGCCATTGGTCCAGACCTATTGACGCGGTGTGTCGGCGCTCCTACGATCCGGTCCGGCGCAGCCCCACATGTCCCCACCTCACCCGAGCCGGGAGTCACGTCCCCACGCATGTCATGCCCATGGTCATGCTCATGATTCTCGGCGGGAAGGAAGCGCAGCATGTTCCGTCGAAGGTCGCGCACTCCACGTACGCCGGGCGATGTCCGCCCTCGCCCCGATGCCGGGCGAACCCTGCACAGACCCGCCGCCGCCACACGGCGCCTTCTCGCAGGGGTCAGTGCCGCTGCCGTCATCGCCACCGGGCTCGCTGTGGCCGGCTCCGTCACGGCCGGCGCAGCCACCACCAACCTCGTGGCCAACTCCGGCTTCGAGAACGGGCTGACCGACTGGACATGCCCCGGCGCCGCCGCCGCGACCGTCAGCACCCCGGTCCGGTCCGGCACCTCCGCCCTCATGGCGGCGCCGACGGGACAGGACACCGCCCAGTGCTCCCAGAACGTCAGTGTCCAGCCCAACTCCCAGTACACCCTGAGCGCTTATGTGCAGGGCAGTTACGTCTACCTGGGCGCCACCGGCACCGGCATCACCGGCACCCCGTCCACGTGGACGCCGAACAGTCCGTCCTACGGCCGGCTCAGCGTCGACTTCACCACTGGGCCGAACACCACCTCGGTGACCGTCTACCTGCACGGCTGGTACGGGCAGCCCGCGTACCACGCGGACGACGTGTCGCTCACCGGCCCCGGCGGCAGCGACCCCACGCCGACCGTCACGCCACCCACCACCGTTCCACCCACCACCGTTCCGCCGACGACCGCCCCGCCGACGACGGCCCCACCGACCACCGCCCCGCCGGGTGACACTTGCCCCACGAAGCCCAGGCCGACGGGCAAAGTGCTCCAGGGCTATTGGGAGAACTGGGACGGTGCCTCCAACGGCGTCCACCCCGGCTTGGGCTGGATTCCCATCACGGACAGCCGTATCGCCGCGCACGGATACAACGTCATCAACGCAGCCTTCCCGGTGATCCTCTCCGACGGCACCGTCCTGTGGCAGGACGGCATGGACACGGGCGTCAAGGTCTCGACGCCCGCCGAGATGTGCCGGGCCAAGGCGGCCGGCGCGACGCTCCTGATGTCCATAGGCGGCGCTGCCGCCGGCATCGACCTGAGCTCCGCCACCGTCGCCGACAAGTTCGTGGCGACCGTCGTCCCGATCCTCAGGAAGTACAACTTCGACGGCATCGACATCGACATCGAGACCGGCCTGTCCGGAAGCGGCAACATCAACACGCTGTCCGCCTCCCAGTCCAACCTGATCCGCATCATCGACGGCGTCCTGGCGCAGATGCCGGCCGGGTTCGGCCTCACCATGGCCCCCGAAACCGCGTACGTCACCGGCGGAAGCGTCACCTACGGGTCGATCTGGGGCGCCTACCTGCCGATCATCAAGAAGTACGCCGACAACGGTCGCCTGTGGTGGCTGAACATGCAGTACTACAACGGCAGCATGTACGGCTGCTCCGGCGACTCCTACCAGGCCGGCACGGTCCAGGGCTTCACCGCGCAGACCACGTGCCTGAACAACGGCCTGACCGTCCAGGGCACCACCATCAAGGTGCCCTACGACAAGCAGGTGCCCGGACTGCCCGCCCAGCCCGGTGCGGGCGGCGGCTACATGGCGCCGAACCTGGTCGGCCAGTCCTGGAACGCCTTCGGGGGGTCGCTGAAGGGACTCATGGCCTGGTCGGTCAACTGGGACGGCTCGAAGGGCTGGACCTTCGGCGACAACGTCAGGGCCCTGGAAGGCCGTTGACGCCCACGCTCGACCCCGGTCCGCATCGCCGGCGCGGGCCGGTCCGACCGGCGCGGCCCGAGGAGACCTCTCCTCGGGCCGCACCCCGTTCACCGCAGGCGCCACCGATGCGCAATGATGTGCCGTGCAGGGCAATGGAGTTGAGACAGACGGCTGTATGGGGGGACTGCACGTGGACGACGCGGTCGAGTTGGCGGACATGATCGCGCAGCTGCGCGCGGAACTGAGCCGTGCCATGTCGGCCGGCAAGGATTCGGACCTGCGGTTCAAAGCCGAGCGGGTCGAGCTGGAGCTGACCGTGGGAGTGGAACGGACGACCGAGCCGGGCGTCAAGGTCCGCTTCTGGGTGTTCGACGCCAGTGCGAGCGCCAAGCGGTCCACGACCGTCACCCAGAAGCTGACCCTGAGCCTGCAACCGGTCTCCGCGGACGCCCCCGAGCGCACGGCCCTGATCTCCGGCGACGCACTGCTCGGTGAGGACTGAGGCGACAGCGGTGCGGAGCGGACTCGACCCCCACCGCATCGCCGAGGTGATCGTCACCACCGCCGCGGGCTCCGGCCGGCGCGGATCGGGCTACCGGGTCGGGGACACGCTCGTGCTGACCGCACAGCACGTGGTGGCGGACGCGGACGGCATCCAGGTCCGCTTCGACGCCGACCGGCCCGGCCAGTGGGCCGCATCGGCGGACGTGGCCTGGTCGGACGCGACGACCGACGTGGCCGTCCTCGCGTTCGCCCCGCCGTCCGACGCCGCCCCCGTCCCGCCCGCACCGTTCGGCCGGATCGGCGACGACCGCCACGCCGTCGTCGACGTCCACGCCGCCGGGTTCCCACTGTGGAAGCGTCGACGCCGCCCCGACGGAGGCCAGTTCCGCGAACTGCACCAGGCCGACGGAACCGTGGCCGCCCTCTCCAACCTGCGCACCGGAACCCTGGAGATCACGGTCGCCGTGGCAGCCGCCGACCCCGATCCGCAGGTGTCACCCTGGTCGGGCATGTCCGGAGCCGCACTGTGGGCCGGCAGCCTCATCGTCGGCGTGGTGGCGGAACATCACCGCTGGGAGGGGCCGGGCCGGCTGACGGCCGCCCGCATCGACCACGTGCTGCGCAACGTCGACGCACGCCTGCGGACCAGCCTGACCGACCTCCTGGCGATCGCGGACCCCGACGCCCTGCCCGAGGCCGGCACGGAACCGTCCCCCCGGCCGGTGAGGAGCGCCCCGCGGGCCTCGAAGGTGGTCGGGCTGCCGGTCACCCACGGCCTCGAACTCTTCAAGGACCGTACGGAGGCACGCGAGCTGATAGGGCGTCATCTGGCCGATCCGGCGATCCGCATGGTGACCGTGACCGGTCGCCGCGGCATGGGCAAGAGCTCGGTCGCCGCCAAGGTCGTGGACATGCTGGAAGCGGGGGAGTGGCCCGGCCACAGCCGGGCCCCGCTCCCGTCGGCGATCGTCAACCTGAGCACCCGCACCGCCGGCGTCTCCCTGGAACGCCTCTACCTCGACTGCGCCCGTGCGCTGGGACCCGGCCAGGAGGCACGGCTGCTGGACGTCTGGGCCGCCGACCGGCCCGTGCAGGACAAGATCGGCGAACTGTTCGCCGCCATGGGCGACGAGCTGGTCGTCATCCTGGTGGACAACCTGGAGGACCTGCTCGGTGACGACGGCCGGCTCGACGACGCCGAGCTCGACGCCTTCTTCGACTGCCTCTTCCGCGCCCGCCACACCCCCCGCCTGCTGGTGACCTCGCAGGTCCCGCTGCACCTGGCGCCCGAACTGCGCCGCTTCGCCGCCGAGGTCGAACTCTCCGACGGGCTCCCGGCCGAGGAGTCCATCGCGCTGCTGCGCGAACTCGACCAGGACGGCAGCCTCGGCGTCGCAGAGCTTCCCGACGAACAGCTCCTGCGTGCGGCCGTCCACGTCCACGGGGTTCCGCGCGCATTGGAGTTGCTCGTGGGCATCATGGCGGACGACGTCCTCGAACTCCCCTCCCTCCAGGACGTCCTGGAGGACTTCACCCTGCGCGGCGACGTGGTCGCCGCCCTCGCGCAGGACCGCTACGGCCGGCTCGGCCCCGACGCCCGCACCCTCCTCAACGTCCTCGCGGTGCTGCGCACGCCCGTGCCGCGCGAGGCCATCGCGTGGTTCGTCGACGGCGTGGCACCCGGCCTCGACGTCGCGCGCGTCATGTCGCAGCTGCTCCGCATCCGCATGTTGTCGGCGGACCGGGCCACCCGTACGTACGCCCTGCACCCCATGGACGCCGACCTCGCCTACGGCGCCCTGCCGTCCGACGGCCCGTTGGGACGCCGCGCCCTGGAGCGGCGGGCGGCCGACTGGTACGCGCACACCGCGCCACCCCGCTCGCAGTGGCGCGGCCTGCAGGACGTGGGCCCGCACCGCCGCGAGTTCGAACACCTTGTCAGGGCAGGAGACATGAACGACGCCGCGCTGCTCCTCGGGACCATCGGGCCCTGGATGGCCCGGCACGGCTCCGCCCTCGCGGCGATCTCGATGCACCTGACAGTGGAGGAAGAGTTGACCGACGACACCGCACGCCTCGCCCACCTCATCGGCTACGGCCACGCCCGCCTGAGCGGAGGCCCGCTGGCACACGCCGCCGAACTCTTCACTGAGGCGTCCGACCTGGCCGACTGCCTCGGAGACCGGAAGGCCCTGCAGGAAGCGGTGTTCGGACTGGGCGACGTTCACCGCCAGCTCGGCCGGCTCACCGACGCGGTCGGTGCGCTCGCGCGCGCCGCCGAAATCGCCCACGAGAACGGCGACACCGAGGCCGAGGCCCACGCCGTCCTGAGCCTCTCCCTCGCCCACAGCACCCTGGGCCAGGGAGAGGAAGCCCTGGCCGGCGCCGACCGGCTCGGCGGTATCGCCGCGGCATCGGGGGATCGGCTGACGGCGGCACGGGCGTGGAACGCCCGCTTCACCGCCCTGCTGGCCATGGGCCGGTGGGAGGAGACCATCACCGCGGGCGACCGTGCCGTACGCGCCTACGCGGAGGCGGGCGTCCAGGAGGCGACCGACTACGCGCTGAACGCCAAGGGAGTGGCCCAGCTGGCGCTGGGCCGGCCCGCCGAGGCGGCGGCATCGCTGGAGGCGGCGCTCGCCGCGGCGTCCGCAATGGAGAACCCGCGCACCGAGGGGGTCTGCCTCCACAACCTCGCGTGGACCCACTGGACGGCCGGCCGCCACGAGCGGGCCGCGGAGACGGCGGACCGGGCGGCCGCCTCCCTGCACCGCGCCGGAGCAGCCGAGGCCGCGGCGGCCGAGGCCCTCGCCGAGGCGGCCCGCGCCCGCACCGCCGAGGACCTGCCCACGGCAGCCGGGGCACTGCTCCGCGCCGCGGAGCACACGGGCCGCAACATCGAGATGATCCCGCCCTCCTGGCTCACCACCCAGGCCGAAGCCCTCACCACGCAGAGCGAAACCGGCAGCACCACACCCTGAACGGCACCGCGCCCCGGTCTGCTAGGGGCCCAGCGTCTTGTCGAGCCAGTCGAAGACGACCTCGCAGTGCAGTTGCGGGGCCATGGGTGAGCAGTGCAGTTGCGCCCCTTGGGCCGCCGTCAGCTTCAGGTAGTCCTTCGGCGAGGTGAGGGCTTCGTACATGCGGCGCGGCTGGCCGGGGTAGAACTGCTCGCCCTCGTAGTCCAGCACCAGGGTCGGCGCCTTGATCCGGCCGACCACGTCCGTGATGGACAGCGCCTTGATGCGGGTGGCCGGGGTGTAGAAGTCGGTGAACAGCTTGCCCTGGCGGGCTTCGAGCATCGCGGGCACGGAGAACGGTTCGAACCGCTTCTTCATCACATCGGCGGCTTCCGGGGGCAGTTCGGGGACGACTTCCTTGTTCCAGATGTCGTTCGTCTGTTGCTTGTCCGGGGTGAGGATCTTCCGGATCTCGGGCGGGAAGCCCAGCCACGGTTCCACGCAGCCCGGCATCGCCACCAGGGCGGCGATGCGCGTCTCGAACGCCGCCGCCCGCGGCGCGAGGTCGCCCGCCATGCTCAGGCCCGTCAGGGCGATCTTGTCGGCGGCCACGTCCGAGCGGGCCGTCAGCCAGTCGACGAGGGGCGTGACGACCCGCTCCCAGGTGGGTGTGAACACCACACGGTCCACGAAGAGGAGCTGCCCCTGGCCCGGTCCGTCGTAGACGAGCGCGTTCCAGCCCCGTTCCAGCGCGGCGGGGACCCCGTACGTCCACATGTCGACGTTCTGGCCGTCGCTGCCGTTGGTCAGGATCACCGTCGGGCGCGGAGCACCGGACGTGTCGGGCCGGAAGAACCACACGGGCAGCGGCGTGGTCCCGTAGGGCACCTTCGCCTTCACGGGGGCGGGCTCGCACAGGTCGCAGAAGGTGTCCCAGGCGGCACGTCCCGCCTTGTAGAGCCGCTCCTCGCTGCCGGGGTCGTCCGAACCCAGGACGAAGAACAGCGCCTGGCCGTAGTACTGGGCCGCGCGCAGGGCCCGGAACCGCTTGGTCTGGCCGTCGGCGGGGGCTCCCGGGGGCGTCGCCATGAGCTGGTCGCCGAGGCCGCGGAACGTCTTGACGTACGACTGCGCCGTCAGCCCGGCCGCGTTGATGGCGTTCACGGCCGTCAGGACCTCGCCGACCTCCGCGGCTCCGGCGCCCGAGCCGCCGAGCGCGAGGAGTCCGTTGAAGTTGTACGCGGGGTCCTTGAACAGCGTCATCGCACCCGGGGTGAGGCCGCCGGCCGCGGCGGTTGCCGAGCTGCTGGTGGCCGCGGCAGGGGCGCCGGGGGCGCCGTCCCGCGCACAGCCCGCCAGGAGTGCGGCTCCCGCGCCGGCGGTGAGGAGGGCGCGACGCGTGGGTCCGGAATGCCGATCGCCGTGTACGGGTCTCATGGCATCGGAGCGTAGAGCCGGACCGGCGCCCCGACCTCCCGGACCGGCCCGCTCGGAACGAGCCGGCACCGCTGCGGCCCGCCCCTGGACAGGGAGAGCGCAGCCCCACGCCTGCCCCGCCGCCCCTGCGCCGTCCGGGCGACCGGGTACGGACCCGCCGGGGCTCACGCCCGAGCGACCCCGTGGCCCGACGCTTGTGCCGGGCCGCCCCGAGCCCGCCTCCGCCCGTACACGGGGCCGGGCTCGGCCGACCCAGGACGAGTGACACGTCCAGGGCCCACCCGGCCTGGACCGCCGGACTCCGGCGCTGCGGCGCATCGAGGGAGGACCACCGGTGCTCTGAACCGCGGCCACCACCGGCGGTCGCGGCTGCGCTCCGCTGCGCGCCTAGCGGAAGCCGAGGTGGGCATCGGTGCCGACCAGCTCGGCGCTGGCGGCCCACAGGCGAGAGGCGACGGCCGGGTCGGCCATATGAGAGGGGACGGGCTCACGCCGTGGTGCGCCGCGCAGGCCGAAGACCCTCGGCCCCCACAACTGCCCGCCCCGCACCTCCGGGTCGAGGACTGCACGGACGACGGGCCATGCCCCGGCGTCCTTGCCCTGCACCATGAGCCCGGCGGGCAGCGCGCGCAGCCGCTCGGCGGGGGAGGCCACGTGCACCGGCGGGCGGGACGGGGTGAGGGAGTCCAGTGCGCCGCCGGGGTGGGCCACCACGCTGAACACCGTGCCGCCACCGGCGCGCAGGCGGCGATCGAGTTCGAAGCCGAAGGACATCTGCGCCAGCTTCGATCGGCCGTAGGTGCGTTTGGGCCGGTAGTCCCGGGCCGACTGCAGATCGCCCAGGTCCAGTCGCTCGGACCGTGCCGCGAAGCTTCCCACCGTCACGATGCGGCCCCCGGGCGCCGCGGACAGCAGGGGGGCCAGCCACCGGGTGAGCGCGAAGTGGCCGAGGTGGTTGGTGCCGAACATCAGCTCGTGGCCGTCCTCGGTCTTTCGACGTGGCGGGTCGTCGAGCGCGACCCCCGCGTTGTAGACCACGGCGTCGAGATGACCGACGTCCAGGCTGTCCACGGCGGTCTTCAGGGACGACAGGTCGGCGAGGTCCAGCTGAAGGTGCCGCACGTGCGCGCCGGAGACGCGTGAGCGGATCGAGGCCATGGCGGCGGCCGCCTTCGCCGGGTCCCGGCTGCCGAGCACGACGACGGCGCCGGTGGCGGCGAGCTGCTCGGCGACGAAGTAGCCGATCCCGGCATTGCCCCCGGTGACCAGGAAGGTCCTGCCCTCGGCGGGCGGCAGCCGGTGAACGTTCCACGGGCGGTTCTGGGCTGCGGAAGACATGATGACGGACTCCTTGGGCTCTGGGCAGCGTGCTCGCGCGGAGCACCGACCTGCTCAAGGTCGCACCTCCCGTCGACATGCCGCCGACAGATCACGCTCACCGCCGACAGGACTCCGACACCCCGCCGCCCTCTTGTCGTCCGCGTCGCCCGGCGCGGTCCTGGTGATGCGGAAGGCGAAATGACGGTGGGCCCGGGAGTCGGGGGGAAGGGGGGTGACTGCCCGGGCCGGTGTCGCGGCACCGCGGGGGGCGGTGTGCATACCGTCGCGACACATGAAGGAACGATTCACCGGTGAGGAGGTAACGGCCTGCCCGCAAAACCGCCGCACGGATCGCGAGCAGCTACCCGGAAGGGCGCTTGCGGAAGGGCGCTTGCTCAGTTCCTGACCTGGGTGAGCGCGTTCCAGCCGTGTTCCAGGAGGTCGAAGGCCCGGGTGACGGCCTGCCGGGGGTTGTCATGTGCGTAGACCGCGCGGGGGGCTTGCAGGGCGAAGTGGGCCAGGGCGGTGCAGGTGGGGTCGTCCGCGGCGAGGCCGCTCTCCTCGGCGATGGCCCGGGCGAGCGCGGTGGTGTGGCGCAGCCACATGCTCTGCGCGTAGTCGCGCAGTGCGGGGGTGGCGCTCACCAGGTTGGTGAAGGCGGTGAAGCGGGGGTCACCGTGGACGGCGGCCAGCCGATTGGTCAGGGCGTGTTCCCGCAGCGCGCTGGGGATGGACTGGCCCTCGGGCCGCTCGCGGACGGCGGCGAGCAGGCGGGTCTCCTGCTCGTCGTCCTCGTCGAAAACGAGGGCTTCCTTGACCGGGAAGTGCTTGAACAGCGTCGTGGTCGACACGTCGGCGGCGTCCGCGATCTCGCGGATGCCGACCTCGTCGTATCCGCGCTCCAGGAACAGGTGCAGCGCGGCATCGGCAATGGCCTGGCGCGTCGCGGCCTTCTTGCGCTCTCGGCGCCCCATCGGTGCGGGCGAGGGGCCTGTCGGGGTGCCTCGCTGGGGGCCGGGCGGGGTGCCGGGCGTGGGGCCGGTCGTAGGGCCGGGCGTGGTGCTGGGCATGCCGACACTCTACCTCCTCGGTTCAGTCGTTTCAAAAGTTGAGTCGTTGCACTTATTGAGTTGATGTGCTTTTTTGAAATGGCGGCTGCGGGGCGCCTGCCCGCCGCCCCCTCATCTCCCGGCACTGCCGCCTGCAACGAACGGACACCACGATGAACACCCTTCCGGCACCCCGCATCGCCATCATCGGCGCCGGCCCCGGCGGCCTGACCTGCGCCCGCATCCTGCAGCAGCACGGCATCACCGCCACCGTCCATGACCGCGACGCGGGCCCGGACGCCCGCGACCAAGGCGGCACCCTCGACCTGCACGCCGACAACGGCCAGATCGCCCTGCGCGAAGCCGGCCTGCTGGAGGAGTTCTTCCGACTGGCCCGGCCCGAGGGGCAGGAGATGCGCCAGATGGACCCGGAGGCAACGCTGCTCTTCCACCAGGTTCCCGAGGAGGGCGAGCGGGTCAAGCCGGAAATCGACCGCGGTCAGCTGCGCGACCTGCTCCTCGACTCGCTCCTGCCCGGCACCGTGCGCTGGGGTCACACCCTGCAGGCCGTTGCCGGCCCCGCCGAAGGGCCTCGGCAGCTGCACTTCACCGACGGCACCACCATCGAAGCCGACCTCGTCATCGGCGCCGACGGTGCCTGGTCGACGGTCCGCCGAGCCGTCTCCCCTGCCGTCCCCCGCTACAGCGGCGTGAGTTTCCTCGAAGCCTGGTTCCATGACGTCGAGACCCGGCACCCCGACGTCGCCGAACTCGTCGGCCAGGGCAGTGCCGCCGCAGCCGACGGCGACCGTTGCCTGTTCGCCCAGCGCAGCAGCGGCGACCACATCCGCGTCTACGTCATCCAGCGCGTCCCGGCCGACTGGATCACCGGTGGCGGCCTCACCCTCCAGGACACCGACGGCATCCGCGCCCTCCTCATGGAGCGCTTCCGTGACTGGTCGCCCCGCCTGCGCCGGCTCATCACCGACAATGACGGCCCGTACGTCGACCGCCCGATCTTCGCCCTGCCCGTCCCGCACACCTGGGAGCACAACCCCACGGTCGCCCTGCTCGGCGACGCCGCCCACCTCATGCCCCCGCTCGGCGTCGGCGTCAACCTCGCCATGCTGGACGCCTGTGAACTCGCCCTCGCCGTCGCCCACCACGACACCGTCGACGAAGCCGTCAGCGCCTACGAGAAGACCATGCTCCCCCGCTCCACGGAGATGGCCCGGCTCCTCGACGGCGCCGCCGACCATCTCCTCTCCCCAGAGCTGCCCGACTTCGCCACCGCTGAGGGCCACTGACCTTCGTCTGACCTTCGTCAGTCGTCCACGGCCCGTGGGGCCAGTGCCGGGGCCGGGAACGCGAAGCGGGCCTCCGCGCCCGACCACCGGACACCGACGGCGAAAACGGCAGCGGCCTCCGACAGGGGAGCGTGCCCGAGCCCGCCGCAGGGCAGCGGGGCGCAGCCCGTGGACGCGACGAGATCGGCCACCCGCGCTGCGGCGCCCGGCTGGGTCGGTGCAGAACGGCACCGCCGGCGGAACCCCTTCGAAGGCCGGCCGGTCCAGCGCCCAGATACTCGCGTGGCACACCCCCTGACGCCTTCCCCACCTGGCGCCGGGCGCAGCGTCCGCGATGAGCCGGGCGACTGAGGTGGCGCCGCCCGTGGTGAGGGCCGGGCCGTCCGCGCCCGGCGCCATCGGAAAGGTGCAGTCGATCAGCGTCCGCGCGGCCGGCACAGGAGCCAGCTCCCCGGCCAACTGTGGCGCGGCGTCCGCCGGTATGGCGACCAGCACCACCTCACCGTGGGCCGCAACCTCGGCGAGGCTCCCGTACCCGCGTACCCGCGTACCGGCGTACCCGCGTACGCCGGTGTGCCGCGCGGTACGGGAGGCGGTGTCATGGCCGGCCCCGCGACGGTGGGGGCACGGGAGCATGTCCCGGGTAAGGACTTTGGGGGTGACGAGTACGCCGCGGACTGCCTGGCGAGGGTGGCCTCGACGTACGTCGAACCGCTGGGACAGCGTGATCGTCTACGTCCTCGGCGAGGGCGGCCCCATGAGGCCGCGTGCGCTGATCACCGCATGGGCGGGATCAGCCCCAAGGCCGGGAAGACCACCCGGACAGCACCTGGCGAAGCACTTTGCAGTCGCCGAGGGTCACGTCCGCCAGTACGTACCCCCATCGGAGTCGACGTGCACGACATGCCGGCCGACGCGCACCACGCGGTAGCCGGCCCTGGCCCCGGCGTGGGGGCCGGCCCAGGAGCCGGTGTCGCCGTCGGCGGCCGGCAGTGGGGTCCAGACCTCCAGGAAGGTGCTGCCGTCCGTGTTGGTGCCCCACTCGATCAGGTCCGCACCCTCCCGCCGGAAGGTACCCGTGTCCTCGCCGGGCTCGCCCTCCAGGTGGTGGAACTGAACGCGGGAGCCGTCGAAGGACGTGACGCCCGCGAAGCCCCGGCTGTCGGCGAAATACGGACCGGCCTGCAGCCACACCACCTCACGGTCTTCCACCAGGGGACCACCGTTCCGGCTGATGCCGCGCCGCAGCCACGCGCCCCGCTCGGGCAGCGGGATGCCCTGCCCGTCCCGTGCGGGAAGGGTCTCAGGCATCGGTATCGGCATCGGCATCGTCCACGGCCAGCAGCGAGACCTCGATGTTCCCGCGGACCGCCTGGGAGTAGGGGCAGACCGCGTCCGCCCGGTGCAGCAGGGGCAGAAGGTCAGCCGCCTTCCACCCCGGCAAGGAGACCGTGAGGCCGACCGCGAGACCGTAGCCCGCGGGCGTGTCCGTGGTGCCGAGCTGCACCTCGCACCCGACGCGCGCGGCCGAGGCGTCCGCTCCGAACTCGGCTGCGACCTCGGCCAGCGCAGACGTGAAGCAGGCGGCGAACCCGGCTGCGAACAACTGCTCGGGGTTGGTGGTACCGGGCGTGTTCTTCCGCGGCGGGGCCAGACGGACGTCGAGGCGGCCGTCGTCGGTGAGCACCGATCCGGTGCGGCCCCCACGCGCGTGGGCGGTCGTCCGGTAGAGGGTGCGGGTCAGCGGCACGGTCATGTGGTCAGCCCATCTGTACGACGAGGGAACGCCCCCGGGGCCGGACGGCGCCACGGCACCTGCCAGTGGGACGGTGCCTTGCGCGTCGTCGTGCATAACCGGGTACGGCGCATCTCGTCCGGGGCCTCGGGACCGGGCCGCCGAACAATCTAGCAACGCGAGCGACCCCGCAGGGACCGCTTCCTGCAGTGACCCTCCTCACCGTCCCCGCGGGCCTCCCGGCGGATGGGCGGGCATCGGCAGGTGATCAGCCGTAGAGGGAGCGGGCTCCGGGACTGTTGCCCTCGAAACGCCGACCCGTGGCGATCTCCTCGCCGACCACCGACCAGACGGTCTCGTCGTCCCGGAAGGGGAGCGGATCGATGCTGCTCGTCTCCTGGCGGATCCGCTCGACCTCGCGCTCCAGGCGCTCGAACTCGGCCTCCTCCTCACTGTCGTCGCCGCTGAACGTGAACTCCGCGAGCAGGCGCTGGAACCGGAGGGTGACCTGGATGAGGGAGGAGACGTCCGCGTGCAGCTCCTGAACCGTCTCCTCGTCGGCATCCACGGCGTGCACCTTGCCGGTACCGGGGTCGAGGGCGAGGTGGCTGTTGAGCAGCCAGGCGATGACGGGCCATCCTCCCGCCTCTTGCGGGGCGTCCTCGAAGTCCTCGACGTCGACGACATCGTGGACGAGGGGCAGCCGGCCGGTGTCCTCGTCGGGCTCACGCAGCCGGAGCGTTCCAGTGGGGACGCCGACGGTCTGCAGGAGACGGGCACCCGCGGTGTCCGAAGCCGGAGGCCGGAAGGCGGTGGCGGGCAGGACGGCGATCGGGGCCTCGCCGAAGATGCCGACGAGTTCGCTGCGGGTGACGTCGAATCGCACTGACGGGAACTCCGAACTCGGAAATCTGCACCGGCGCGGGGCCGGGCTCTGAGGGACATTCACTGAAGGAGCGGTCGCTGCAACAGCTCGGCGGATCGCGGTGCTTCCGCCTCCACTGCAAGCAATCAGTGGTCGGTTGCCGCCCCGGTCGAGGCGTTGCTCCGGTGGGAGCCCGAGCTGCTCTGGCGTGAGCGTTCCGACTTCCGGCGTGCCGCGCGTACGAGCAGTCCCAGTACGAATGCCTGGAAGGTGTACGAGAACAACAGGAGACAGCACACCACCAGGTTGGTCTCCGCCCAGCTTCCGAGTGACTTGACGGCGACGAGAAGCACGGCGCCTGTCGGCAGGGTGAGCACCGCCCCCAACAGCCCGGCTACGTAACTACCGTTCAACCCGAAGCCGAACAGCAGGAAGAAGGCGGCGAGGGCGAGATAGGACACCGACAGCCAATTGCCGAATGCAGTGCGCACGAACGTGAGCAATCCGGAACGCATGCTACTCCTGAGGTGTCCCAACGGTTGGTTCGGCCGGCGCGGTGCGGTTGGCGTCAGTCTCCTCCTCCGCCGCCACAGGACGAGCCGCTGCCGCAGGACGAGTCGCCGCCGCAGCCGAACCCTCCGCCGTCGCCCCAAGAACTGCCACGTCGCTTGCGCGGCGGCTTGCCCCGGTCGCGGAGCGCCGCGATGAGGATCACGATCAAGGCGACCGCCACGACCACGAGATATCCCATGTCCTCCACCCCCGTTTCCCCACCATTCTCATCGAGACGAAGAGGATGGTCCCGTCACTTGAGGAACATGAGAGCTTGAGCCGCTACACCTCACGCATCCGCTGGGCCCGCAGCCCGCACATGGGGCGGACCAGGTCACAGGATCGCGACGGTGAAGGGGTTGTCGACGTAGCTCCCCTTGAGGTCGTACGTGAAGACCGTGACGGTGTTCGCGCCGCAGACGGAACTGGCCGCAGTGCTGAAGCTGCGGCGGTTGGAGTTGGGCAGCTCCACCTGCACGATGCTGAACGCCACGTTCACCTGGTCGCTCACGTTCACGCAGTACCGGCCGGTGTCGATGTGGCGTACCCAGTCGATGTTCTTCGCCCGCTTCAGCACACCGGCGGCGGTGACGTCTGCGGCGGCCTGGACGTAGGGCGAGGTGATCGGCGTCGGATCCGCCGCGGCAGCGGGAACGGCGAGTGACCCGGTCACGGCGACAGCGGCAAGCAGGACGGGCACGGAACGGCGCATGACTCACACTCCCGACGACGACGGCGGCCCACAGCGGGCCGCGAACCATCGCACCACCCTCGCCGACCCCTCCGTACGACGCGTCCGGACGCCGAACCGGCATCGGCCAACCGGGAGCGAACATCACCCGCCCGGCCCCTCGGAGGCGCTCCACCAGGCCGCCGGAACATCCTCACCCGTATGAGGGCGAGGAGGGGCACGAGTCGGCCATTCGCATCCCATCCGCGCAAGGCGGGGGCCGTCTCGGAGTACGGTGGGCGCCCGCTCACAGTCCTTCGGAAGGAGGCCGGTGCCGGCCGCACGCCGGCCCGGACAACATGTCGTACTCGATGAAGCGCATTGCTCGCGGTGGCCTTCGTGTCGCATCCACCGCCACCGCCACCGCCACCGCCGTCATCCTTGCCGTCGGCGGACTGCTGCTCGCACCTGCCGCCGCGCACGCCGCACCTTCCGACCAGTGCCGATGCGCCGCCCTGCAGCGGGATCTGGACGCCTACCGGCGCGGTGAAGTCCAGTACTTCGTCGATCCCGTCCCCGCATGGACGAAGGAGGCGGCGCGGCACAGGTGCAACATCCCGGGCCTCGACCGGCCCGGTTCCGTTCACGATCTCCCCGGGTGACGCGGCGCCGGGAGCCGGGAGTCAGCGGTGGCGGCGCGCCCCTGAGTCCAGCCGTCCCACCGGCTCCTGACCTCGGGTCTCCTGGAGTTCGAGGTGCGCTCCCGTAACGGAGAACGCGACGTTCAGGCTGCGGCACATCCGCTGAGCGCGGGCCACGGCGCTGAGCGTGGCGGGGGCCGGATCGGAAGTGGGTAGTTCGAGGAGGACCCGCTCCGGGCGGTTGGCCGCGACGAGCGCCTCGATCTGCAGGGCGGCCGCCGCCCGGTTGGTGATGTCCAGGTCACTGTGGATCTTCACTCTGAGGGTGCCGCGATCGAGAGTGTGGGTCACCAGCATGTGCAAGCCTCCAAAAGCCGGCGGGGCCAACGCGGCGTCCGAGACGCCCCACTCTCAGAATGCATCCGTCCTCGTGGTCCGGGCAGCTTGTTCAGCGCCGAGTGTGCTGGACGAGGGGGACTCTCGTGCCAGGGGGTCTCCCAGCACCTTGCCGTGCCGGAAGCGGCCGGGCTCGTGGAGTCCCGGCGGGAGGGCCGCTACAAGTTCCACGACCTCAACACCGGCCCGCTACGGCGGATCGCCGAGCGGTGGCTGTCGCCCGGCTCGTCCGAATCCAAGGAGAACACTTCGTGAGGATCCACCTGACCAGCCTTTTCGTCGATGATCAGGCCAAGGCGCTGCAGTTCTACACCGAGGTGCTCGGGTTCGTGAAGAAGCACGACGTCCCGCTGGGCGAGAAGCACAGGTGGCTGACCGTCGTCGCCTCCGACGAGCCCGGCGGCCCCGAACTGCTGCTGGAGCCAGCCGGCCATCCCGCCGTCAAGCCTTACCGCGATGCCCTGGTCCAGGACGGCATCCCCCTCGCCCAGTTCGCCGTCGATGACGTGCATGCCGAGTACGAGCGCCTGTGCGGCCTCGGTGTCCGTTTCACCCAGGAGCCCCTCGCCATGGGCCCGGTGACCACGGCCGTCTTCGACGACACCTGCGGCAACCTGATCCAGATCGCCACCCAGCCCCAGTAGCCACCCGGCCCAAGTAGCCACCCGGCCCGCACGGTCGCAGCGCGCCGGGCGGGGTGGCCTTGGGCGCTCAGCCGCCCACGATCCTGCGGACGTTCTCGATGCTGCCGCAGTCCGAGGCGAGCTGCCGCTTGCGTTCCTGCAGGAAGGCCGAGGCCAGTTCGGCGCGGCGCTCGTCGGGAACGTTCTCCCGTGCACCGTTCAGGATCGTCCGCTCCTCCTCGTCGAGGTGATGCGTGACCGCTTTGACCAGTTCTTCGAGCCGCTCGTCCCACTCCTCGGACCCGACATCCGCCACCTCGAGCAGCTTCAGCAGGGCCTGGTTGCCCTCGGCGTGCTCCTCGGACCCGTGATCCACTTCCTCGTTCTCGATGTCCCGGAACCGCTTCAGCGCACCGTACACCTCGCTCTCCTCCGCCTCTCCGTGAGCGATGAGCAGCGCTGAGAACTCTGCCAGCGCCGCGGCGCGGTCGGCCTCCACGCTCCGCATCCGGCGAAAGAGCTCCTCCATGGTCCGGTGATCCTCCAGGATCACCGCAACGACGTCATCGTTCCGGCTCGCGCCCGACATGCGACCAACCTCCTCTTGCGGATCCCGTGATCAGCGCTTGCTCCCTCACGGGCGCTTGAAACCCCCGGCCCCGTGATTGGCAGGCCGCGGAACCCAGCAGGGGAATAACCAGGTTGTACAACCTGGTTATAGCTGCCAGGATCCGCGTCATGCCTACCTTCTCCGCACCTGACGGAACCCGACTCGCGTACCGTGTGATCGGCCAGGGCGACCCGCTCGTCTGCATACCGGGGGGGCCTTCGGACTCCGCCTACCTCGGCGACCTCGGCGGCCTGGCTGCGCACCGTCAACTGATCGTCCTGGATCTTCGCGGCACGGGCCGGTCCGCGATTCCCGAAGACACCTCCTCGTACCGCTGCGACCGCCTGGTCGACGACGTCGAGGCACTGCGCGACCATCTCGGCCTTTGCAGGACGGATCTCCTCGGGCACTCCGCCGGCGCGAACATCGCCACGCAGTACGTGGCCCGATATCCGGCGAGGACCGGCAAGCTCGTGCTCGTCGGCCCCGGCACCCGAGCCGTCGGGGTGGAGATCACCGGAGAGGTGCGGCGCGAGGTCGCACTGCTGCGCAAGGACGAGCCGTGGTTCCCGGCGGCGTTCGCCGCCCTGCAGGCGATCACCGAGGGCACGGGCAGTGACTGGGACGCCGTCGCCCCCTTCTTCTGGGGCCGCTGGGATGCCGTGGCACGAGCGCAGCATGCGGCAGGCAGGCCGGGCAACCAGGATGCCGTCGCCCACTTCGGCGCTGAGGGGGCCTTCAGCCCGCAGGGCACACGTGCGGCGCTAGCCTCCTGCGAAAGCCAGGTTCTACTGCTGACCGGGGAGTTCGACCTGAACAGCCCGCCTGCGTCCGTTGCCGAGTTCGCGGAGGTGTTCCCAGACGCCACCCTCGTGGTGCAACCGGGAGCGGGCCACTATCCCTGGCTCGACGACGCCGACCGGTTCCTGACGGCCACGGCGGAATTTCTCCACGCATGACCTGACACACGCCCTCGGCCGGGCGCCGGGGCACGACTGCCGACCCGGTCCGCATGGGCCGTGCGCGAGAGGTGGGGTGAGCGATCCTGTGGGTATGCAGCACGCGCTCACCCACAGGGACAGCCCCTTCATCAACTTCAAGGACTTCGACTTCCCGGACAAGCGGGGCCACGGACATCGATGGGTCTCCATCAAGCGCTTCCTCCTGCCGGTGGGCACGCCGAACGACCACGACCTGCTGTCCGCCTTGATCGCCCACCCTGAGTTCCGGGACACCTATGACGGGGCCGGCGTGTGGACCGAACCGCGCCACGGCCAGTGGTGGGCTGACCGGATCACTCCCCGGACGTATGAAGCCGTCGACGAGTCGCGCGCGACCGCCACGGTTCGCACCTGGGCCACAAGCGGCATCCCGCTCCCTCCAGATCTGGGGGCAAAGCTGCAGGAGGCGGTCTACACGCCCATCCGCCAGGCGACGAGCCGGTACGTGCTCGGGACTCTTCCCGACGACGCACACCACGACTACGGCCCTCTCCACATCGACTTCCATGAACTCGTGCTGATCGACCGCCGAATCGGCGCCCTCACCCTCCTGGTGGCCGCCGACGATTGAGACGGCTGCTCCGACCCGTCCCGCGGACGCTTGACTCCTCAAGGGCGGAAGCGGCACGGCAGGCGCAGAGGGCGTCACTGGGACGGGACGAAGCCCCCTGACTGGTCGAGGTGGAACGGTGACCCGGTGCTTCGTGGCGTCCAGCCGTCGGCGAGAGCAGTCCGGATGCCGTCGGCCACCTGGGCGGGCAGAACCGGGCGCCCGCGGCTTCCGAACCAGTTGCCCGGGTGGGGTTGGCTCGTGGTGATCACCAGCGTGGTGCCGGGGGCCTCGGCATGTTCGACCGCGTAGGTGAGTGGTGACCAGACCACTCCCTGGCTGTAGGTCGGTCGTCCACGGAGGCGCCACCGATAGGTGATGCCGTCCACGGTGATGAGCCGCGAGCCCTTTTTGACCAGTGTCATGTCACGTCCTTTCCCCTGTGACAGTAGCCAACGGCGGCAACTGAAGGAGCCGTTGGGAGTCGCTGGCCAGCGGCCTCCGTCCTGTCGTGGGGGGGCCCCGGGGGGGGGGGGGGGGCCCCCCGCGGGGGGCGGGGGGGGGGGGGGGGGGGGGGGGGGGGGGCGCGCGGCCCCCCCCCCACCCCCCGGGGGCCCCCCCCGCGAGCCGTTTG
>NZ_JBIVAL010000008.1:115772-442618 GCF_044745505.1 Streptomyces sp. NPDC086989
CCCCGGGGTCTTCCCCGGCCCTTCCCCCTGTCACTGTCCCCCCGGGGGCAACGTGAGGGCGCGGTGGGGGGGGGGGGGCCCGCGGGGGGGGGCGGGGGGGGCCCCCCCCGGGGGGGGGGCCGGCCCACGACCGGATGGCAGTTGCGGTTGTCAGCTGAGGGTGAAGGGCGCCACGTGGGTCGTGGTGTCCGCTCCGCTGATGGTGAATTCGAGGTTGTAGTTGCCGTTGGGCAGGCCCCGCGTACTGACGGGGAGGCTGTAGCCGGAGACCAGCGGCGTGTACGGCATCCGGGCGCCGACGGTCCTGGTGACGGGGCCGGTGATACGGGTGGCCGTCACGGTGATGCCGGAGCTGGAGAGGTTGTTGCCGTTCGCATCACAGATCCGCAAGGAGATCACGACCTGACCGAGCAGGCGGACCGGCCGCGTCGGGTCGTAGAGCAGACAGATCCGGTAGGCGACGGTGTACGTGACGCTCTTGGTGGCCGGGTTCGTGGCGACGTCCTTGGCGTTCACCGTGAACGTGTGGGAGCCGAGGGTGGAAGTGTCGACGGCGCTGCCGTTGGGGGGCGTGCCGACGCAGCTTGCCAGTCCGGAGGTGGCATCGGTGCACGAGTAGGACGCCGTGACCGCCTGGCGGTACAGGTAGGTGCCTGCCGCCGGACGGACGATGGTGATCACCGGTGCCACCGTGTCGAGGCGCACCGTGATCGTCTGCGGCGCGGAGGTGTTGCCGGCGTTGTCGGTGGCGGTGTACGTCAGGGTGGTCACACCGTTCACCGTGATCGGGACGGCGGCAGTGGCGGCGGAGACGACGGTGGATGCGATCGGCTGGGCGCCGGCGGCGCTGTAAGTGATCTTCTGGACCCCGGAGGCGCAAGCCCCTTCGGTGGCGCTGATGTTGACGGTCGCCGGGCTGGTGGTGTTCCAGCCCGCTCCGTTCGCCGCGGGCGAGACGCTCGCGGAGACGGCCGGCGCGGTCGTGTCCGGGTCGTAGGTGAACGCGTCGGCGGACGTGGTCGGGCTGGTGCCGTTCGGGGTGGTCACGGTGACGTCCACCGTGCCGCGTGCCTGTGGGGGCACCTGAGCGGTCAGCTCCTCCGGCCCGGTGACGTTCACGTTCGTGGCGGCCACGGAGCCGAACTTGAGGGTGGTGCCGCTGGTGGGGAACTCCGTTCCCCGTACGGTCACGGTGTTGACGCACTGCGCGAGTTCGGGCGCGTGGTTCGGGGTGACGCCGGTGACGGTGGGCGGGGACAGCGTGACGCGGTCCATGGCGGTGCCCCAGTCGCCGCCGAAGATCCCGGTGTTGCCGGTGGCTCCGATCTGCTGCACCGTCCAGACGTCCTTGGGGTTGCTCGGGTCGCGCGCGGTGCCGGAGTAGTCGCCCCAGCGGCTGTCGCCGCTGCAGCGGCAGGAGTAGGCCTCCGTGCCGGCGGCGTAGAAGTCACCGAAGGTGGTGGACGGGAAGTTGCCGCCCGGAACTCCGATCGCGACCCCGCCTGCGAACAGGGAGGACGAGGAGGCGGTGAATCCCGCGAACAGGTCGTCCTCGTCGTTCAGGGTCAGCGAGCCGTAGTAGATGTCACCGCCCACGAGGCCGAGGTTCAGGTTGGTGGACAGGGTCTGGGTCCCGCCGGTCGCGATCTGGACGAAGCGCTGGCAGGCGTGGACCGCGGTGTCTCCGACGGGGGTGCAGCTGACGTTGAAGACGCCCCACAGGCGGTTGTTCTGCCAGGCGACCGACAGCATCCGGGCGTCGTTGGTCTCGATCGTCGCGTCACCTCCGGTGGGCTGGACCGCTGCCGGCGGCGGATCGGCCGAACCGATGGCGACGGTGTTCACGGTGCGGTTGACCGGACTGACACCGGGCACGCCGGTGATGGTGGTCACCACGACGTCGGTGCCGTCGTGCTTCATCGAGAGCTGGTCGTTGATCCCCGACAGCGAGGTGGCCGGTACGGCGTCGTCCAGGGCGGTGTCCTGGGCGAACGTCGTGAGGCTGATCGTGCCACCGGCCAGCAGGTCCGCCTTGTTGACGACCACGGTCACCGCCCCCAGGAACGGCGGCGGCGCGGGCGCGCTCATGTCGAAGTTGTTCCAGCCCAGCGTGACCTTGTCGTTGGTGTAACCGAGCAGGGGCCGGTCCTGCAGGACGTTGGAGGTGTTGCTGCCGATGTTGTAGACGGTCCAGTGCCCCCGCGGGTCGGAGGTGTCGCTGACCGCGACGTCGTTCTCGTCGCCGCCGGGCAGGAGTCCCTCGTACGAGGCGAAGAACCGGCCGGATCCCGCGTCGTAGTGCACGCGCGGGTCACCGCCGGTGTCCGCAGCGAACCCGAAGAAGGTGCCCAGGTCGAACGGGGAGCCCACGGCGTGGCCGGCCTTGTCGTAGATCTGGCCGGCGCGGTTGACGAACTCGACGATGTAGGTGGGGCCGACCGCGAGATTGGTGTCGGATGGGGCGGTTTGGGAGGCGACGTCGTTGTCGCCGTTCCCGAGGGTGCGGAAGGTCTTCAACCGCTCCACCACCGCCGAGGAAGGCACCGCCCTCCGTGGCGTCGCACCCTTCGGGGTCAGCTGTGCGGTGGTCACCGGCAGACTCGGCTGCCGCAGCGGTCCCACGGGCGCCCGCCGTGTCGGTGGGACGAGGTGCGGTCGCACCTGGGGCTCGGCGGTGCGCTTCGGGCGGGGCAGCGCGCTCACGTCCACGTGCAGCTTGGCCTCGGCACGCGACAGAGTCCCCTCGCCACCCGAAGGCGAGGGGCTGTGCGCCGGGGGCGGGGCCGTGGCCGGGACGCTGGGCCCCGGGTCGGCGGCCGCGCCGACGGGTGCGGCCACGGTGAGTGCCAGGGTGAGAGCGAGCACGAGCGCCCGCGGCCGGCCGAGCACGGCGCGGGTCATCCGTCGGTTCATTCGGAGGGGCGGTCGCAGCGACACGGGCCCACCCCTTCGACTGTTCTGCGGTAGCTGTTGATCACGGGCGGTGTCTATCGGAATGCCCCGGCCAACCGTCACGGTCGGCGGCGTGCCGTGCCGACGCTTCCCCCGCATGGCTCACCGCCCAGGCGCACGGTTGCGCAGCAGGTTCGTTTCTGCTTGCGGAGCTCGTTTCTGCTTGCAGAGCGGGGCAGTTCGGCGACGACGGCGACCGCGGGCGGGACCTCGCGGTCGGCCGTCACCCGGCACGCCCGGGCGCGCTGGGCGCGCTCAGCGGAAGACCACCGCCGCCGCGGCCCACTGGGCCGTGGTGGTCCCCGTGGCGGCACAGGTCTGGGCCGCCGGGACGACCCGGTAGGCGGTGGTGAGCCGGTAGGACGAGAGCTGGAGCATGGGCATCGGCGTCCACTCGGCGGTGAAGACCGGTGCGGAGCCGGTGTTGGTGCCGACCGCGCCCACCATGAGGTCCCCGGCGGCGCAGTCCAGCCGGGTGGAGCCGGTGCTGAAGGCCGTCCCGCCCGTCTCGCCGTGGGCCTGAGCGTATCCGACGGCCGCGCCGATGCCGCGGAACTCATCGACGGCGATGTGGTACTTGCTCGCGTGCGGGTACGTCGCGCGCAGCGAGTCGGCGGTGCCGAGAGGGTGGGCTCCGAAGGCGGCCAGGATCAGTGTCCGGTGCCGGGCGGCGTCGGTCTCGTCGCCGACGATGCGGAAAGTGTCGCCTTGCGTGTCGGTGACCGCGACCGGGCCGGGGCAGGAACTGGTCAGCATGATGCTGACGACCAGGGCGTCCCCCTCGGTCACCGGCGACAGGACGGGCAGTACCACGTCGGTACCGGCGAGGATCTCCTGCCCGGAGGCGATCCGGCCCACCCAGGAGGGCGGTTCCCCCTTCGCCGTGCGGACCGCTCCCGCCTTCGGTGCCCGCAGGGAGGGGCGCGGGTTCGCGGTGGGGGGCGGGCAGGGCTGCTCCTCCACCGGGAACCCGGCCTTGGCCCCGACCGGGGCGCCCCCGCTCAGCGCCAGCACCGCGCCGGCCCCGAGACAGGCGCCGAGCACCAGGGTCGCGACGTGCGCGGCGAGCCGCTGCCGTGACAGTCCCCGCCGCCGTCTCGACCGCTCGTCCGGCTCCCCGCGAGTGGAAGCCTCAGCGCCGGTACAGCCGGGCCCGTCGGTACCACCAGGCCCGTCGGTACCACCGGGCCCGTCCGGACCGCCGGGCCCGTCCGGACCGCCGGGCCCGTCCGGACCGCCGGGCCCGTCCGGACTGCCGGGCCCGTCGGGACCACCCGTACTGGACGGCCCACCCGGCCCGTTCGGCTCTCCCGTAATACCGTCCGGACCCCCAGGCCCACCTGACCCCTCCGGTGTTCCCGGCCAGGGCTCGGGCCGCCCGTCCTCCGGGGCCAGGCGGAGCCGCGTCCAGTCCTCCTTCCACCCCGGAAGTGCCGTCTCCGGCACGCCCAGCGCGCGCAGCAGACCCGCCACGCGGTCCCACGGCGGCAGCGCCGTGCGGTCCGTCTGCAGCGCGTGCGCGATGGTGGACCGGGGCAGCCCCGTGCGTCGCTGCAACTCCCGTAAGGACAGCCCCTCCACCACTTTGAGTGCCCGGAGTTCACCGATGAACTCCGCGACCGACTCCGGCCGCCGCCGCGGCCGCTGCTGCTCATGCCCCTGCATCGTCATGACTTTCCCCCGCTCCGTCCCCCGGACCGGCCTGTCCGAAGGTGTCCCACGGCGGCCGGGTGGCCGGATCCTACGAGGGTTGCGCCCGGTCCCGGAACGGCTCGACCGGCCAACTCCGTCGTGCCCCGGAGATCGTCCCGTCCAAGGCCGTCCAGGCTTGTCCCAGCACGTCGAAGGGCCTTGTCGGACACCGGCGCCGCTGCCGATGGTTGGCCCCGTCGCCGGACCCGGTGGAAGTGGACGGGCCCGGCATTCGTCTTCCGACAGGAGAGAACCATGAAGTTCACGCTCGGGCGCCGCGGCGCCATGGCAGCGACGGTCGCGGTCCTGACCGCCGGCGCGCTGGCCACGGGGATCACCACCGCCTCCGCCACCAGCGGCTGGACCCGCCTGACCACCGCGCACGGGGCGGGCATCTACGCTTACCACTCCGCGTCGTCCGGCAAGGTCACCCTCTCGGACGTCTTCAACGGCGACTACGTCGACGTCCTGTGCTGGAAGCGTGGCGACAACATCGCGAACCAGGGCAATGTCTGGTACTACATCGACAACGAGTGGCATGCGAGCGGCTGGTACGGCAACAGCGCCGGCTGGGTGTACGCGCCCTACGTGGACGACTCCAACGCATGGCGCACCGGCCTCACCGAGTGCAACTTCGGCTGAGTTTCCGACACCGGCCGGAACCGGGTGGCTCCGGCCGGTACGTCCCCTTTCCCCGCTGCCGGTCAGTCCACCCGCTTGGGCATCACGATCCGGCTTGCCCGCTCTCCCGGCCCTGAGATGAGGCACCACGTCGCGTGGTCCAGGATGCCGTCCCTGTC
This sequence comes from Streptomyces sp. NPDC086989, assembly GCF_044745505.1. Classification (NCBI taxonomy): domain Bacteria; kingdom Bacillati; phylum Actinomycetota; class Actinomycetes; order Kitasatosporales; family Streptomycetaceae; genus Streptomyces; species Streptomyces sp. NPDC086989. The sequence continues at coordinate 121,217 of NZ_JBIVAL010000008.1, forward strand.
GGGTCGCGCATCCACCGTCTGCGGGAACGTCACCTCGGCAGCCAGCAGGTCGAAGTCCAGCGGTAGCTCCAGCTCGCATGCCGCGCCGCCGCGAGGGTCCACGATGAAGCCCTCGCGGCCCGGCACGAAGTGGTTTCCGTGGGCGAGCAGCAGCTGGACCACGGGAAGCAGGTTGCCGTAGGGCGCCGCGCTCTCCGGATCCCCAGGAGCGATCTCGATCATCCTGTGACTCTCGATCATTCCCGACCGATACGGATCACGAGGGCTTCTTCGCCGAATACGCGGTGACCGTGGCCTTGTTGTCGCACAGGGCGAACACTCCGTCGTCGAGGGCGGTCTGGTGCGCGCCCGCGCCCGGGACCCCGACGACGAGCGTGGGGTACGAGGCCGGGGTCGCGCCGGACTCGCAGTATCCGTCGGCCTCGCCCTGTACGTTGACGAAGGTGATCTTGGTCCAGGCGCGGGCACCCGGGGCCAGGGGCACCGCGGCAGCCGCGCCGCTGTGGGTGGTGGCGAGCGGCGCGTTCTTGCCGGGGGACCCGTTGCCCGCACCCGCGACGGTGGGAAATCCCTGCACCGTGCAGGTGCTCTTCGAGACGTTGGCGACGGCGATGACGGCGGCACCGGTCCCCGTGCCGGTCGGCCGCACGGCGGCCTGGCGGGCCTCCGCGATCTTTACGTCATCGATCGTGCAGGGCTTTGTCTGACCGCCGGACACAGTGGGGGAGGCCGGGGCGGGCTTCGCCTGGCCCGTGCTGCCGGAGCTGCTGCCGCCCGCGGCCGCCCCGGGAGCCGGTGACTGCACGGACTGCGAGGGTCCGTCGGCCGCCGGGCCAGCCTCGCCAGACGGTGTGCAACCCGTCATCAGGGCGGCTGCCGCGGCCGCGACCACCAGTGCGGCCGCGGACCGTCGGATGCGTGCTGTGTACTGCATGGGGAGCCTCCCGAGGATTGCGGCCGGTCGCCCGCCGGCCCGCACGCAGACAGGCACGGCGAAGCGCCCCACAGGAGTTCCCGCGGCTACAGCGCCGTACCGCTCCGGTGACACAACCATGACGTACCGGCCCCGCCGCAAGCCGCCGCGCCGACGGGGCAAGAGCTCCCGCAGACGCGCATGCAGACGGACCTCACGCGGAGGGGGGCAGGACTCCAGGCCCGCAGCGCGGGACTCCTGGCGGCCGGACGCTAGCAGGCGGGGGACGAGCCCTTCTGGCCGGTGAGGTCGCGGTTGTACAGCCACCCGGTGGTGTTCGTGCCGTCCACGCGCACGAACGTCCACTGGTTGCCGTACGAGTTGACCACGTAGCAGTGGTACCAGAGCTTCGTGCCGTCCTTGACCAGGGCGCCGGCGGGGCAGTTCTGGTACGGCGCGGCCAGCAGGTGGTGGTCGCCGGATATGTAGCCGTAGGTGCCCGGCTTCGGGTCCTTGTGGGTCCAACCGGCGCAGCCCGTCGGTACGGGGCTCGGCCTGGCCGGGACGGGCGAGGCCGCCGCCGAGGAGGGCGGTGCCGTGTGCGGCTTGTTCGAGGTGGCGGCGGACGGCTTGGCCTTCGGCCCGGAGCCCGAGGGAGAGGGAGAGGGCTGCTGGGTGTCCGGGCCCGGCAGGCCGCCGGCCGCGGGCGAGCCGCTGCCGGAAACCGGAGTCGGCGCCGCCGCCCGGTTGCCGCCGCCCCCTGTCGTCAGGGCGTACGCGATGCCGCCGGCAGCGAGTACCGCGACGGCCGCCGCGGCCACCGCAACTCGGCCGCGGCGCCGCGCCCGGCCCGCGAGCGCGGAGTGCTGTGCGGCGGTCGACTGCAGGCCGGGCGGAGGGAACCCGGTGTAAGGAGTCGGGACATGGGGTTGGGGAAACGATACGGCGCCCCCACCGCCATCGCCGGCACCACCGATGACCGGCGGGGGACCGAAGCCGACGGGCGGCCCCACGACGGGCTGCCCCACGACGGACGGAGCCGTCGGGCCCGGCATCCGGGCGGCGGGACCCGCCTGCACTCCCGGCTGCACTCCGGCGGCGGGACCCGCCTGCACTCCGGCGGCGGGACCCGGTTGCACTCCCGGCTGCACTCCGGCGGCGGGACCCGGCGGAGCGGGCTGCGCCCCGGGCCCGCCCGCCGCCACCTGCTCCAGCATCGCGCGGGCCTGGTCGGCGGTGGGCCGGCTCGCCGGCTCCTTCGCCATCAACGCCCGCAGTACCGGGGCGAGCGGTCCTGCCCGCCGGGGCTCCGGCAGGGGCTCCGCGACGATCGCGGCCATGGTCGACCACGCCGAGGTGCGGCGGAACGGCGACACGCCCTCCACCGCCGCGTACAGGGTCATCCCGAGCGACCAGATGTCCGAGGCCGGGCCGGGCTCCTTGCCCTGGGCGCGCTCCGGCGGCAGGTAGTCGAGCGAGCCGACCAGCTGACCGCTGCGGGTCAGTTTCGCCATGGCCTCGTCCTCGGAGGCCTCCATGGTGGCGATGCCGAAGTCGGTGAGCACCACCCGGCCGTCGCGCTCCAGCAGCACGTTCGCCGGCTTGACGTCGCGGTGCAGGACGCCCGCCCGGTGCGCGGCGTCGAGGGCCTCCATGAGCTTGGCGCCGATCGCGGCGGCCTCGTACGGGTCGAGCGCGCCGCGCTGCGTCACCACGTCGTCGAGGGAGGGTCCGTCGACGAGCTCCATGACGATGACGGGCCTGCCCTGCTCCTGGGTCACGTCGTGCACGGTGACCACCCCGCCGTGGCGGATGCGGGCGGCGGCCTGCGCCTCACGTTCCATCCGGGTGCGCAGACCGGCCAGTTCGGACTCGCTCGCGTCGGTGTAGGTACGCAGCACCTTGACGGCGACCTCCCGGGCGAGCAGTTCGTCGACGGCCCGCGCGACCACTCCCATGCCGCCGCGGCCTATGACGGCAGTCACCCGGTAACGCCCCCCGAGTACCTTGCCGACGAGGTTCCCGTCGTTGTCTCGCCCCTCTTGGCCCGCTGGCACCACACGCTCCGTTCCGCGACCGGTCACTCGCGACGATGTGACCGGACACCAGCGTAGAGGCAAGATCGGCGGCCATGCCGTGCGGGCCATGCCCGTGCCTGTACCCGTACCGGTACCGCACCGGTACCCGTGCCGTACCCGTGCTCACGTCCGGGTCCGCGCCTGAATCCGGAGGCTGACCGCTCGCCACCTCCCTGTGGCCGACCGCCCGTCGTGTCCCGGCCCGTTTCGCGCACCGACGGGCCGCGGCCGTCAGGGACCGGACCGCGCTCGCCGCGACGGCCGGGGCTCGGTCGTCACGCCCCGCCGAGCCAGCTCGTGGCGTCCAGCCGGTACGCCGTCTCCGCCGGTACGACGGTCCGCAGCGCGGCCTCCATATCGCGTACGCGGTCGATGCCGAGGGTCGTGGCCCACTCCGCCCTCAGCTCGTCGAAGATCGCCGCCGATCGGGCCAGGGCGTCGTAGCCGCGTGGGGTAAGGCGCACGAGCTTGCGGCGCGCGTCGGCGGGGTCATCGGTGCGCTCGGCGTAGCCGACGGCGAGGAGGCGGTCCACGGTCTTGCCCGCGGCCTGCTTGGAGACCCCGAGTCGGCGCCCGATGTCGCTGGCCGTGGCCCCTTGCGCGCCGATGGCCTGCATGGCGAAGCCGTACGCAGGGCGCAGGTCGGGGTGGCCCTCGGTGGCGAGGCGGGCGTGCAGGCGATCGATCAGGGTGCGGAAGCCGGCGAAGAGGAGGAGCGGCAACTCGTATCCCGGTTCATATCCCTTGCCATCATCGACAACCTGGTTTACGTTTTCCTCGTCAGCGTGGTCAACCATGTTGTCCATTTTAATCCATCCCAGTCTGGAGCTTCCTTGCGCACCGACCTGACCGGCCGCACCGCGAACGCCGTGGCCCTCCTGAAGGACTCGCCGCACACCCTGGACGGCTTCCTGAAGCTCAGCGAGATCTTCGAGTCCACGACGCTGGACCCGCACTCCCGTGAGACCGTCATCCTGACGGTCGCCGCCCGCAACCAGTGCCACTTGTGCGTGGACATGCACGAGGCGAAGCTGGCCTCCCTGGGGCCGGCGCCGGACCCGGAACGCCTCGTGGCCGTGGCGCAGTTCACCCTCCAGGTCCTCGCCTCGTCGGGTGCGGTGAGCGACGAGGAGCTGGAGCGGTTCCACGCCTTCGGCTACACGCGCCAGAACGCCCTGGAGGTGGTCCTGGGCATCGGCACCTACACGGTGTCGACGCTCGCGAACCGGCTCACGCGCGCCGCGTGAACGCGTACGCAGGCGGCCCGGGTGGTCTTGGCGGCCCCGGCGGCTCATGCGGCTTTGGTGGCCGGTGTGAGGTGGCCGGGAGCGGAGCCCGGCCTCAGAGGCCGGGAGCCATGTCGTACGTGACCCACATGGTGCGGGTGGCCACCTGGTCGTACTTCGACCGTGCGCGGTGGTTGTCGTCCGCGGTGATCCACCGGACCACGCTCCAGCCGCGCGCCGCGGCAAGTTCGCGCAGCGCACCGAGCAGCTGGTCGGCCGCGCCGGAGCCGCGGTGTTCGGGTGCCACGAAGAGGTCGTCGAGGAAGCAGCCGACCGTCGCGGAGAGCGGCCGGGAGAACGGGCGGTAGTGGGCCAGGCCGATGAGCCGGCCGGCGGCGTCCTCGGCGACGAGGGCGCTGACCTCGTGTCCGGGGTCGGTCACCCAGGCCCACACGGTGGCGGCCGCTTCCTCCGTCTGCTCCACTTCGTAGAAATCGGCGTAGCCGCGGTAGAGGACGCGCCACTGCGCGAAGTCCTCGGCGTGCACGGCGCGCACGGTGATGTCGGACATGTGGCGGGGCTCCCGTGAGCGAAGGAATGGGGCGGGAGGAGCGTCGGCGCTCCTCCTCGGGTGGTGCAGTGCATCGATCATGCTGGAGCTCGGCGGGCGCGGCAGCTGCCGACGCGGAGCAAAACGGCCCGCCGGAGCACCACGGTGTACGGGTGGCCCGGTGGGCCGAGGCTGCTAGGGAGCACCTGGTGGGCGGCGCGGCCATGCGGGGGCGCCGCTTCCGACGCCCGGTCAGGCGCTCGCCGACGTCCGCGCCTCGGCGATGACCGCGTCGAGCAGGGTCAGCAGGGCGTCGCGGGCGTCGGAACGGGAGCGGGCGTCCAGCAGGAGGACGGGCGTGGCGGGGTCGCGCAGGTGCAGGGCGGCGGCGATCTCCTCCGCGGTGTACGGCTGCTCGCCGTGGAAGCAGTTCGCGCCGACGACGAACGGCAGGCCCCGGCTCTCGAAGAAGTCGATGGCCGGGAAGCCGCGGTCCAGGCGCCGCGTGTCGACGAGCACGAGTGCACCGAGGGCCCCGTTCAGCAAGTCGTCCCACATGAACCAGAACCGCTCCTGGCCGGGTGTGCCGAACAGGTAGAGGACGACTCCGGCGTCGGCGAGGGTGATCCGCCCGAAGTCCATCGCGACGGTGGTCAGCGTCTTGGACTCGATGCCGTCGAGGTCGTCGACACCGATTCCCGCGCTGGTGAGGCGCTCCTCGGTACGCAGCGGCTCGATCTCGGAGACCGCCTCGACCAGAGTGGTCTTGCCGACTCCGAATCCACCGGCAATGAGGATCTTGACAGGGGATGGTTCCCGGGCAGGGGCATCGGAGGTGTCATATCCGGGCAAGGTTGTCCCTGATTTTCATGAGCAGGTGGACATTGGTGGTCTCGGCCCTCTCCAGGGGCGGCCGGTGGCGGACGAGCCCCCGGTCGGCGAGTTCGCCGAGGAGAAGCGTCATCGGAGTGAGACGCATCTGCATGCGTGCGGCGATCTCGGCGACCGCCAGTCCGCCCGAGGGCGCGCACATGGCCAGGATGGCGCGCCATTCGGTGGGCAGGCCGCTGAGGGCGTCGTCCTCGGTGACCGCCGCCACGATGGTGGTGTCCATGGTGAGGACGGTCTGCGGAGCGGCGGCCGTACGTCCGTCGGTCAACGCGTACAGCCGGGTCCGGCGGAGGCTTCGGCGACGCTGCGGCTCGTCCGGCATTACGACGTCGACGCCGGTGCCGACGTCGGCTGCGAGGAGCGGTCGGGGGTGCCCAGCCATTCGCCGAGCGCCTGGGCGGTCCGCACCGCCTCGCCGCCCAGTTCCCCGAGGCGTGCCTTGCGGGACGTCACCACGATGAGCGTGCTGCCCTCCCCGCACCCGACGATGCAGAGGTAGCGGTCGCTCATCTCCACCAGCTGGCGGATGACCCCGCCGCCGCCCACCTCCCTCGATATCGCCTTCATCGTGGCGGCGATCCCGGAGGACGCGGCCGCGATGCGCTCCGCCTGGTCCCGTTCGAGCAGGTAGGCGCTGAGCTTGATCCCGTCGTTGGACAGGAGCACGGCTCCCTGGATGCCGGCGATCCGGCTCAGGTTGTTGTCCAGGACGCTGTAGATCATGTCGTTGGCTGTCGTGGTCATGGCTGATCCTGTCTGAGCTCTGCTTCCACTTTCTGGGTCCCCTCTTCGTAGTCGGCCCAGGCGTCGGCCACCTCTTCGGGTGTCGCCGCGTCCGGGCCGGCGTCCGGTTCCGGGGCGCGTGGCCCGCGGAGTTGCCGGGTGAGGTGGGTCTGAGGGACGCGCTCGGGCAGGGGCGGCCGCCCGCCCTCCCCGTCTCCGACGCGAGCGGGCAGCGCCCGTCCGGTCTGCGCTCGCCCGGTCTTCGGCCGCACGGGCTCGGGTGCGACGGCCGGCCGGACGTCCAGGGCGCGTGCCCGTACGGGGGCGAGGACGGCGGCGGGCTCCGGATCCCTGCCGGGCCTCGGCCCTGGCTCCGGATCCCGGTCAGGTGTCGGCCCTGGCTCCGGATCGTGGTCGGGTGCGGTCCCGGGCTCCGCCGCAGGCACTGGCAGCCGCTCGCCATCCCGTTCGGCCGGCACGAGCAGCTCGCCGGGCAGGTTCACCACGGCCGCGGTCCCCCCGTACACCGAGCGCCGCAGCGTGACCCGGGCCTGGAGCTGGTCGGCGAGGTGGCCCACCACGAAGAGGCCCAGCCGGTGCGCGTTCTCCGCGAGGACCGAGTACGGCGGCGCGGTGTGCAGGCGCCGGTTCATCTCCTCGTACCCGGCAGCCGCCACGCGTGGTCCGCGGTCCTCGATCTCGATCGACAGCCCGTCCGCCGCCAGTTCGGCGCGCACGACCACCTTCGAGCGCGGCGGCGAGAACCGGGTCGCGTTGTCCAGCAGCTCGGCCAGGAGGTGGCTGATCTGACTGATCACGTGCGGCTGCACGCTCGCCTCGTCCAGCGCATGGCGTTCGATCCGCCGGAAGTCCTCGACCTCGGCAGCGGCTTCCCGCAGCAGGTCGGCCAGGCGCATGGGCTCGGTGTGCGGGTCCGGGATCTCGCCCCCGGCGAGGATGAGGAGGTTCTCTATCTGGCGCCGCATTCCCACCGTCAACTGGTCGGACCGCATCAACTGGGCCAGGAGCGCCTCGTCGTGGCCGAAGGCGTCCTGGAGTTCCTCCGTCAGGCTCAGCTGACGGCTGACGAGGTTTCCGGTGCGTGAGGCGATGCCCGAGGCGAAGAGGCCGAACCCGTGGCGCTCGGCCGCGAGCTGCCGGTGTCCGTCGACGGACACGGCGACGACCCGGGCGAAGGCGTCGCTGATCCGCCCGACCTCGTCCTCGTGCCCGCGCACGGCCGGCAACGCCTCGGCGTCGACGGCCTGACCGCTCTGGAGCCGGTCCACCACCCGGGGCAGCGTCTCCTCGGCGATGGCGACCGTACGGGTGTGCAGGCGGCTCAGCCTGCGCAGCACCGACCGCGTGGTGAGGACGACGACCGCGATGACCAGCAGGAGGGCGCCGCCGCTCCCGCCGACCAGCCAGTACACCTCGGTCTCCAGCTCGGAGGCCTTCGCATCGGCGTGTGCGAGCACGCTCCGCGACCGGTCGGCGTTGAGTGCGGCCAACTGCGGTGCGAACGCGTCGTGCGCGGCACGCCAGCCGGCGACATCGGCCGGCAGTTTCACTCCGGACGCGGTGTCCTGGTGGTTGCTGACGACCGCGTTCTCGATGCGGATCTTGGTGCGCCAGGCGTCCGAGGCGGTGAGCTTGTCGTACGAGGCCTGTTCCGTGGGTGACAGGTACGGCACGATCCAGGTGTCGTACAGGTACCGGTGGGTGCCGAGGGCATCGAGCAGCCCGGAGAAACCGGTGGACGCCAGCTCCTTGGACGGCCCGGCCAGGGCGAGGAGGGTGTCCTCGCGCGCGACCATCTCCGCCGCGGAGAACAGGGCGACGGCGGGCCTGCTCTCCTGGGCGAGGTCCGCGTCGTCTGCGTGGCTGAATTCATACTGGTAGGCGCGGATGATGTCGTCGATGAGCCCGGTGTAGTAGTCCACCACCTGGTCGGCGCTGCCGTTGTGGGCGTCCGCGCGCTTGCGGAACGCGGTCAGCTGCTCGAGGCGGACGCTCACCCCGTCGAGCCGGCCGTCGGTCTGCCCGGAGGGTTGCGCGCCGCCGCTGCTGCCGCCGGCGGCCTGCCGGAGCGCCGCCGCCGCACGGTCCGTCGCCGCCCGCTTCTCCCGGAGGTCGTCCTCGGGGACGGAAGTGCCCGCCCACCGCGCCGCCGTGGTCGCCCGCTCCGCCTGGAGCCGGGTCATGAGCCCGACCAGTGGTACGCCGATCCGCTCGCCGGCTTCCACATCGGTGCGCAGGTGCTCGGACTGGGTCAGCAGCCGCTGGGCGGTCACGGTCACCTGGGCGGCCATCGCCACGGTCGGGACGACGGCCAGGCAGATCAGCATCGTCCGCAGGCGGACGGTGCGGCGGCGCCGAAGTGGCGGCCGGCTTGGTGGACCTTCGGGTTCCATCGGAGACATCGGTCCTCGGGGGCGGTGGAACGGGGAGGGACCCACGGACGGCCGAGCTCGGTCCTCGGGAGAGGGCATGGGGGAACTGCTCACGCGGCCCCGTGGGGTGAGGGTGCCGACCGATCATATCCAGCCATTCCGAATATACGGAGAGCTGACTTCCCTGATCATGCAGGGCAGGGCGTGTGTCGGTGGTGTGGGCTACCGTCATGGCGTCCCGCGGGACGCTCCGTTCCCGCCTGGCCCCTACGTCAGGTCAGGCGGGAACGTCTGAGCTGAGCCACGCCCCTCTTATCGGCACGGAGGCACGGCTTCTTCCGGATGGAAGACCGACACCGAGGTGTCCTGTGTCCATTGGTAGGGGTGCGCGCGTGGAATGCAAGGAAAACCGGGAACTTTCGCTGTTCCGTGGGACTGATGTGTTGCCACCTGGGCAGGAACGGTCGGCCTTGTTCACGGAACCGACATTTCGTGGACGCCATTGTTCCGCGAATCCATGATCACGTGGCGTAGCGCCGAGGTGACGGTCCATGATGTGCCTCTCAACTACCGGCTCGGCACCTGGTAGTTGGGGTGACTTCGACGCGGGCCCCGGATGGCCGCGCACCCTCGACCGATACCTGGAGGTCTGCATGGACCGAAAGCACGTAGTGATCCTCCTCGCCTTGCTCATAGTGCTCACCTGGAGCGTGGCGATGACCATGATGGGGCAGGTCGCCGCGATCACCGCGCTGGCACCCGCCCTGGGCCTGACGGTCCAGCAGGTCTTCCACGTGACGCGCTCGCGTGCCGCGACGGCCTCGGGGCACCGCGTGACGGCGGTGCCCGACAAGGAGGACGACGCCCCGTGAGCACCCCCCTCGAGCCCGAGTACTCGGCCTCCGGGCCGGTCCCCGGCGGGCGTCCGGGCCGTAAGCTCGGCCCGATCGCCACCGGCGTGAGCAGCACCCACCGGGCCTGGCTGGAGCCGACCCGCGACCGCTACCTCGCCAGCGGTCTGACACTCGCCGAAATGAGCGGCCGGGTCCCGCTCGCGAAGTCCAAACTGTCCGAGCTCATGCGCGGTGTCGGTCTCTATCCGCGGTGGGAACTCCTGGAGGGGATCGCCGGCGTCCTGGAAATGCCGGTCTGGCCCCTGCAACGCCTGTGGCGGCAGGCGGCCCTGGACGCGCAGAAGAGCCGGGAGTGGATCGAGAGATCCGCGGGCAGTCCCCCGGTGACCACGAGCGCGGTCGTACCGCCGCTGGAGCACGGCGCGTTCCGCGAGACCGTCGAGGACTCCTACCGGCGCTACTGCCAGGTGTTCCTCTTCGACGACCCGTGCGAGGCCGCTGTCGCGGACACCTTCGACCTGCTGTGGCTGTCCTGGAACGGCGCCTTGGCCAGCCCGGACATGCGCAACTACGCGTGGAAGATCCTGCGGGCCACCGTCATGGCGAAAACCCCGCACGTGGACGGCCGCCCCGACCTCGGCCACGCCGCGTTCGACACCGTCGCCCTGCGGACCATGACCGACGTGGCGGCCGGCATGGCGCAGATGGCCGAGAGCCTGGAGCTGTTCAAGGCGATCAGCCGACTGCCCGAAGTCCCGCTCGACGTCGTGGTCCTGCGGAGCCTGTGCGGGTTCACCCCCGAGGAGACATCAGGGCTGCTCGGGCTCTCCAAGCCCACGGTGCAGTCCTCGGAGCGCTACGCCGAAAGGTTTCTCGACAACATCTTCAACCCACCCGACACCGAAGGGCCCACCGAATGACCCCCGTACAAGACCTGCTCTCCCGGGCGCTCCTCGTCCGTGAGCGAGCTGCGGTGCCCCGGGACGTCGTGCAGCCCCCGGCCGTCCCCTGCGACACCGACCCCCGCCGGAGCGCCCCACCGGCGGACGCCGCCCACGGCTTCAACGCCGCGGCCGAGGACCTGCGCGTCCTGTGCGAGACGCTCGTCAGCCACACCCCGGCCGAAGCAGTTGCGGGTTTCGTCACCGAGCAGGTGCCCGAGCCCCGCAGCGCGCTGGTCCTGGCCTGCGTGCTGCAGCTGACCGAGAGCGATGACGGGGCTCGGTTCTGGTGGCAGTACGCGGCCGGTGCGGGCCAGGCGGCCGCCGCGTACTGCCTGTACCTGCACCACCTGTCCCTCGGCGAAGACGACGCGGCCAGCTGGTGGCACGGCCAGACCGACGACGTCCAGCCCCCGCCCCAGGACCCGAAGGACCGCATCACCAGCGCCTCCACCACCACGATCCTGCGGGTCCTGCACCACCTCGCCAAGCAGATCACCCGCACCCGCTCCGCCACCGTCACCGGGCTCATGGACTACGTGCCCAGCGCCGTCGCCGCGGCCTACCTCCGCGAGCCCGACATCGAACTGCCCATGCCCGGGCCCGGCTTCTCCGGCAAGGTCAGGTCGCTGCTCGCCGAGGCCTACGACCCGCCCAGGCCTCCCGGCAGCCTGCCCGAACGCCCCGAGCGCCGGGCACGCTCCGGGCGACGGCGTTCCGGTCCTCCTCACGGGCCTGTCGCACCCGCACCCGCTGCCGTCCGGAGTGATCACTGCCTCATGAGCGCCTTCGAGTCGCCCTTCGAAGACGACGCGACCGCCGAGCCGAGGGGCGGCCCGTGACCGAGCAGGTGCCGGCGAACTAGCGCGGAGGGCGGAGCGGTGAGCACAGTGCGGCGGGAGGTGTACGTCATGCATACGTGATCTGCGGCGCCGCTCCCCGAACAGGGCTTGATCATCCGGGGAGTCGGAGCAGACCGGGGCATGGAGGAGCCGGCCGCCCCGTGTGTTGACGGGACGGCCGGCCTTCGGAGGGCGCCCGGGGGCACCAGTCGGTTACAGGTACCAGCTCTGACCCGGGTAGGCGGGGTCGGAGGCGTGTGCCCACTGCTGGGCGGGGGCGCCGTCCTCCTTGCTGGAGTTGTTGATCTCCAGCGTCTTGCCGCTGTTGACGTTGCTGATGTCCAGGCTCACGGTGCTGCCGGCCTGCTTGACCGTCCACTGCATGGTGGGGATGTCGTGGCAGGTGTACTGCTGCGCGCGGGCCCCGTTGTCCTTGCTGGAGTTGATGATCTCCAGGCACTTGCCGCTGTTGACGTTGACGATCTGGTAGACGCCCGCGGTGGCGGTGGGACGGTACTCCCACTGCGCGCCGGCCTGTCCCACACAGGACCACTGCTGGGCGAGGGCGCTGTTGTCCTTGCTGGAGTTGACGATCTCCAGGCACTTGCCGCTGTTGGCGTTGCGGATCTGACCGCGGGCGGGCACGACGGGGGAGGGCCAGGCGTTGGTACCGGCGGCGAGGGCGCCCTGACCGTTGCCCTTGTAGAGGCCGAAGCGCTGCTGGTTGCTCCACAGCCGGCCGATGTCGGTCTTGCCATCGCCGTTGAAGTCACCGGCCAGAATGATCGGCGTGTTGTTCCAGGTGGTGTCGGGCCACATGGAGACACCGGCGTCGAGGCCGCCCGCCGTGTTGCCGCTGTAGCGTCGCAGGGCACCGTCGGGGGCGATGGCGACGACGTCGTCGCGACCGTCGTTGTTGAAGTCACCGGTGGTGATCTTCTGGATGCCCGTCCAGGTGTTGTCCGGCCACATCGTGCGGCTCTGCTCGTTCAGCACGCCGTTGGGGCCGGCGGAGTAGGCGTGCAGGGACCCCTTGCTGCCACCCGTGCCCCACACGGCGAGGATTCCGTCGCGGTCGGAGCCCGTCATGCGGTACCTGTCGAGCTGGAGCATGGAATTCCAGTTGGTGCCGTCCGGCCACATCGCCTTGCCTTCCGCAAGGCTGCCGTCCGGTCGCCCCGCGTACAGGCGGAGCCCGCCGCCGCTCCAGACGGAGGCGATGTCGGTGATGCCGTCGCCGTTGAAGTCGCCACCGATGATCTTCGTGGCGCCGCGCCAGCTTCCGTCGGGCCGCCACATCGGGCGGCCGTATTCGAAGGTGCCGTCGGGACGGCCCGCGAAGGTGTGCAGGTTGCCGTCGGCGGTGACCGCGGCGACGTCGTCACGCCCGTCACGGTTGAAGTCACCCGAGGCCATCACCTGCGTGACGTTGGGCACCAGCGACTGGAGCAGCACCGCGGGGGTGGTCTTGGCAACCTGGTTGACCCAGGCCGCCACGTCGTCCACGCGGACGTCGAGTGCGCCGGTGCGGGTCTCGGCCGCATCCATGCCGAGACAGCCGCCCTGCCAGGAGCGCGAGTTGACGGCCGCCAGCTCCACGCTGCCGTCCTTCCGGCGCACGGCCGGTCCACCGGCGTCACCCTTGCAGACCACGGCGTCACCCGACGCGGTCAGGCCGAGCACACTGCCGTCGAGGGTGGCCACGGTGAAGACGCCCGTGTGTGCCCTGTCCGGGACCCACTCCGTCTTCGTCCGGCCGAAGCCCAGCGCGGTGAGCTCCTCGCCGGCCACGGGAGCCGTGGTGGCGACCTTCACCGGGGCGACCCCGACGACCGGCCAGCCGAGTTTGACCATCACGAGGTCCCGGTCCGCGTGGGGAACCAGCTCCACGGCGTCGACCACGGTGCCCGTGGACTGGGTGAGATCGGTGCGGCCCACGGTCACCGTGATCTTCATCCCGGGCTTGCCGGCCGGGACGGGCGCGGAGCCGCTGCGGAAGCAGGACGCGGCGGTGAGCACCCACCGGGCGTCGACCAGTGCGCCTGAACAGGACGTCCTGTCGTCGATGTTGAGCTTCGCCGCGAAGGCGTAGCCGGTGTTCGGGGCATCGCTCCCGCTCAGGGCCGTGGCGGGACCCGCGGTGAGGAGACCGCCTCCCACCGCGGTGGCCAGTAGCGTGGCAGCCCACGCGAGGCGTGAACCGGTTACGGGCATGGTGTTCCTTCTGGTGTGTGACGCGGCGGGCGGCGCAGGAACCTGCGCCGCCCGCCGCGTCGCGGGTGTGACCGGAGTCCGTCCGCGCCGGGAAGGTGGTCCCGGCGCGGACGGGCCGGCGGTGCGGGGTGTTACCGGGTGGCGGTGGCGCTGAGGTCGGTCGGCGCGGTGAGCGTGCCGGGAACCGGACGCCAGGCGGTCCAGTCGCCTACGGTGGTGTCGAGGGTCGTGCTCTGGACCGTGCCGGCGGCGCCGATGGCGTAGACGCTGATGTTGCCGGCGGCGGAGGTGCTCGAAAGGCGGGTCAGTCCGCTGCCGCCGATCCTGGTCCAGGACGGCTGGAAGGCGCCGGCGAGATAGTCGCCCGCCTGGCTGTAGAGGGCGCCGTCGGAACCGATGACCTGGATCTGGACCGTGGCACCGGCGCGGGCGACCGTGATGTCCTTGGCGCCGGTGAAGCCGCCGGGGATGTCCCCCCAGTTGTTCCAGGTGTTGCTGCGGGTGTCGAGGTCGCGGCCGTAGACCTTGCCGCCCGCGATGCCGTAGAGGCGTACGTACGGGCCCGCCTTCACGGAGGTGAGGCCGGTCAGCCCGGTGAATCCCGGGACGGCGGTCCAGTGGGTGTTCCACCGGCCGGCGTTGTAGTCGCCGACCTGCGTGTGGAGGTCGCCGTTGGATCCCACGATCTGCACGTACAGCACGTTGTCGATCATCGTGGCGGAGACGTCCTTGACGCCTGCCGCGCCACCCGGCACCTCGGTCCAGCTGCCCCAGACGCTGGTGGAGGGGTTGTACTCACGGTCGTAGACTCGGCCGCCGGCGACACCGACATAGCGGATCGTGCTGCCCGTGTCGACGCTGGTCAGGTTGGTGACCGCGAGCCCGCCGACGGTGTCCCACCGGGGCGCGAAAACACCGGTGGCCAGGGCGCCGTTCTGGATGGCCAGCGCGTTGGGCGCGGTCGCCGCCAGCGTCACCCTGGAAGGTGCGGCCAGGATCGCGGCGGACACGTCGGTGGTGCCGGAGATGCCGCCCCTGAGTTCCTGGAACGCGCTCCAGATACCGGTACCGGTGTCGAGCCGGGCGTTTTCGACCCGGCCGCCGGCGTCGGTCGCGTAGAGCTCGACGGCGTTGCCCGAGGGAGCGCTGGTGACGTTCGTCAGACCGGTGCCGCCGACCCTGCTCCACGCGTCGTTCCAACGGCCGGCGTCGTAATTGCCGAACTGGGTCCACACGGCGCCGTCACCGCCGACGATATGCACCTGGACGTTGTTGCCGATCATGCTGGAGGCAATGTCCTTGACGCCGCTGGCGTTGCCGGGAACCTCGCCCCAGCGCGTCCAACTGCCGTCGCGGGTGTCGAAGTCGCGACCGTAGACGCGTCCGTCGCCGACGGCCTGTACGCGCACGATGGGGCCGGCGGGCGCGCTGGTGACGCGCGTCAGCCCCGACGCTCCGACCGCGGTCCACAGGGCGTTCCAGCGGCCGGCCCGGTAGTCGGCGACCTGCGAGTAGAGGTTGCCGTCGGCGCCGACGATCTGCACGTGGACGCTGGCTCCGACCAGAGAGGCGGCGATGTCCTTGGCGCCGGCGGCGCCACCGGGCACCTCGCCCCAGCCGGACCACCTGCCGTTCGATGCCAGGTGGAGATCCTGGCCGTAGACCCGGCCGTCGACGATCGCGTAGGCGCGCACCACGTCGCCGTCGCGGACGGTGACCACGCGGGACACGTCCTTGCCGTCGACCTTGGCCCAGGACTGGCCGTACTCCCCGTAGCCGAGGTCCCCGAACTGGGACCACATCGCTCCACCGCCACCGGCCAGCAGGGACACCTGGCCGCCGGTGCGCGGAGCGGTGATCGTCTCGATCCACGCCATGAGGTTGTCGGTGCGGGCGGAAATGGCGCCGGTACGGGTTTCGCCGGGATCGGTGCCGAGGCAACCGCCTTGCCAGGAACGGCTGTTGACACCGACGAGTTCGCCGGCCGAGTTGAAGAGGGGGCCGCCGGTGTCGCCCTTGCAGAGGGCGTCGGTGCCCTTGCCCGTGAGGGAAAGGGTGGCCCCGTCGGACGTGTTCAGCGTGAACGCTCCGGTATGGGGCTTGCCGGGTACCCAGTCGGTCCTCGTCCTTCCGAAGCCCGCCGCGGTCACATCGGCGCCCGCCGCCGGAGCCGTCGCGGCGAACTTGGCGGTGGGGACGCCGACGGCCGGGGTGGCGAGGCGGGCGAGGAGCAGGTCCCGGTCGGCGGCGCCGGCGGAGACTTCGACGATCTCGCGGCTCTGGCCGTCGCTCAACGTCGCGGTCGCCTTCAGTGCGGGCTTTCCGGCCGGGACCGCCACGCCGGGAGTGGCGGAGAAGCAGCTTGCCGAGGTCAGGACCCAGCGCGGGTCGACCAGTGTCGCGGTGCAGCCGCGACCGTTCACTTCGTCGCCGAGTGCCAGCCGCACGAGGGAGGCGTACGGTCCGGCGGGGGCTTCCGGGCCGGTGACGGCCCGGGCGGTGCCGGCGGTGACCAGACCCGCGGCGACCGCGGCCGCCGTCAGCGCGAGGCCGGCCCGCGCCGAGCGGGGGTGGAGAACTGACATGCGGAGCATCCTTAAGCAGCAGGATCAGGTTCGGGGTGCGCGGGGCGCGCGCGAAGGGCGGGCCCGGCTCGTCGGCCCTGACGCCCACGGCGGCGGCGGCCCCGTGACCGGGATCGCGGAGCCGCTGCCGTCGCGGGAACGGGGAGTCGGATCAGCTGTGCAGGGTGGCCGTGATGGCGAGCGCGCCGGGGGCCCCGGGCAGACCCTCCAGGGGCACGGTCGCGGGAGCGCCCCAGGTGCGATCGGTGTGACGGGTGATGTGGACGACCCTGCCGTCATCGGTGGTGACGGCGAGCTGGAGTTCACCGTTGACGGCTGCGGTGGACAGGGCCTTGGCGTTGATGCCGCCGAGGTAGGGCTTCAGGTCTCCGAACGGGCTCCACGTACCGTCGAAGTTGCGGAGCGAGTGGTACTGGTGCGCGCCGTTGTCGGTGGCCACGGTGAAGTGCGTCCCGTCGTCGGCACCGGCCATGCCGATGGCGGTGATGGGTCCGGTGCCGCTTGCGGCCTGGGCCACGTTGCCCCAGCCCAGCCAGTTCCCATTGGTCCGGCGGATGCTGTGGTAGGGCTTGCCGCCGCTGACGAGACCGACCTGGAGCTCGCCGCGGACGCTGGCGGTCGCGGCGGCGGTGACGTTGCCGAGGGATCCGCTGCTGATGTCCCGGAAGGGGGTCCAGTTGCCCGTCGCGTCGCGTACGGTGTGAAAGGCCTTTCCGTCGGCGACGGCCACGACGTGGAGGTCGTAGCCGATGGAGACGGCTGAGACCTGGGTGAGGTTGCCGAGGGTGCTGGCCGCGGCGAAGACGTCTCCGAACCGGCCCCAGGTGCCGTCCGCCTTGCGGATGGTGTGGAAGAGGCCGCCGCTGGTGCTGATGGCCAGGACGTGCGTGTCGCCGTTGATGCCGGCAGCGGCGGAGCTGCGGATCCCGCCCAGGCCGTTGACCTTGGACTGGACGTCGGTGAACCCGGTCCACGAGCCGTCGGGCAGGCGAATGCCCTGGTAGAGGCTGCCACCGGACTGGACGAGAGCCTCGGTCTGCCATCCCCGAGTTGTCGCACGGTATCCGTCGATCCACTCACGCAGGTCGTCGACGCGGGCTGCGATCGCGCCGGTGCGGGTTTCGGCGGGATCGCCGGCGTAACAACCACCCTGCCAGGAACGGCTGTTGACGCCGACAAGCTCGCCGGCAGCATTCAGCAGCGGACCGCCCGTATCGCCCTTGCACAGGGAGTCGGTGCCCTTGCCGGTGATGGTGAGGCCGGTGGCATCCGCGGCGTTCACGGTGAACGAACCGGTGTGGAGCTTGCCGGGCACCCACTCGGTCCTGGTCCGCCCGAACCCGGCCGCCGTGACATCGGCGCCGGTCACCGGTGCCGCGCCGGCGCGCTTGACGCTTGCGGGGGCGGCTGCGGGGGTGGCCAGGCGGGCGAGGATGACATCGCGGTCGGCGCGCGGGGCGATCTCGGTGATCTCGACGGTCTTGCCGTCACCGAGGGTCGCCGAAGCCTTCAGCGCCGGCTTGCCGGCGGGCACCGTCGTACCCGGGGTGGCCGCGAAGCAACTGGCTGCGGTCAGGATCCAGTTGGCGTCGATCAGCGTGCCGGTGCAGCCACGGCTGTTGGCCTCGTCGCCGATGACCAGCTTCGCGGCGAAGGCGTACTGGCCGGCGGGCGCCTCGGGGCCCACGACGGCCTGAGCCGGGCCGGCGGATACGAGGCCCGCGGCGACGGCCGTGGCGGTGGCGGTGACGAGCAGGCCCGTCACTCGTGAAGGGAGGAGACGCGTTTCAGGCATGGTCTTCTTTCAGAGCAGGAAAAGTGAGCCGACACGTCGGCAGTGAGTGTGCTTTCTGTTCGACGCGCGAGGGTGCGACCCTGCAGGGGCTACTTGGAAGTCCTGATCTCCAGAAGCATGAAATCGCGGCCCTGGTCGTCCGCGGTCTCGCCCACAGCGGTCCAGGCGTTCTTGTCCACGGTGAACGTCTTTTCCTCGGTTCCGGCCGACATGTTGACCTGGGCGGCGTAGTTGTTCCCCTTGACTCCGAAGACCGACGGGATCTCCAGGCTCAGATATCCCTTGTCCCCGGTGACCCGGAAGCAGACCTTTTCGTTCTTGTGGGAGAACACCTCCATCAGTTCGGGCGCACCCGTGCACTCGGCGAGGAGGATGTGACCGTCGCCGCTCTTCAGCTTGATCTTCTTCTCCGCGAGGATTTTATCGGCGTTCGGATAGGCGAAGTCCTCGATGGCGTACCCCGGGCCCTCGTCGGCGATCGACTTCGTCGCGATGCCTTCCGTACCGACCTGGCCGGTCACGCCGCCGACGACAGCGGCCCAGGCCAGAGCACCCGCGCCCACAGCCGCGCCGACGATCCGCAGGATAGCGCTACGTGCCTTCATGTTCATCCTTAGTGTCGAATCCAGGTGATTCTCGAACGCGCCCACATGCGCGGCGATGGAAAGTCGCCAGGTCATTGAATTGGTGTGCACATGGTTTTGTGCACACCTCAGGGCATGGCTGATAAACGCAGTCGAAAGGGGAATGCGACGGCGTTTTGCAGTGGCTGGCGATCTCCTGAATGAAACCAAGCCATTCGCCATCCAGCCAAGCGAATAAATGGGGCGTTCAGGTAGATATCGCCCATCAGGGGCGTGACTTGCGCCACTTCGCACAATGGTTGTGGCGGTTTTGCGAAAACATGAGGGTGAGATTCAGCCATCTTTCGGCGGTAGTGCCGGTTGAGCTGAAGCCAGGTGTGTTCCGGGCGTGTGTCCTGCTTAAGGTCAGTTCACCGCCGTCCCGGTGAGATTTCCCGGGCGTGATTTGACCTCGGCCTCGAGGAATCAAAATCAGAGAGGTTCTTCCGTGCAGGAAACGTTTTGGAGCCGACGCCGGTTCGCCACCGCCGTCGCGGCGGGCGCAGCCGCCGCTTCCACACCCTGGCTGTTCACCACGCCCGTACGGGCCGCCACGGCCACCGCCACCGCCACCGGCGCCGGCCCGGCCGGCGACGCCCTGGCCCTCCCGGACACGGAGCGCGCCAAGGCCGTCAAGGCATGGATCCTGGGCGGACGTTCGGTCAAGGAGGCGGCCGCCTACGCGCTGAGCGGCACCGACCAGGAGATCACGGCCTTCCTCGCCGAGGAGCTGCCGAAGGCGACCCGGATCGACAACCGCGTCGCCGCCTTCACCTACCTGGGCTACGGAGGCAAGAGCGTCCGAAGGGACGTCAGCGCAGCCCTCAGCGGTGGGGACGAGGCGATATCCACGTTCGTGAAGGACGGGTTCCGCCCCTCGGTCACCGAGGACATGCGGGTCTCCACCCTCAGCGTCATGGCCAACGGCGGAAAGAGCGTCAAGCGGGACGGCAACGCCGCGCTGAGCGCCGGCACCGACCAGGCGCTGGAGCAGTTCCTGCTCACCGGCCAGTACGACGCCAGGCTGGAGGACATGCGGGTGGACATCATCCGCAGCCTCGCCACGGCCGGCCCGGAGCTCAAGAAGTACGCGAACCGGGCCTTGAGCGGCACCGCGGACGACGTGCAGTGGTACCTGGACACCGGCCAGCACATCGCACGGGCCCGCGACCAGGAGTCCGCGACCATTGGCCAGTTGGTAGCCATCGTCGTGCGCGAGAGCGCGCGGGCCCGGGAGCAGACGGACCTTGCCGTTGAAGCCTCCGAGCGTGCGACGACCGCCGCGAGCAAGGCCAAGGAGAAGGCCGAAACGGCTGCGGCCGAGGCCGAGAAGGCGAAGGACGACGTCCGCAGGTCCGCCGAGGCGGCCCGCCAGGCCGCCACCGCCGCCGGAGGCGCCGCGTCCGCCGCCCGCACCGCCATCGCCGCCTCGTCCGCCGCGGTCCAGGCCTCGCAGCGGGCGTCCTGGGCGGCCACGGCAGCCTCCCAGGCGGCGGCCGCTGCCGGATCGGCCGCCACCCGCGCCTACAACGCGGCGATCGCCGCGTCGAAGGACGCCTCGAAGACCAACGAGGCGAAGAACGCCGCCGTCGCCGCCCGCGATGCCGCCGCGAAGGCGTACTCCGCGGCCAAGGCCGCTGATGACGCCGCCGTCGCCTCGGAGCAGTCGGCCAAGGCCGGTCTGGCCTCCGCGGACGCCGCGCGCGACGCCGCAGCCGCCGCGCGGGCGTCCGCCCAGGCGGCCGAGGCCTCCGGCGTCGCCCAAGGCGAGGCGGCCGAGGCCAGGCGCCAGGCCGACATCGCCTCCAGTGCCGCCAATCAGGCGACCAACGCCGCTTCCACCGCCCAGGCGCTCGCTTCGACCGCCGCACGGGCCGCACGTACGGCCAACAGCGCGGCCAAGTCCGCCGCCGGGCACGCGGAGCGGGCCGCCGACGCCGCGGAGGAAGCCGTCAAGTATGCCGGTCAGGCCATCGACTTCGCCAACAAGTCGACCGCTTACGCTGACGAGGCGGTCAAGGCGGCCAACGTCGCGACGAAGGCCGTCGAGGACGCGATCGCGGTGGAGAAGAACGCCCGCGCCGCCGAGGCGGCCACCCTGGAGGCCGACAAGCTGCAAGGCATGAAGGAAGCGGCGCAACTCGCCCAGGTGGACAAGAGCGAACGCGCGGCCGCCCTGAACAAGCGCACCCAGGCGCAGCAGACCGCCCAGGCCACCAAGGACCTCCTGGCCAAGGCGGAGCAGGCGCTCGGCCACGACGACCTCGCCGTAGCCGCCACCCTCGGCCGCCGGGCAGCCGTCGCACTGCTGGACTCCCGGGGGACCTGGACCCGCCAGGCCGCCCGTTTCGCACTCGCCGGATCCGACGAGGACGTCTTCTCCTGGATCGACCTCGACCGGCAGCTCGCCGAGTCCCAGGACGATCGCGAGACCATCCTCTTCATCGCCCAGGTCGCCGAGCCGGCCGTCGCGAAGGCGGCCGTTCAGGCCCTTGCCGGCGGCATCCCCGCGGAAGGGGACTTCAACACCTCCGGCGTCATCAGGTCACGTGCCGAGGACAACAGGGTCAACATCCTCAAGATCCTGCACGAGAAGCCCGGAAGCGCCGTCACCAAAGCCGCCAACGACGCGCTCAACGCCAACACCCCCGAAGCCCTCCAGAAGTTCTTCGACGAGGACCTGGCCAAGGCCGTCGAACAGGACGACGCCGTCTCCACCATCAAGGTGGCGGCCACCGGGGACCTGTACTCCAAGGCCTATGCCGAGGTCGCCCTGGAGGGCCCCGCCTGGATGCGCCGGCGCTTCGTGCAGTCCGTCCAGCACCGGGCCGCCCAGCTCGACTACGACTCCCTCAGCCACGCCGCCGCCATGCAGGCGACCATCGCGGCAGCGGCCAGGATCGCCCAGGAGGCTCAGCGGGACGCGGCACTCGCCTCCCAGGTCGCGGCAGTGGCCCGGGATGCCGGAGCCAAGGCCCAGGAGTGGGCGCAGAAGGCGCTGGACTCGGCGAAACTGGCCGACGGCTACAAGGACCAGGCCCGTCAGCACGCGGACGCGGCGGACAAGTCCGCCGCCGATGCCCAGGCTTCCGCGAACAAGGCCAAGGACGCCGCCACCACCGCCCAGAGCGCCTCCCGCGCGGCGAACCTCTCGGCCAACCGTGCCATCGACGCGGCCCGCAGCGCACTGGCCTCCGCCTACAGTGCCCAAGCCTCCGCCGCCAACGCCCACCAGGCCGAACTCGCCGCGGGCCGGGACGCCAAGGCGGCTGCCGCGGCCGCCGCCGAGGCACGCCAGATCGCCGCGGACAAGCGGACCGCGGAGGTGAAGGAAGCCGCGCGCCTCGCCGCCGAGCAGGCGCAGAAGGACCGGGACGCGAACCGCAACCCCTCCGACACGCCGGCCAATGACACGGTCAACCCCAAGGGGACGCAGCCGGGGAAGGACGAATGGTGGAACGACGCCAAATGGTGGGCTGACAGCGCCGACAAGGTCAGCACGGCTGCCGGGCTGCTGGCGACCGGCTTCGCCGTCTCGTGCGTGTTCTTCCCGGCGGCACCCGTTCTCGGCAGCATCGCCGCGGTCTGCCTCGGCGTCTCCGTCGTCGCCGCCGGCGTCAGCGCCATCGCCACGGGAATCGAATACGGCTTCACCAGCGGTGAGTTCGTATCGTCCGCCGGTCGTACGGCGCTGGGTCTCGTCACCCGCGGCGGCGGACGCGTCGCCACCACGGTGGCCAAGCCGGTCATCCGCACGGTGGAAAAGGCCACCAAGTCCGTATCCAAGGTGCTCTTCGACCTCGTCGCCTGACGGCTGATCCCTCACCGATTCCCCCTCGCCGGCCGTGTGCCGGCGCATTCGCCCCGGTGCTGCCCGGGACGACTTCCCACAGAGAGAAGACATGAATTCAGCACGCAGGAGACGAATACTCCCCGGCCTCCTCCTCGCATTGAGCCTCATGGCGACCGGCACCGCCGCCGCCGACGGCCAGGGCCACGCCCCTGGCGCCGCAGGCAAGGTGTCGGCGGAGGAGGCCCCCGCCCGCACGGCGGGCGGCATCGACGCGAACCGTCCGACCGGTGTTCCCGCCCCCACCAAGACCCGTCCCGCCACGATGGACTCCCAGGAGAACTGCGAGCCCACGCCCGCCGGCTCCCGCGAGCGCAAGGCGGGTGCCGTGCGGGCATGTGTCACCACGAGCGCCACGCCGGTGACCCAGGTCGGGCGGAAGTTCCTCGCCGCTGCCGCCGCGCCGGCGGCGGCAGCGGCTGCCGTTCCCGACCCGGGTAGCTGCTCCATCACCACCCCCGGGACGTGGTGGTACGGCCGCTTCGGGTACTGCGTGTACAGCCTGACGGTGCTCTACACGCTCAAGGACGGCAACGGCAACGTGGTAGGCACCGGAACGCTGAACGTTTCGAGCAGTGCCGTCCTGCCCGACAAGGGCACGAAGTGGAAAGAGAAGATCTCGGTCACGATGACCGGCGCGACCGGGGCCGTCACGATCCTGAACGTGAAGTTCAGGGCTGAGTGCTCGGCGGGCTGCAAGGTCACCACCGCGGCCCCGTGGTACACGAAGGGCGCCCTGATCCCGGGGCAGCTCATCAGCGGCGACGTGGCCTACGAATCCACCCCGGCGGCCGGCACGGCAGTCGACTTCACGACGTCGTACAAGATGTACGTGACCTCGCCCGGCGCCCAGATCACGGACCCGAGCGCCTCCTGGAGCAACCCGGAGAAGATCCGCTGCGACGACGCCGTCCGGGACACGGCCACCGCCGGCACGCCCGATCCCGGCTGCGTCGTGCCCAGCGTCATGCCGGTCGTCAGGATGAGCGACCAGCAGGCCCCGTCCGGCGCGGGGGCCGCGGCGGCCGGCTACCTGTGGGCCCAGAGCAACCTCGCCGGCTGGGGGCGAGACAAGCCGCTGACCCGGGCAAAAGGCGACATAGCCGGCCGGACGGCCCGGACCTGCGGGACCTTCCAGGCCCGGACGGACTTGGTTGCGGGCGACAGCTGCGGCGAGTTCCCCCTCGGGGTCACCCGTGAAGGCGGCATCGACGGCGCTCAGTGCGCCGAGGTCCTTCCCCGGCACAGCACCCGCGGGGGATGGGTCACCGACGTCCTGGACGGCGGCACGGGCAGCCCCTGCGCCCGCGCTCACGTCCCGCTCGCGGACAAGCAGGCCGGCGACGGTCAGCTCTCCGACGGCTTCACGAACCAGCGAGTCCTGGACGGCGACCAGTTCAAGCTGGACATCAGCGGTTCGACCGCCGAGCCCCAGGCCGTCTGCCTCCAGAACGCTCCGGCCGGGCACGTGCCTTCCGGCAACGGATGGATCAAGAACACCACCGAACCGGTCCCGCACGTCAACAAGACCGTTCCACTGAGCCCGGCCGGGTTCCGGGCGACCCAGGCGCAGGCCTGCCTGGGCACCACGACCGTCGAGGGCAGTCCGGCAGAGGGAGACATCACCGGCTGGCAGGACGCGCAGGAGTTCGCCCGCAGCCACCCGCCCGTGGCCGGGCTCGCCCGGTGCCATCTGATCGCCAACGTCCTCGGAGGACCCGGTGAGAAGAAGGACAATGGACCGGTCAATCTCGTTCCCTGCTGGCAGGCCGGAATGAACACCGGAACGCCGAGCATGCGGACCTACGAGGCCATGACCCAGAAGTCGGTGAAGCCCGTGAAGGACGGCGGCATCCTGGGCCCGAACGATGCGGTCTTCTACCAGACGACGCCCGACTACCTGGACAGCACCAGCACCATTCCCCGGGGAGTCTGGATGAGCGCTAGGGTCGAGCGGTCGGACGGCACGTCGCAGCCGCTGTTCCCCGACATCTACGTACCCAACACCCAGAAGAACACCGGACTGCTGAACCTAGGAAACTAACCCGCTCAACGTGCGCCATCGGGAGCCAGCATGAGACGTACCACCCCGCCGCGGCCTTTCGACGTCACCGCGGTCTTCCCTGACCTGGCCCCGCTGGCGCGCCCGGCGATCCGGTTGCATCCCCGCCCCGGGTCTGCGACCCCGCATGACAGTTCGGTCGGCGGGCCACTGCTGTGGCCCGCCGGCGAACCGTGGCCGTACTGCCCCGAGTCGCACGAATGGCACGACCCGCGGACCGACGAGTGGCACGAAGGCCCGAACGCCATGCTGCCCGTGGCCCAGCTGTACGTGCGCGACGTACCCCTGCTGCGGCCGCCCGGGCAGGCGGACCTGCTCCAGATGCTGTGGTGTCCGTTCGAGCACGAGCCGGACTACAAGCCGCCGACCGTGCTGTTCTGGCGATCAGCCGCGGAGGTCACCGACATCCTCACTGCGCCCCCCGAGACGTGTGCCGTCGAGCACGACGAGTACGTGCCCGAGCCGTGCGTCCTCGCGCCGGAACAGATCACCGAATACCCCCATCCCATGCAGTTGAGCAATGAGTTGCAGCGGCAGCTGGAGGACTGGAGCACGTGGCAGGCAGCCAGTGCCGGTGTGGACAGCTCCTACGCTCCCTATCCGGACGCGTTCTACAAGGAGGAGCTGTCCATCGCCCCCGGCTGGAAGGTCGGTGGCTGGCCCCCGTGGGGTCTCACCGATCCCATCGCCCGGTTCTGCGCCGTCTGCGGCGCCGAAATGGCCCCGCTGCTGACCGTCCCCTCGAAGGAATGGCACTCCCGCCACCTCGGTTGGGTGCCGTACGAGGACCAGGCCATCGCCGCGGTCGACCACTCCGGCGTGGTGAACTCGCCCAGGATCCAGGTCTCCGGCGGCAACCACCTGCAGCTCTACGTGTGCCCGGAGTCCCCGGACCATCCGCACACCGACCTGATCCAGTGAGGCCACCGCGCGCCGGCAGACCGGCTGGAGTCACAGGCTCGTGAGGAGGTCGTCGAGGGGGGCCGGTACCTGTCCGGGGTCGAGCGCCTCGGTGAGGAGGCGGCCGTAGCGGATCTTGCGGCCCTTCTTCGTGCCGAGGAAACGCCGCAACTGCTCCTGTCGGGACCGGCCGTGCTGGGCGGGCTGGCGGAGGAACGTCCGCCAGGCGCGGAAATCGCCTTCCGCCCCGACGATCTCCTCGACCTCCGCGGTGCCCAGCGCGCGGATCAGCTCGTCCTCGAGGTCCCGCAGGCAGACGAAGAAGCCGTGGTCCGGCGCCCCCGCCCGCCGCAGTCCGCGCTCGTAGAACGGCTGCTCGCGCTCGTCGCACAGCCCCGCCAGGCGCAGCCCGAGGCCGGGCGGCCCGAGGAGAGCCGCGTAGCGGCCGATGTTCATCGCCCCGCCCATCGGTACGACGCACACGCCCTCGGAGGGCAGGTCCCGGCCCCGCCGCCCTGCCAGCGCGTCCACGGCGGCGAGGTCGCTCGGCCCTTCGAGCAGCACCGCCGTGCGCACGCCCATGCGTACGGCCAGCTCACGGGCCGGCTCCTCCGGGCCTCCCGTCGCCCAGTCGCCGATCGCGTCTCGCAGTGCCTGCGTGTCACCGTCCCCCATGAGGGCGAGTCTGCACGTCCGTGGAGGTTGGGGCACGCGATATTCGGCGCCCCCGCCCGAGCCCGGCCGGCCGCCCGCCAGGACGGGGCGGCCGGCCCGCAGCTCAGTCCTGGTACACCACGATGAACGCACCGCAGGGATGGGAGCCCGACCGGCCCGCCGTCTCCACGAGGGCGCGGCGCAGCTCGTGCAGGTGAGTGGCGGCGAGTTGGAGCGGAGGCTCGTCCGGCTGGTGGGTGGTACCCCGCGGGTAGTCCTTGTCCGGTTGCGTGGTCATCTCGATGTGGCAGCCGAGGACGTGGGTGATCGGGCGGCTCGCGCAGAAGTCGACGAGCCGGTCCACCGTCTCGGCGTAGGCCGCCCGGTCCTCCACGTAGAGCCGCCCGGGGTAGAGCGAGTCACCGGTCAGCAGCAGACCCGTGTGCCGGTCGTAGAAGACCAGGCCGGCGGCCTGGTGGCCGGGGCCGGGGACGAGGTCGAGGACACGTCCGCCCAGGTCGAGCTCGCCGATGCGGTGCGGCCAGTCGTCGAGCCCGAAGTGGGCCGTGACCTCGTCCAACCCCGGGCCGACGATCGTGGTCTGCGGTCTGTCGGCGAACTGTCCGTCGCCCGCGACGTGGTCGCCGTGGCCATGGGTGTGGGCGACCGTCAGCCCGTACCGTGCGCGGGGATTGTGCAGCAGCCAGTCCTCGATCAGGGCGTCGACGGTCGCGCGCAGCGGGAAGTGGGCGGGGTCGGCGGTGGCGCCGGTGTCGATCAGGAGCGCCCGCTCGTTGCCGAAGAGCAGGAAGAGGAACGGCGCCTCGTAGTGCACCGACTTGTTCTGGCGCAGGATCACCGTGTTCGCGGTGTACGCGTGGACCTGGATCTCGGGGGCGGGATCGTGTTTGGGGGACGGCCAGCCCGCGTGCCACACGGCATCCAGGCTGCCGGGGACCGGGGCGTCGGCGAGGAAATCGATCACGACCCCAACCTACCGCCGCCGTCCTCGGCCGGACACGTCCCGGTGTGCCTTCCAACAGTTCCCGCACCACGTGGTCAACACGGAGCCGGCGAACGGACCGGCCCGCGGTGGAACTTCCTTTCCTGCGTGTTGCGGATCCCTGTGGCAACTGTGTCGTCTGTGTCGGCGCGTTACGGAGTCTTGTCCTTCCCGTGAAGACACGGGCGGCGAATCCGGCATGACCGGCCGAACCGCCATTTGTGCCCCGTGACATGTCCACGGCTTGCTGAGAGTCTCCCTCCCCATCAAGGCATTCCTCCTTGCAGAGGTGGACGGCGATCCCGTCCAACTCCCCACGACTCTCTGGAGAAACCGAATGTTCTCGCTTTCCCCCGCAGGCAGCAGGGCACGCCGCCTCGCCCTCGTGTCCGGCGCAGCCGTCCTCACCGGCACCCTGCTCGCCGCCGGCGCCTCCGGTGCATCAGCAGGTCCCGTTCCGGAGCGTGTCGACAGCACCTCCGTCGCGGCCACCGCCCTGTCGCTCGGCCTCGGCGGCGAGGAGCAGCTTGTCGTCAAGGACGTCATCAAGGACGCCGACGGCACGGTCCACACCCGCTACGAGCGCACCTATGCCGGTCTTCCGGTCCTCGGCGGCGACCTCGTCGTCCACCGCGGCGCCGACGGCGCCGTCAAGGACGTCACCAAGGCCACCGAGTACGACATCAAGGTCGCCTCGGTCACGCCGAAGCTGAGCCCGAGCGCCGCCCATTCCGCTGCGGTCCAGGCCGCGGAGGCCGCGAACACCACGGGTGCCGCCACCGGCGATGCACCGCGCAAGGTCATCTGGGCCGTGGGCGGCAAGCCCGTCCTCGCCTACGAGACCGTCGTCACCGGCACCCAGCACGACGGTGTCACGCCGAGCCGCCTGCGCGTCATCACCGATGCCAACACCGGCCAGAAGCTGTACGAGATCCAGCTGATCGACGACATAGCCGACGGCATCACCGCCCAGGGCGGATCCGTGGCCGCCAAGCCGGGTGGCGCCCAGGTCGGGGCGGTCGGCTCCGGCGCCAGCCAGTACAGCGGTACCGTCAGCCTCAACACCACCAAGTCGTCGAAGGGTTACGACCTCGTCGACGGCGTGCGCGGCGGATCCAGCACCGTCGACCTCAAGCACCGCACGGGCGGCACGGGCACCGTCTTCTCCGACACGGACAACGCGTGGGGCAACGGCAGTCCCGCCAACAACCAGACCGCCGCCGTGGACGCCGCCTACGGTGCCGCCCAGACCTGGGACTTCTACAAGAACGTCCTGCACCGCAACGGCATCAAGAACGACGGGCGGGCCCCCGTCTCCCGGGTCCACTACGGCAACGCTTACCAGAACGCCTTCTGGGACGACCAGTCCTTCACCATCACCTATGGCGACGGCGCGAGCAACCAGCACCCGCTGACCCAGCTCGACGTGGCCGGCCACGAGTTCAGCCACGGCGTCACCTCCGCCACCGCGAACCTGCAGTACTCCGGCGAGTCCGGCGGCCTGAACGAGGCGACCTCGGACATCTTCGGCACCGCGGTGGAGTGGAACGCGAACAACGCCCAGGACCGGGGCGACTACCTGCTCGGCGAGAAGATCGACATCTTCGGCAACGGCAAGCCGCTGCGCTACCAGGACAAGCCGAGCAAGGACGGCCGCGGTTCGGCCGACTACTGGAGCGCCGGCGTCGGCAACCTCGACGTGCACTACTCCTCCGGCGTCGCCAACCACTTCTTCTACCTGTTGTCCGAGGGCAGTGGCGCGAAGGACATCAACGGCGTGCACTACGACAGCCCGACCGTGGACGGCTCCACCGTCACCGGGATCGGCCGCGACAAGGCGGTTCAGATCTGGTACAAGGCGCTGACCGCGTACTTCACTTCCACCACCGACTACCACGGTGCCCGTGCGGGCACCTTGAAGGCGGCGACCGACCTTTACGGCGCGAACAGTGCCGAAGTCAAGGCGGTGGACGCCGCCTGGGCCGGCGTGAACGTCAAGCCCTGACCCCTGAACCCGGGCCCTGAACCCGGGCCCCTGAACCCGGGCCCCTGAACCCGCGCAGCGCCGCACCGGTGTGAAACCGGTGCGGCGCTGCCGCGCTGCGCCCAGACGGCTCAGGCGTGTAAGAAATTCGGCGGTGCGGTCGTGGCCTCGATCGCCCTGAACATCGCCGTCGCGATCGCCTCGCCCGGCGAGGCCGGCGCCCAGGACCAGCGCGACAAGGAGATCGCCCACTCGCGCACCACACCCGGACCCGTCAGGAGGCCCGGGCGGACCCGGCGAGGTCGCGTAGTCCACGATCACCGACGGGCCGACGGGAGTCACGAAGCGCTCGAACGGCCCGGTACGGCTGGCATCTGCGCGCCCGGTCCGCGGGGTGGGTCAGGCTGCCGGTGCCAGCCGAGTGGCGGGTGGAGCGAGGGCGGGAGCACCGTCCGGGACGGGTACTGCGGCGAAGATCGCGTCCTGCTGGTCCTGCAGCTCCTTCTTGCGTGCGGGGCTGGTCGACGGCAGCCGCTGCTCCTCGTACAGCTTGTGCGTCTCCTCCTGCGCGAACTTGCTCGCCGGAGTGTGGAACTGCACCTCGAACAGCTGCCGCGAACCGGGCGCTCGCCAGCCCGTGTTGAGTCCCCTGTAGCCCTTCTCGCGACCCCAGGTGTTGGACCACTTGGTGGTGTCGTCGCCCCAGGCGGACAGCACCTCCGAGGCGATGGTGACGCCGGTGACGTAGCGGTCTTCCGGCCACTGGAGGGTGTAGCGCACCGCGTCACTCAGGCGTGCCAGGACGTCGTCGGTGTTGCGTTCCGGATGCTCCTTGAGGTCCGTGGCGACTTTCCGCTTGAGCGAGTCGGGAGACTTGAGGCGGTAGTCGAAGCCGACGAGTTCGGCCTGGCTGAGATCGGCGGCAGCCTGCACATCGCGGCTGATCGAGGGCTCCGCCGCGCGGGCACGCGCAAGGTACGCGTCGACCTTGCGGTTGTCCGCGGAGTTGAGGCACAGGCCGTCGCGCTTCCAGCCGTCCGGGTCGTCGTCGCACAGTCGGGCACCGGCACCGGCACCGGCACCGCTGAGCATGGTGGTGGAGTGCTTGCCCGTCGTGCCGGAGGGGGTGGCGGCGTGAGCGGTGAGCCCGGTGGTGGCCGTGGCCAGGGCGAGAGCGGCGGCCAGTACGGCGGCCGCCCGGCCCGGGTGGTGCGTGCTCATACGGCTGAAGTGTCCTTCTCTGGGTGCGTGGCACCGCCTGCACCGCATGAACGGGGCGGGCGGTGATCGTCGCAGGACACAACGGGAGAAAGGCCGGAGAAGTACCGGGAGAAATCCCGGACACGGGGCATTGGCGTGATGGCGCCGCTCGGTGGCGGCATCGTGCGGTTACGTGACCGCGGCGGCGGCTGTCTGGTTGCCGACGGAGGTGACGAGGCCGGCTCCCATGGTGCGGAGCTGGTTGAAGTGGAGAGGGCCAGGCCGCCGGCGGCGAGTTCGCGGGTACCGATGAGACCCGTCATCACCGTGTCGGTGGTGGTCAGGGCCGCCTGCGCCAGCTCGTCGCCGCCTACACCGACACGGTCAACCTGCTGGACGCGGGCCGGCTCACGGGCAGCGGCCCCACTGCAGAGCTGGTACCCGGCTGCTGAGGGCGCCGCCAGGGTGGCGCGGGAGGGCAGCCGTCAGGTGCGGGAGGGCAGCCGTCAGGTGCGGGAGGCGCGGCGGGAGCGCAGGATTTCCAGGCCGACCGGGATCAGGGACACGGCGGCGATGACGGCGATGATCGGCAGCAGGTAGTGGTCGACGTCCGGAACGGAGGCGCCGAGGGCGTATCCGGCCAGCACCAGGCCGACGGTCCACAGCAGGCCACCCAGTACCTGCCAGAGGGTGAACGTGCGCGCCGGGACGTTCAGAACCCCGGCGAGCGGGTTGAGTACGGTCCGCACGATGGGCAGGAAGCGGGCCAGGACGATGGCCTTCGCGTACCCGTAGCGTTCGAGGATCTCCGCCGCCCGGGCGGCGCCTTCGCCGACCTTGCGGGACTTCGTCCGGCTGAGGAACGCGGGCCCGGCCTTCCGGCCCAGCAGATACCCGGTCTGCGCGCCGACGAGGGCGCCGCCCGCGGAGGCGAGGAGGACCCAGGGCAGGGACAGGTGCCCCGGAGAGGTCCCCGAGCCTGCGCACAGCAGTCCGGCCGTGAACAGCAACGAGTCCCCGGGCAGGAAGAAGCCGACGAGCAGGCCCGTCTCGGCGAACAGGACGACCGCGATGCCGATCGTTCCGAACGTGGCGAGGAGGGACTGGGCGTCGAGCAGGTTCACGGCGAGGTGCACGGTCGGCGGTGTGGCGAGCTGGGCGAAGGGCATCGGCGCAGTCCCATCGATAATGGAGGTCGGGGTGAGGCTCACCGCCGCGGGCAAGAGGCTGCCGGATCGCGCGGGTGTCGTCCACCCTCTCTTGTCTACAAGACAGTAGTCCGTCTACCTCACTGTAGACGATCTCTTCGAGGGGAAGGTCCCATGACGGACAGCGCGAGCGAACGCCGGCCGGCGGGTGAGCTGGAGTCCAGCGTCCTGGCGGCATTGTGGGCGGCGGGAAAACCGCAGTCCGCGGCCCAGGTGCGAGCCGCGATACCGCAGCCGCTGGCCCGGACCACGGTGGCGACGCTGCTCGCCCGGCTGCAGGAGAAGGGCGTCGTCGACCGGAAACCGGGCGGGCGGGGCTTCCTGTACTTCCCGATGGAGGACGCGCACGGCCTCACCGCCCGCCGGATGCACCGTGAGCTCGACCAGGACGGCGACCGCAGTGTCGTACTGGCGCGGTTCGTCGCAGGGCTCAGTGAGGACGACGAGGCGGAGCTCAGGCGCCTGCTGGAGGGAGGCGATCGGTGATCGCCCTGCTGCTCGTCCCCCTCGTGCTGCCCTGGGTCCTTCCGCCGCTCGCCCGGCGCGTGGTCTCCCGGGTGAGGCCGGACGTCGCGCTGTGGACGATCACCACCGCCGCCGGCGCGCTCGCCGTCGGGGTCGTGGCGTGCCTGGGCGTCCTGCTGCTGCCCCTCGCTCTGACGGTCCCGTCCGTGGCCGCCCTCGTGCACCTGGTCCGGCCGCTCCCAGCGGGTCCGGCCCCGCTGGCCCTCGGAGTGTCCGCGTTGTCCGCGGGGATCGTCGCCGTGACCGGCGTCGCCGTGGTCCGGCAGGGACGGTCCGAGGTGGCGCGCCTGCGCAGTGCCCATGGCGATGTCGCCCACCTTCCGCAGGTCGCGGGGGTGTGCGTACTGGATGATCCTCGCCCGGACGCCTACGCGCTGCCCGGACTGACGGGCACGGGCCGGGTCGTGGTGACCAGTGGCATGCTGCGCTCCCTGGACCCGCACGAGCGCGAGGTGCTCCTGGCCCACGAACGCGCTCACCTCGCCTCGCGCCACCACCTCTTCCTCGCCGTCGCCCACCTCGCCGGCTGGTGCCACCCGGCATTGGCGGCGGTCGTCCCGCAGGTGTCGTTCGCCGCCGAACGTGCCGCCGACGAGGCCGCCGCCCGCGCCACCGGCGACCGGTTGCTCGCCGCTCGGGCCGTGGGGCGCGCCGCGCTGGCCACCGCCCGTGTCGGCGGTCGGCCCGGGGGGCCCGTGCTCGCGGCGGCCGCTGTCACCGGGCCCGTGCCCGCCCGGGTGAAGGCCCTGCTCGCACAGGCGCCCGCCCGGCGCATCGCCCCTGCGGTGCTGGCCATGGCCCTGCTGTGCGGCACGGCGGGAGCCTCTTCCCTGGCCGGGGCGGTCTGGCTGCACCGTGGTGTCGAAATCGCCCAGGGGGAACACCCCTCCGACTGACGTCGATGTCCGTGCGATCCCGTCACCTGCCGGCCGTTGCAGGCCCTTCATGGCGTCCGCCGTGTCCCGGAGGTGGTAGTCGCCTCCCGCGGAGAATCCGGTCAGCCGTCGGTGAGGTGGTGGTGGGCCGTCAGAAGGTGACGGGCCCCGGACAGCCGTGGGCCCGCAGGGCCTGGCAGACGTCCCGGCCGAGCCCGTCGGGCGGGCCGACGCGAAGGCGACCGCGTCGGATCCTGCCTCGGCCGGCCGCAGCGCTCGGGCTCCGTTCCGTGCGGGCGCCGGGTCGAAGTCCTCGTCGCGCGTTCCCGCACCCGTACGTCCCGCAGCGTGATCGTCCTCGACGACGAGGATGCGCGGGTGCACGTCAGCCGTCGGCTGCGGGCCGGTCGCGGGTGCGGGACAGGTACGCGAAGGCGAGGAGGGACAGCCAGGCGGTGGCGAAGAGCCAGCTGCCGATGACGTCGGTGAACCAGTGGACCCCGAGGTAGACGCGGGTGAGACCGACCGCCGCACCCCACACCGCGATCCCCGTGACCGCGGCCCGCGACACCCGGGGACCGCGCAGGAACAGAACGGCGATCAGGAGTCCGGCGGTCATCGCGCCGGTGCTCGCATGCCCGGAGGGGAAGGACCAGCCGGCGGCGTGGGTCGCCCAGTCCGCAGCTGCGGGGCGGGGGCGGGCCACCAGCATCATGATCGCGTAGCGCAGGGTCTGACCCGCGCCGAGACACAGGAGCAGCGCGGCGGCGGTGAAGGCCCGCTGCCGGGTGGTGTGGCCGGCGTAGAAACCGGCCAGCACGAGCAGGACGTACGGGAGGAACCCGGTGCCGGTGGAGGTGAGGACGCGGGTGAGAGCCGAGGCGAGCGCCGGGCGGTGCTCCACGGACCAGCGGTGCAGGGTCACATCGGCGGGCAGCGGATGATCGGGGGTGCGTACGACCCACAGCGTCAGCAGGATGAAGAGCACGGTGGCGGCCAGGGCCAGCCAGCCGGCCCGGTGTGCGAGGCGGGCGCGGTTCACGTGGAGGCCGCACGACGGTGGCTGACCGCGAGTTCGGCGGCGGCGTGCACGGAAGCGGCCATGCGGTGGGGCCTTTCGAGGGAGCCGGGCGAAGGCGGCCGGGCGGAACACCCCGGGCGACTCCACCGCCCTGGACGGTCTACTGCACTGTAGAC
The DNA here is from genome assembly GCF_044745505.1 of Streptomyces sp. NPDC086989. Taxonomy (NCBI): domain Bacteria; kingdom Bacillati; phylum Actinomycetota; class Actinomycetes; order Kitasatosporales; family Streptomycetaceae; genus Streptomyces; species Streptomyces sp. NPDC086989. The sequence goes on from NZ_JBIVAL010000008.1 coordinate 155,303, forward strand.
GATGGTGGGGTAAGGATGAGGTCAATGGCCGGGTCACCAGCCGCCCGCAGACCGGCCGGCGGGCTGGGGGCGGTCGTGCTTGCGGCCTGTGGGCCGCGGAGGAGCCCCGGACGGCAGGGCAGGTGCAGCGGAGCCCGCGCTCGTGTCCCGGTCGAGCCCCAGGGGCGAGCGCGTGCTGCGCTGTTGCCGGCGGGCCCGGTTGCGTGCTGCGGGTGCGTGCTGCGGGTGCGTGCGACGGGGAGGCCGCGATGCAGGACGACCCCGGGGCTGACGGCCGCGCGGAGGGCGGCCCCGGCCCGTCCCCGCTGCCGGTGGTCGAGGGCCGGCCCCCGCTCCGAGGAGCCGGAGTCCGCGTGGGTCCGTCCGGGTCGGACGGACCCACGCGGCGGCGGAGACCGCCGTCAGGCGGCGAGTACCCCGGTGCCGAGAAGGCCGAAGAGCAGGACTCCGATGATGATCCGGTAGATGACGAAGGCGTTGAAGGAGTGCTTGGCGACGAACTTCAGCAGCCAGGCGATCGAGGCGTAGGCGACCGCGAAGGAGACCGCGGTGCCGACAGCCAGCGGAACGGTGTCCACGCCGGCGCCGACGGCGTCCTTGAGCTCGTACAGGCCCGCGCCGGTCAGGGCGGGGATGCCCAGGAAGAACGAGAGGCGGGTGGCGGCGACGCGTTCGAGGTCGAGGATGAGTCCGGTCGACATGGTGGCTCCGGAGCGGGAGAAGCCGGGGAAGAGCAAGGCGAGGATCTGTGAACAGCCCACCAGCATGGCGTCCTTGAGGCCGGTGTCGTCCTCTCCCCGCTTGTGGCGGCCCATCTGGTCGGCGGCCCACATCAGGCCGCTGCCGACGATGAGGGAACCTGCGACCACCCACAGGGAGGCCAGGGTGCTCTCGATCAGGGGTTTGGCGGCCAGTCCCACGACGACGATGGGGATGGTGGCGTAGATGACCCACCACGCGAACTTGTAGTCGTGGTGGTACCGCTCCTCGCGGTTGACGAGGCCGCGTCCCCACGCGGTCACGATCCGCACGATGTCCTTGAAGAAGTACACCAGGACCGCGGCGATGGCTCCGACCTGGATGACCGCGGTGAAGGCGACGACGGCCTTGTCATCCACCGGGATGCCCATCAGCCCCTCGGTGATCTTCAGGTGGCCGGTGGAGGAGACCGGCAGGAACTCGGTTACTCCTTCGACGACGCCGAGGACCGCTGCCTGTCCGATGCCGATGGTACTCAATGCGTCCGTCCCTCAGGTTGTCCGATGGGGTGGTGAAGCGTCGACCGGGCCCCGGTAACTGCCGGGGCCGAGCCGGTCACCGCGATGGCGGCGGCGGGGGGCGTGTGAGGAGGAGGGCGGGCGTGGCACACTCGGGGAAGACCCTCATCGTCTACACGCGTGTAGAAGACGAGGGTGACTGTAGAGGATGAGCGAGGAGGCGGCCAACATTGGACGGGCACGACCCCGCCGGTCCCCTGCAAGAAGGGGAGCGCCGCCTGGCCAACGGGCGGCGGGAGGCCGAGGTGCTCGCCGTACTCCGGTCGGCGCCTCTGGCGCTCACGCCCCGGCAGGTGTTGGACCGCATCGGCGGCGACCTGGCCTACAGCACCGTGGTGACGATCCTGACGCGCTTGTACGACAAGGACGTCCTCACCCGTGCCGCGCACGGCCGGGCCTTCGCCTACGCCCCCGCCACGGACGAACAGGGCTTCGCCGCACGGAAGATGCACCGGGCGATGGAGGAGGCGCAGGACCGCGAGGGGGTGCTCATGCGCTTCGTCGACGACCTTTCCAGCGGGGACGAGGCGCTGCTGCGCCGCCTGCTGGGTGACCTGGACGCGGGCCGGTAGGCCGGGCCTGCCGCGCACCCGGCCACCTGCCTCCCGCTGCTCTTCCCGGAGGAGGACCCGGTGGAGCGATGCACAGGAGCGCCAGTGTGTGCCAGCCGGCACTGCTGAACCCGGCGGCGTCACCCGCACCGAACCAGCGCCCCGTCCACGTCCGGCCCCATCTCGAAGCCGAAGGCGAACGGCAGCCGCGCAGGCACTGGGGCATCAGCCTCCGCGGTCCGCGGCGGAGGGTCGTCATCCCCCAGGCGGTACCGGCGTCTGCGCGGGGGAGCCGTGGGTCAGCCTCCCGGCGGATGCGCAGAAGTCGGTGACGCGCAGCGCACGGAACTCGGTGGGGCTGATTCCGTAGGCCTCGCGGAAGGAACGGCTGAAGACCGCCGGCCCGCTGAAGCCCCAGCGGGCGGCTATGGCGCTCACGGGGTGGGCGCTGCGACCGGGGTGGGCGAGGTCGCCACGGCACTGTTCGAGGCGGCGTCGGCGTATCCGGGCGCGGACGCTCTCGCCCCGGTCGTGAAAGAGCTGGTGGAGGGTGCGCACCGATATGTGGTGGTGGGCGGCGACCGCGGACGGATTCAGCTCCGGGTCGCCGAGGTTGTGCTCGATGAAGGCATGGATCCGCTGCACGAGCGCCTGCGTACGGACCTCGGCAGGAAGGTGGTCCTCGGCGTCCAGGTACTGGGCCAGGCAGGCCGTCGCGAGGTCGACGGCGACCGCTCCGAGACGGCGTAGCTCCTCCGGACTGCATTCGGTGCCGTGGTCTTCGAGCGCGTTCATGAAGGATGACAGGATCGCGGCCATGCCCCAGTCGCCCGGGATGCGGCGGGCCAGTACCTGGTCGAGGCGCTGGGTGCGCAGTGGCATGACGGTCCGGGGCAGCAGCAGGATCGTCGCCTGGACCTGGCCGCCCGTGGCGGGCATCTGGTTGTCGGAGGGGCGCGAGGTGTCCCAGAGCATGAGGTCACCTGCTCCGACGGTGCACTCGTTCCGGTGCTGCGACAGCGATGTGGCTCCCTTGCGCAAAAGGGCCAGCTGGTACTGCTCCGGGTCGCCACGCCGGATCATCGCGGCCGTGCGCCGGGAGCGCAGGGGTGACAGGGAGAACTTCGACGCACGGATCTCCCCCAGGTCCAGCACCGCGGCCTCGCCATGGAACTCGGCGGGCCGCTCGCTGCTGAGCGCGGCGGGCATCACCTCGCGCGAGACGATGTCCGAGTACCAGTCGAACCGTTCTCCCGCTGGTACCTCGCCCGTTGACAACACCGACCACATCCAGCGCCCCCTGTCGGATCCCTTCGACCAGACCCAGGATGCAGCGGGTACCCCGGCCGACGCACGGAGATCCCGCGGGCGTTTCGCGTGGCGAGGGGACGGACGAGCGCGCGCAAGGTCAAGCAATCCCGCACGCCGCGTCAACTCCGTCGCGCGGGCCGTTGGCATCTTCTACGAGGGAGTTGCGGCAGCGACAGGCCCTCACTCGCGTGACGACCCGGACTGCCGGATGCCCCTACCCAGTACCACACGCCTGGAACGTTTTGAATGGAGGACCATGAGCATGATCCGCAGGCTTGCGACGACCGCCGCGGCGGTCGGTATGGCCGTAACCGCACTCATCGGTACTGCCGGAACCTCATCGGCGGCCGCAGGCCAAAGCTTCCTGTACCGGGGTGAAGCCCTGCACGTCGGGCAGATGATCTATCGGTACTCGCCCCAAGGCTGGCAGATCCAGCTCGTCATGCAGAACGACGGCAACCTGGTCGAGTACCTCCGGTTCGACGACGGCAGTCGCTACGCCTGCTGGGCGACGAACAGCTGGGGTTCCGGGAACAACAACTGGGCGGTCTACCAGACGGACGGCAACTTCGTGGTCTACAACAGCAGCGGCGGCGTTGTCTGGGCCTCGAACACCAAGGGGGGTGCCGGCTCGACCGTCGACATGAACTCCAACGGCGTCCTCTACGTCGGCACCAGGGCCATCAACAACGGCTGCTGACCTCAGAGGGAAGATCCGTCCGCGGGCCGTCGCAAGCCCGCGGACGGATCCGGTGTTCCCGTCCTCCCGGGCGGCTGGGCCGATACATCGGCAGGTGTGTGAATCGGGGAGCGTGTCGCTCGTGTCGTCCGGCCGCCCCGGTCTACGGTGGATTCGAGGTCCAGGCCCGTGCCGACCCGTGTGCTGCCACCGAGCCCAGGAAGTAATCGGCCGTGACCGGACAGAAACCCTCCGATACCCACCGCACGGGCGATCCACGCGAGCCGGAGCACCTGCCCCACCCCGCTGTCCTCGTCGAGAGCCGCTGGCCGATGGCCGCAGCGGTCATCGCCTCCGCGCTGCTGACCCTGCTTCTGCCGGACGACCTGCGTCTCGGGCCACGGTGGGCGATTCCGCTGGCTGAAGGGCTGCTCCTGGTCGCACTGATCTCGGGCGACCCGGTCCGGATCAGCCGACGCTCCACCGTCCTGCGCTCGACGTCGATCGCCTTGGTCGTCGTACTCGTGTGCAGCGCCATCTGGTCGACCTTTCAGCTGATCGACGATCTGATCCACGGCGGGACCGAGACCAACTCCGCCACTGCCCTCCTGTTGGCCGGCGGAAGCGTCTGGGCCTCCACCATCCTCGCGTTCTCCCTCCTGTACTTCGAACTCGACAGCGGCGGGCCGGCCGCCCGCGCACACCACATGCCCGCCACTCCGGCACTCGCCTTTCCCCAGCACCTCAGCCCCGAGCTGAACGCCTCGCACTGGCGACCCCGCTACGTCGACTACCTGTACCTCGGGTTCACCAATTCCACCGCATTCAGCCCCACCGATGTGATGCCGCTCGCCCCGTGGGCCAAGAGCGTCATGACCCTCCAGTCCATCGTGTCGCTGGTCATCCTGGGACTCGTCGTGGCCCGAGCCGTGAACGTCCTCGCCTGAGGGGCCGCTCGGGTCGGCGGTCGGTTCCCTCTCGTGCCACGGAAGCACAGCACCGGTGTGGCTGCCACGGACCACAAGTCCGAGCGTGCCGCAGCGGCACGGAACCGCTCGTGCCCGCAATGATGCTCAGGACGGATCCACCGCCCCGGGCCAGGCACCCGACACCCGCGGGGTTCTGGACGGACCGGACTCCGAGGAGACGATGCACATGCCAGCCGGACCGCCCGCCGAGCCCGCTGGAGCACCGAACGACCCGCTGGCGATCGTCCGCACCCGCGGATACGTGTGGGTGTTGGTGATCTCGGCCCTGCTCGGCGTCCCGATTTCGGCCGCCGCCTTCGGCTTCCTGGCTCTGGTCTCCGAACTCCAGTCGCTGGTCTACAGCGACCTGCCGAAAAGCCTCGGCTTCCAGGACGCTCCCGACTGGTGGGCGATCCCGCTGCTCGCGGTGGCAGGCGTACTGGTCGCCCTGACGGTCCGGTACCTGCCCGGCGGTGGTGGCCACAAGCCGGCCGAAGGCCTCAAGACCGGCGGCACACCCTCGTTCGCCGCCGTGCCGGGGGTGGCGGCCGCCGCGCTCGTCTCGCTCAGTCTGGGTGTCGTCCTCGGCCCGGAGGCCCCGCTGATCGCGCTCGGCGGCGGGCTCGCCGTCGGCGCGGTCAAACTGCTGAAACGCGATGCGGCACCGAGCGCCGTGGCCGTGATCGGCGCGGCCGGCAGCTTCGCGGCCATCAGCGAACTGCTGGGATCCCCCCTGGTCGGAGCCTTCCTGCTGATGGAGGCCACCGGGCTGGGCGGCCCCATGATGGGCGTGGTGCTGGTGCCCGGCCTGCTGGCCGCGGGCGTCGGTTCGCTGATCTTCACCGGTCTCGGCGCCTGGACCGGCCTCGGCACCTACTCGCTGGAGCTGAGCCACGTGCCGACGGCGGGCACGCCCACCCTCGGCGAGTTCGCCTGGGCGATCGTCGCGGGCGTCATCGCCGCACTCCTCGGGGAGGCGATCCGCCGTACCTCGCTCGCGCTGCAGGACCTGGTCGATCGTCACCGGCTGCCGCTCACCGTTCTCATGGGCCTCGCCGTCGGCGTGATCGCACTGCTGTACGCAGCGATCACCAAGCGGCCGGTCACCGGTGTGCTGTTCTCCGGCCAGGACGCGCTCGGCCCGCTGCTGGCGGACAGCGCGGGCTACACAGCGGCCACCCTGATCGTCCTGCTCGTGTGCAAGTCACTGGCCTACTGCGCCTCGATGAGCGCATTCCGCGGCGGCCCGGTCTTCCCCGCCGTGTTCGTGGGAGCGGTCGGCGGCCTCGCGCTCTCCCACCTCCCCGGTATGGGAACCACCGCAGGATTCGCCCTCGGGATCGGCGCGATGACGGTCGCGATGCTGAAACTGCCGATGACGTCCGTGATGCTGGCCAGCCTGCTGCTCGGCACGGACGGTCTGACCGTGATGCCGCTGGTGATCGTCGCTGTGGTGGTCGCCTACGTCGGCACGCTCCGGCTCGCCCGCCTTCCCGCGGAGCCGCCGCCACCCGAAGCCCGCCCACGGCCGGCCGCGCCCGCCGTGTAGCCACCACCGCCGTGCGCACGGCGCCCCCGGGCCCCGGCCGGCGGCCGCACGGAAACCCCCGGGCCCCGGGCGGCGTCTTTCGGGGGCACCGGCGTGGCTGGCTTGACCCGTCGGGTCGGGGGTTGCAGAGTCGGCACGCCGCGCCCCGCGGAGGCCGGCATCCCTGCCCACTCCACCGGGACGCCCGTGCAGAATGCCCGTCCGGGGATCCCGGGTGGCCCTGACCTCCGGGAGCGATCGTGCCGATGGTCGTCGACCTGGTCGTCATCGGCACGGCCATCACCCTTGGACCGCTGCACAACAGTGCCTTCATCCTGCTGCTCGCGTCGCACCGTGGCGTTCGCAAGGGCCTTGCCTTCCTGCTGTCCTGGCTGGCCGACCTGGTCGCGGTGGTCGCCTGTGTGGTGCTGCTGACCGGCGGGTCGCCTCCTTTCCACCACAGCACACCGTCGACCGCCGCAGTCGCCGCCAAGCTGGCGATCGGCGTCGGCCTGGTGCTGTTCGGCGGCTACCGGTTCCGGCGGCCGCCCCGCCCGCACCGGCCGCCGAGCTGGGCCAGCCGTGTCGACCACGCCTCCCTCGGTACCGCCGCCGCACTCGCCTGGCTGCTCCAGCCGTGGGCCCTGGTCGGCGCCGGCGCCGCCACGGTCGTCGAAGCCGACCTCTCCTCCCTCTCCGACTGGCTCGCCCTGACCGGCTACTGTCTGCTGGCCACTCTCAGCCTCCTGGTCATGGAGCTGTACACCGTCTGGGCGCCGACTGCCGCCCAGGCCCGGCTGAGCGCCCTGCGGACCTGGCTCGAGCACCACCAGGACCAGCTGATCGTGACCCTCTCCCTGCTGGCCGGACTCTGGCTGACCGCCAGCAGCGTGTACGCACTCGTCGCCTGATGCGTCGCCTGATGCCCGGCCGGACCGAGCCGGCGGCCCGGGGGCCGGCTCCGCGCGCCGGTCGCGCGGGCGGAGCCGGGATCCGCCGGGGTCCGTCAGGCGAGGCGGTCGGGCAGGGGCGCGAGGGTGAAGTTGTCCCAGATGAAGTTGTCCATCTGGTGCTGGTCACCGCTCAGGTTGACGACGCGGTCCACCTGACCGTCGGCATTGAAGTGCCAGACCAGGGCCCAGGTCGTGTCGACCTTGCCGGTGCCCGTCGTCGTCCAGCCGCGGTGGATGTCCACGACGTAGTCGTCGTTGCTGCCGAAGAAGATCGGCTCGGCCTGGAAGCCGGCCTTGCCGAGCTGGTCGAAGAAGCAGCGGACTTCGGCGACGCCGTGCTTGGTACCGGACAGCGGATGCCGTCCGGGGATCGTCCACTGGATGTCCGGTGCGAGGACGGCACTCATGCCCTCCACGTCACCGGCCGCGTAGGCGGCGAAGAAGTTCTCGACTGCCTCGACCTTGGGATCTTTCGCGTTCATGAACTCACTTCCGGCGTAGGTGCGTTGGGCGACCATCCTCGCAAGATCGACTCGGCGGCCACCAGTGCTTTCTGCATCGTGGGACCTGGGCGGCGGCGCACCCCCACCGTGGCCGGTCGCGCAATCACCGGCTGCTCCGGGCGCGGTTCGCGTTCTGCCATGCGGCGTTGACGGCATCCTGGAGGCGGAGTGTCGTTTCCGGGACCGCGCCGCGAAGGTGCAGCGGTGCGCCGATGTGTACGTGCAGGTCCGGTCGCCGCAGCGGCGCGGTCACGGCTCCGGCGAGTTGTTTGACCGGGCCGCCGGAGCACAGGCGGCGGGCGCCGACCTGGCCGATCGGTACGAGCGGAGCCCCCGTCATGCCGGCCAGCCGCGCCGGGCCGCTGCGGAAGGGCCCGGGCGCGGCCTCGCCCGCGTCGGTGCGTTCGGGCAGCCGGCCTTCGCCGTAGAGCAGGACGCAGCGCCCGGCCGCAAGGGCGGCGGCTGCGACGTCGAGGCATTCGCCGGCGCGGGCGGTGCCGCGCCGGACCGGGATGTGCCCCTCGCGGCGCAGCGCCGCTCCGAGCAGGGGCAGCCGCCACAGGCCGGCGGCGGCCATGACGACCGGCTCGATTCCGTACCGGCGCAGCGCTGCGACCACGACGGCCGGATCGGCGAGCGAGGTGTGGTTGGCCACCAGGATGCTGCCGGCGTCGGGACCCGATGCGGCTTCGGAGGTGACGGTCAGTCTCCCGGCAAGGGGGACGACTGCTGCGGCGAGTCGGCTGAGCATGGACGGCCTCGTTCTTCTGGGGCACTGCGCTGACGCCCTCATCGTCGGCTGCCGCCGAGCGCGGGTCATGAGTTGCCGTACTCACCCCTCCGCGCTGCCGACCCCAGAGCTGGTGGGTAGGACCGGACAGGTCGAGGGCCGCCCTCGCCGACCGTCAAGGTGCGCGCGGCCGTACGAGCACCCGGCCCGCCGGGGGATCCGGGGCAGAGGGCGCCCCTGCCTCCTCGCAGGAGTGAGGCAGGGGCGCGAGACGTTCCCGGCTCTGGTCGAGGGTTACTTGGGCATCAGGACGGTGTCGATGATGTAGACGGCGGCATTGGCGGTTTTCACGTTGCCGCAGACCACGGAGGCGCTGTCGTTGACCTCGTAGGACTCACCGGAGCCGCTCGTGGTGACCTTGCCCTTCTGCAGGGTTTCGAAGGAGCCGTTCTCCAGCTGCTTGGGGCTGAGCCTCTGGCCCACGACGTGATAAGTGAGGATCTTGGTGAGAGTCGCCTTGTCGGCCAGCACCTTGTCGAGGTCCGCCTTCGGAAGCTTCGCGAAGGCGTCGTCGGTGGGCGCGAAGACGGTGATGTCCTGGGCGTTGTTGAGGGTGTCGGCCAGGCCGGCCCGCTTGACGGCCGCGACCAGGGTGGACAGCGCCGGGTTGTTGGACGCGGCAGTGGCCACGGGGTCCTTGGCCATGCCGGCGAAGGAACCGGCCCCTTCCGCGGGGACTCCGGCACAGGCCGGGCCGAACGGCCGGTCCGTGGTCACGGCGCCGTCCGCGGAGGAGCTTGCGCCGGTCTTGGCCTCGTCCCGGGCGGCCGCGGTGGGTCCGGCCCCGGTGTTGCTGCCGGAGTCGGAGCACGCGGCCAGGGAGAAGGGCAGCAGAGCGGCTGCGGCGACGGTGACCGCGGTACGGCGGATCTTCATGCTGTTCATGGTTGTTTGCTCCTTGAGCGTCTGTCGGGTCAGAGGTGTGAAGATGCAGCGGTGGTGCTTCCGGCCCGGCCCTGTGCGGACGGGGCCGGTGGTCTAGGGGACGGTGACGAAGACGCTGTGCCAGCCGCTCGCACCGTCGGGGATGGTGCGGGCGCGCTGCTCGGTCTGCACCTGGCCGGTGCCGTCGGTGGCGCGGACGGTGATGTCGTGGCCGCCGGGTGTGGCCTGCCAGGGCCAGGACCACTGGCGCCAGGTGTCGACGCCTGCGTGGGCGGCGAGGTCGGCGTCGTGCCAGGGCCCGTCGTCGATGCGGACTTCGACGCGTGTGATGCCGCGGCGCTGGGCCCAGGCGACGCCGGCGATGGTGACGGTTCCGGCGGAGGGGCGGGCGAAGGGCCTGGGGGTGTCGATCCGTGCCTGGGTCTTGACCGGCGCCCGGCGGGCCCAGTTCCGCTTCACCCAGTAGGGGTCGTAGGCGTCGAAGGTGGTCAGTTCGATGTCGGTGATCCATTTGCAGGCCGACACGTAGCCGTACAGTCCGGGGACGATCATGCGGACCGGGAAGCCGTGGTCGAACGGCAGGGGTTCGCCGTTCATGCCGACGGCGAGCATCGCGTCCCGTCCGTCCATCACGTCTTCGACCGGAGAGCCGAAGGTCATTGCGTCGACGGAACGCGCCACGAGCTGGTCGGCCCCTCCCCCCTGGGACGGGGGCCGGACCCCCGCTTCCCGCAAGAGGTCGGCCAGCGGGACGCCGAGCCAGCGGGCGGTGCCTGCATAGGGGCCGCCCACCTCGTTGGAGACGCAGGTCAGGGTGATGTCGCGCTCGATCAGCGGGCGGACGAGGAGCTGCTGGAACGTGTACGTGCGGGGACGGGTGACGCCCTTGCCGTGGATGCGCAGACGCCAGGTCGAGGCAACGACCTCGGGCACGTCCAGGGCGGTGTCGACGCGGTAGAAATCGCGGCTGGGGGTGGTGAAGGGGCTGATGCCGGGCACGTTCAACCAGGCGCCGGCCGGGACGGCAGGAGCCGGGGAGGCCGGCTCGGGCAGGACGAGGCCCTCGCGGGACGCGACGGCGCCCTGCCCCTGACGTCCTGAGAGGAAGCAGCCGACCGCACGTGCGGACGCGGCCGCGACGGCACTCACGCCGACCGCGGTCAGGAAGCCGCGCCTGCTCCACCCGCTCGCCCCGGTCTCGCCGCCCTCGGACGCCGGGGCGCCCGAGGGCGCTGCTCCGGAGGCCAGGACGTACAGGGTGAGAGTGCCTGCGACCGCTCCGGCGAGCGAGGGGAGTGCGTCGCCGGTCCCGGTGGAGTCGGGCCGGCTCAGGGCCGCGGCGGCGCCGACGAAGCCCAACAGCAGGACTCCCGCGGCACCGGAGCGGCGGTGGCGCAGGCTGAACATGCCCAGGACGACGGCGATGACCGACAGGAGGACGAGGATCCCGAGCTGCAGGACGGCCTTGTCGTTCTCGCCGAAGTTACGGATCGCGAATTCCTTCACCGCGGCCGGGGTCCGGTCGATCACAGCGCCGCCCACCACCGTCACCGGTCCGGAGGCGGGACGCACCAGACCGGCTACCGGCTCGGCCACGGCAAGCGCCGTGAAGGCGGCCAGAAGCCCGGCCAACGCGCCCTGGGCGGCGCGGGAAAGGGTGTTGCGGAGGCTGCTCACACGGCGGATTCGGCAGCACCGGTCCGGCGGATCGGTGAGGTCCCCCGAAAGAGTGAGCTGCTCGTTCCCCCGAGCATCGGTTTCCCAGAGGGGGAGAGCCGCGTCGGCGACGACGGCTTCGTGAGCGTGCGCCCGCCACCTACATGACGTACCCCGCACTACATGACGTACCCCGCACGGGATCGTCGTGGAGCCGGCCAGGGCGCCCGATACTGCCGTCGACGGATTTCGATCAGGCGGGGCGGTGCGGAACGGAACCGGTGCGCCGCGGCGGCGGCCGGTGGCGCCGCATGCGACCGGTGCAGGGAGGCAATGCGGTGTCGGACGCGGAGCAGTACGGCGATCAGCTCTTCTCCCACGCACACCCCGCCGAGAAGGCCCGCCTGGAGGCGCTGGCGCAGGCTCTGGACCCGGGGACGTTCCACCGGCTGGAACAACTGCCTCTGCCGGAGGACTCGCGGTGTCTGGAGGTCGGGTCAGGACTGGGCACGGTCGGGGAGTGGCTCGTCCGGCGCCTTCCGGCGGGGTACGTGGTCGCCGCGGACCGGGATCCGGCGCACCTGCGAGCAAGGGACGTACCGGGCCTGGAAGTCCGCCGGTTCGACGTGACCGCCGACGACGTCCCCGAGGGGTCCTTCGACCTCATCCACGCCCGCTGGGTGCTGTCCCACCTGCCCGCCCGGCAGAACGTGCTGGAACGGATGGCACGCTGGCTGGCACCGGGTGGCTGGCTGGTCATCGAGGACCTCGTGATGTTCCCGCTGGAGACCTCGCCGGAGCCGCAGTACCGGAAGGTGAGCCTGGCCATGTGCGATGTCGTGGAGCGCCGCATCGGTACGGACTGCCGTTGGGCCCGCACCCTGCCCGAGCTGCTGAGCGCAGCCGGGCTCACCGACGTACACGGTGACACGCGCACCAGCCGGGTCGGCCGCACGCCCATGGGCCGCTTCTGGCGGCTGAGCGCCGAACAGCTCGGCGTCGACCTCCAGCAGGACTTCGGCATCACCCCTGATGAACTCGCCGCATTTTCGGACCGGGTGACCGCCGCGGACTTCACGGCCCCCGGCCTGGCCACCGTCACGGCGATCGGCCGCCGAGCCGGCCGGCGTGAGCGTCCGCACGCCGCACCACGATGACGGGGTTCGGGCTCGTCCGGCCGTCGGCGAGGACCGCAGCCGGCTACCGGGCCAGGCCGGGCGCAACAGCGGCCTCGCCGACCTCGATGCCGCAGGTCTCGGTCTCCGTCTGCTGATGGCCTGAACCGCAGCGCTCCGTGCACAGCACGACGCCCCCGTCCTCCTGTGTCCTGGAGGCGGGGGTGTCGGCGTACCCGGGTTCAGGCACTGTCCAGCTTCAGCTCATGCGCGGTCAGCCGCTCAGAGACGGTCGGGCGCGGTCAGAAGGTGAGCTTGAAGTCGGTGATGGTGCCGGTGTCCGCGGCGCCCTTGTCCTGGACCTTCAGCTTCCAGGTGCCGTTGGCCGCGACGGCCGAGGCGTTGACGGTGTAGGTCTTGTCGAGGTTCGCCGTGGAGTCCGAAGAGGAGTTCTGCAGGCGGAACGCCGTCCCGTTGGGCGCCACGAGGTCGATCTGGAGGTCACCGATGTAGGTGTGGGTGATCTTCACGCCGACCTTGAGGGTGCTCGGCGCGTTGCCGGTGACACCGGTGACGCTGACCGACGAGGTGACCGCGGGGCCGGGGGAGTCCGGGATGGCGACCTGCGTGGTGCTCTCGAAGACGTTGCCCGGGGTGGGGGTGCCACCGTTCGAACGGGCGCCCACGTTGACGGCTGCCCAGGCGTCGGTGACGTTCTTGACCTCGGCGCTGCCGGCACCGTACAGCTCGGTCGCCGCGGCGATCGTGCCGTCGCGGGCGCCCTTGTAGTCGGTGCTGGAGTTGAACTTGGTGGTGAGCGCCTTGTACCAGATCAGCTGCGCCTTGTCCCGGCCGATGCCGGTGACGGGCAGACCGTCGGAGGTCGGCGAGTTGTAGTTGACCCCGTTGATCGTCTTGGCGCCCGAGCCCTCGGAGGCCAGGTAGAACCAGTGGTTGGCCGGGCCCGAGGAGTAGTGCACGTCGAGGTTTCCGACGCCGGAGTACCACGCGTCCGCGGAGCCGCCGTCCTTGCTCGGCTTGTCCATGTAGCGCAGCGGGGTGCCGTCGCCGTTGATGTTGATCTGCTCGCCGATGAGGTAGTTGCCCGGCGCGCTGGGGTTGTTCGCGTAGAACTCGACGGACGTACCCATGATGTCGGAGGTCGCCTCGTTCAGGCCGCCCGACTCGCTGCTGTACTCGAGGCCGGCGGTGGCGGCGGTGACGCCGTGCGTCATCTCGTGCCCGGCGACGTCCAGCGAGGTCAGCGGGTCGTTGTTGCCCGTTCCGTCGCCGTAGGTCATGCAGAAGCAGCTGTCGTCCCAGAACGCGTTGACGTACGCGTTTCCGTAGTGGACCCGGGAGTAGGCGGCGACGCCGTCACCGCGGATGCCGGACCGGCCCAGGACGTTCTTGTAGAAGTCCCAGGTGACGCCGGCGCCGTAGGCGGCGTCGGCGCCCGCCGTGGCGGCGTTGGAGTTGGCCCCGTTGCCCCAGGTGTCGGTGGTCTGGGAGAAGAGCGAGCCGGTGCCGGACGTACCGCGGTTCAGGTTGTACGTCTTGTGGCCGCCGCGGCCCGCGTCGTTCAGCGTGAAGTTCGAACCGGACTTCGAGGTGCCGAGGGTGACCTGACCGCTGTAGTGGGTGTTGCCGACACCGGTCTCGATGCCCTGCCACTGGTGGAGCTTGGCGCCGGTCTTGGCGTCGGTGATGACGTGGAGCTGGTTGGGGGTGCCGTCGTCCTGGAGCCCGCCGATGACGGTCTCGTAGGCGAGGGTGGGCACGCCCTGGGCCATCCACACGACCTTGCGGGGTGCGGCGTCGGCCTTGTCGGCCTTGGAACCGACCGCCTTCGCGGCGTCGAGGGCCTGCGCCGAGGCGGCCGCCGGAGCGTCGGCCGGGGCGGAGGTGGAGACGCCCGCCAGCTGTGCGGTGGAGGCCTTGCTGACGCTCTGCGTCGTGTTGGCCGCCGTACGGCTGACGATCAGGTCGCCGCCGAGGACCGGGAGTCCCTCGTACGTGCGCTCGTACCGGGTGTGGGTGGTACCGTCCTGGTCCTTGACCACATCGTGGACGAGGAGCTTCTCCTGGGAGGTGAGGCCGAGCTCCTTGGCCGTCGCGGCCGTGGTGCTCTGGGCCTTCGCTATGAGCTCGGCGCGCTGGGACGGGGTGAGCTGTACGGGCAGTGCGCCCGGGTTGCGAACGGGCTGGCCCGTGGGGGCGGTTGCGTTCGCGGATGCGTCGGACTGCGCGCTGGCGCTGCCCGCCTGGACACCGACGGTGAGCAGGGCGGCTGCGGCGAGCAGGGCACCGGTGGCGGTGGCGTTACGACGATGCGTGGAATTCACGCTGACTCCTTCTGCCTGTGGGGGGTTTCCGGGCGGCTGGGATGAGGCCGGCCGGGCAGAGCGCGGCGGAGCTGGTTCGCGCTGGGGATGGGGAGAGAGTGCCAGCGATCCCGATCTTTGTCAGGAGCGCGTCATGAATCAGCCGAACGGAGTCCGGATTTCGCCGTTGGGTGTTCGCTGACCGGACACTCCGGGTGGGCGCTCGGCCGCCCCGGATGCACCCGAAAGCGCTGACCTGCGCAAGGACTTGTACCGGCGGAGGTGCGCAGCCGCTGCGGGCGTTCGCCGGTGGCCGGTGGCCGGTGGCCGGTGGGCCGTCTGGTGGGGGCCGCCGTGGAGGCGGCGTAGTGCGCATTCAGGTAAAGCGTTCGGCATCAAGCGTCAAATACCCTTGTCCTGCACATGACTTGCCGGGTGGGATCACGGAAGCCGCTCCGCGCGGCAGCCACCCCCCCAGGGAGTCTGCAATGCATCCAGTTCGTCGTACGTGGCCGCGTTCCGCAGCCGCCACGGCCGCCGCCTTCGGCCTCGCGCTCACCGCGATGGCGGCCGTCCCACTGACCGGTACCGCGACCGCCTCCGCGCCGCACACCACAGCGGTCCCGCACACCGTGGCCCGTCCGGCCGTCGCGGGACACCAGCTGATCCGTTCCGTGGGTAGCCCGCTCTCCATCGAGGAGTGCCGGACCAAGTGGAAGATCGCCTGCTACACCCCGCTTCAGTACCGCGAGGCGTACCACCTGAACCCCCTGTACAAGGCGGGCATCACCGGCAAGGGCCGCACGATCGTCATCGTGGACTCCTTCGGCTCACCGACCGTCCAGCACGACCTCGACGTCTACAGCAAGCAGTTCGGGATACCCAGCACCAAGGTCGAGGTGGTCAAGTGGGGCAACGTCCCCGCGTGGGACCCGAAGAACGCCGACATGCTGGGCTGGGCCGGCGAGACGACCCTGGACGTGGAGATGGCGCACGCGGTGGCGCCGGACGCGAAGATCGTCCTGGTGGAGACGGCGGTCGCGGAGACCGAAGGGACCACCGGTCTGCCGGAGATGATGGACGCCGAGAAGTACCTGATCGACCGGGGCATCGGCGACGTGATCACGCAGAGCTTCGGTGCGACCGAGGACACCTTCCCCGGTTTCGAAAAGGGTGACTTCTCCAGCATCAAGAACCTGCGCTACGCCTTCGAGGCCGCCGCGCGCAACCACGTCACCGTGCTCGCCTCCTCCGGCGACGGCGGAGCCACCGACTACAACGCCGGCGGCAGCGCCCTCTACGACCACCCGGTCAACTCCTGGCCCTCCTCGGATCCGCTGGTGACCTCCATCGGCGGCACCCAGCTGCACCTGAACGACGCGGGCGGGCGGACCGCCCCCGAGAGCGTCTACAACGACAACGGCGCGGGTGGCGGTGGCCAGTCGCACGTGTTCAAGCGTCCGGCCTTCCAGAACGGGGTCAAGGGCATCGTCGGCGCGCAGCGCGGCACCCCGGACATCTCGATGGCCGCCGCGGTCGACGGCGGCGCGTGGATCTACACCAGCTACGACCCGGCGTCCGCCGGCTGGGACGTCTCCGGCGGCACCAGCGAGTCCAGCCCGCTGTTCTCCGGCATCGTGGCCCTGGCCGATCAGGTTGCGGGCAAGCGCCTGGGGAACATCAACGAGGCGCTGTACTGCCTGTACGGGCGCTCCGCCCATGACCCTTCCACCGGCCTCGTCGACGTCAACGACGGCACCAACAACAGCTACGCGGGCGTCACGGGCTACACGGCGGTGAACGGCTACGACATGGCCACCGGCGTCGGCACCCTGGACGCGGCCCGCTTCGTACCCGCCCTCGCCCGCGAAGGACGGCACGGCTGACCGTTCCCACCGGACACCATCCTCCGGGCGGCACGCGAAGCCGGCCGGCAGGAAGCCCCAGGCTGCCGGCCTGGGGCTTCGTCCGAGTCGGACGGGGTTGCGGCGCTTAGAGCCTAGCGGCCGCGGCCCCTCTGGATCTCGAAGTGGTCGATCCGCTGGCCCGTCTCGGCCAGTGCGCTGACCTTCAGTTTCGGGGAGCGGCCCGTCTCGACCTCGACCGCGAGGAAGGAGTAGTTGGTGTACCGCACCCGCGACCACTCGACGGTCTCGGCCGCTTTCGACCCGCCCTTGACCCACCGGTAGGACTCGACGCCGTCGCGGTCCGCGACGTGGCCCTCGTACGAGTCCGGCACCGGAAAGCTGTACAGCGAGCGCCCCGCCGCGCCCGCCGTGACGTACACGATGCCGTCCTGCGTGGGGTCGGTGCGCTCGCCGATGGGGACCTTCCGGCCGACCTTGTTGCCCTTGATCGCGTCGGTCCGTTCGTACACGTGGTTGTGGCCGTTGATGACCAGGTCCACCTGGTGCTTCTCGAACAGCGGTACCCAAACGTCGCGCACCCCGCCCTCCGAGGCGTGTGCGCTGGTGGTGGAGAACGCGCAGTGGTGGAAGAAGACCACGATGAAGTCCACGTCGCGGTGGTGGCGCAGTTCGCCCAGCCGCCGGTCCAGCCAAGCGGTCTGCTTTCCGCCGCTGATCCCGAAGTTGGCGGGGATCTCGTACGAGACGTCGTTCGCGTCGAGTGCCACGACACCGACGTTGCCGTGTACGAACGAGTACACGCCGGGCTGGTTGACCGGGTCCGGTCCGTTGTCGGGCAGGGACCAGCGGGCGTTCTGGCCGCCGTAGCCCTGGGGCGAGTACCAGGCCTCCATGTCGTGGTTGCCGGTCGTCACCATCCACGGCACGGTCTTGGCCACCGTCTCCGTCTGGGCCAGGAACTGGTCCCAGGCCCGCGCGTCGTAGGTGTCGCCGGCGGTGCCCGAACCGGAGGAGTCGGCGTAGCAGATGTCGCCCGCGTGCAGGTGGAAGGCCGGGTTCTGGGCCAGCAGCACCGCGTCGTTGCCGAGCGCGTGGTAGCTCACGCCCTGGTCTCCGAAGGCGGTGAAGGTGAAGTTCTCGGCGCGCGAGGGGGCGGTGGTGAAGGTGCCGAGCGTCCCCAGGTTGCGGTGGTCCGCAGGGTCGAAGCCGTCGTGCCCGACCCCGTAGTAGTACGTCTGCCCGGGCCTCAGCCGGTCCAGGCCCACGTGCAGGTAGAACTGCTCCGCCGCGGCGATCTTGCCGCCGTTCAGGACCGGGGTGCTCAGATGCCGGACCTCGGCGTCCATCTTCACGCTCAGCGCCCAGGGGCTGGTGCCCACGCGCAGGTACGGCCTCTTCACCGCGAACGGCACCTGCCAGGACACCCGCATCTGCGTCTTCGGATCGGCGCCGTACTGCAAGTGCCGGGCGAACGGTGCGGCCAGCGCGCCGTCGACACCGCGCCGCTCGGTGGAGGTCAGCACGGCCGGAGCCGCGTACGCGGGCGAGGCCGCGCCGACGCCCAGGCCGACGCCGGCGCCGGCGACGGCCGCGGTCACCGCACCCGCACGCAGGGCGCCGCGCCGGGTGAACTTCGCGCGCAGGTACTCGTGCTGCTCAGCCATGCTCATCCGGGAGGCGAGCTGCTGGGGGATACCGAAATCGGGAAGGTCCATGGCTGCAAACCTCATCGTCCGAGGCGACGCGGAGTTCGCCGGGAGGTGAACGGACGGGGTCCGAACCCCCATGAGAATCCCCGGAATCACCCATCTTCGTGCCACCCGCACCATGCCGGGCCGTCATCGGGCCGTCGGTATCCGCCGGTCCCCACCGCCGGCTCGACCTGGAGAATGCCACGGTATGAACTCTCAGTCACCGTGGGGCCCTTCGGACAGGCTGCTCCGCGCCGTGCGGGGGTATCCGCGCCGTGCGCCGCTGACCCTCGCCTACGTATGCCTGCTCCTGGTCGGCCACGCGTGGGTCGGCTACGGGCTGTCCGCCGATCGGGCGGCCACCGTGTTGGGCCACCTCAGCACCAACCTGGACAACCTGCAAGATCATCCCCTGTCCGCGCTGCTCGGCAGCGCGCTGTTCTTCGACGGGACGCTCACGGATGTCACCTCGGCAGGCTTCGTGGGCACCTCGATCACCTTCGGCCTCGGCGTCTGCTGCTTCCTGGCCTGGGTGGAGGACCGGTGGGGAAAGCGGCGCGCCGTGGCCGTGTTCCTCGGCGGGCATGTCGCGGCCACCCTGCTCACCGCTCTCGTCATCGCCTTCGCGGTGCAGCACGACTGGTATCCGGCGGCCGTGCGGCACGCCCTGGACTACGGGGTCAGTTACGGAGCCCAGACCGTGCTGGCGATCGGCACTCTGGCCCTTCCGCGCCGTGGCCGGCTCCCTTGGGCCGTCTTCGTCCTCGCATGGCCTCTCGGCGGTGCCGAATGGAACGGGCCATTGCCGGACTTCACGTCGATCGGGCACCTCGTGGCGGCTGCCCTCGGCTTCGGTCTGTCGGGCGTGCCGGCTTTCAGGCGGCAACGGGCCCGCGCGACCGCGCCGTCCACAGCTGGGAGTGACTCCGAACCACACCGGGACTCTGTTCCGGAATCGGCCACACCGGTGGCAGCCGGAGTGGAGGCACCCCCCGCGGTCTGAACCCCATCGCCGGCCCCGGACGGCCCCCCGCCGGCCCCGAGGGGCCGCCCGGCGGGTCGTGCGGCCGCAGCCCCGGAGGCCGTGGTGGGCAAGGCGCGGAGGCTGTGGCGGGAAACCGGGGTCAGTGCGCGTGGTGCCGGACGTCCCGCTGACGGGGTACCCGGGTCGACCGGGGAGCGCCCTCGCGGCGGTGGCCGGCGCGCGCCCTGCGGCCCGGGAAGGGGTTGCGTCGAACGGTGGCGCTAGGAGCCACGATCAGAAGACCGACGAGGACGAGGGCCGCGACGAGGATGAGGACGGCAACGAGGTTCATGTTCCTGCCTTTCGTCGGGTATTGACTGGTTGTCACTACTTCTTGTTACCGAATCCCGGGCGCTTAAACACGGAGGGTGACGGCGTGGGTGTGTCGGCGTCGACGCGGCGCATAACGTCCGGGACGACGAAGACGATCAAGGCGCTCGCTCCGGAACCCGGGCGCAGCGAAACCGCGGCCGTGCGCCGGTACGACGCGGACGCACGGTACGGGGCCGAGGCGGTGCTGGCCGAACTCGACTCGGCCCGCCCCGCGGACCAGCCCGCCGGCATGCGCGTACGCCACCACGCCGGTGAGGACGTCGTCGAGGCGCTCGCCGACCCCGACCGGGCGGTCGTCAACCGGGCCGGGACAAGGAGCTGCGTGCGGTGATCCGGCCCACGGCCGTGCTCACCGCCGCGGGCCTCGCGCCGAAACCGCCCCGCCCCCTCTCCTGCGGAGAGGCTCACCGGCAGGGGGACGGCACGGACGACGTGACCGGCCCCGGGGTTACCGCTTCGGCGGCCGCGACCCTTGGGAAAGGAGACCGTTCTCTGACGGATCGTGATTGCGGCGGCTCCACCCGTTATGGGAAGACCGCCACCTCCTGCGAGGCAGCGGTCACATGCGCATCACTCTCGCTCCGGGCGATCGGCCGGGCCCCGGCCCGCACGCGTCGTACGACGACCGCGAGGACCGGGGCCCGCCCCGTCACCCGGATCCGGGTCACCCGGACCCCCGAGTCACCCGGATCCCGGATTCAGCAGACCGGGTTCTTCAGGGCGCTCCAGGTCTTGGGACCGACGATGCCGTCGACCGGCATGTTGCACATGTCCTTCACCCGGCGCTGGAACTCGCGCACGGCGCGGTCGGTGTCGGGGCCGAAGTCGCCGTCGACGCCGGAGGAGCCGATGTTCACGTTCCAGGTCTTGAGCAGACACTGGGCCTGCCGGACCGCGGCGCCCTTGGAGCCCCTGCTGATGGTGGGCTGCGAGTCGGTGTAGTTGCAGCCGCGCGAACCGGTCACCGACGTACCGGAGTTCGTGGCCGCCACGGCCGACGGGGCCAGGGCGACACCGGTGCACAGGGCAGTGGAGGCGACGAGGAGCGCGAGACGCTTGCTGACGAGCATGGCTGTGTTCCGTCCTTCGGTCGGCGCGGGCCGTTTCCCCCGTGGGTGTCCCCGAGTGGACCCGCAGTCCTGGTGTGCGGGACCGGTGGTCGGCCGGTCCCGTGCTGCCGAGGCATGAAGCTACGGGCCGGGGCCCGGGCCCGTCGTCCCGTGCCGGGTGGACCTTCGCGTCAACCTCCGGCACAAGGGCCGCGCCTTTCCCAACTCATGGTGGAGTACGGGAGTGGGAG
The DNA here is from genome assembly GCF_044745505.1 of Streptomyces sp. NPDC086989. Taxonomy (NCBI): domain Bacteria; kingdom Bacillati; phylum Actinomycetota; class Actinomycetes; order Kitasatosporales; family Streptomycetaceae; genus Streptomyces; species Streptomyces sp. NPDC086989. The sequence continues at coordinate 176,059 of NZ_JBIVAL010000008.1, forward strand.
GCCGGTTCGCGCCGTCCGGGCTAGGCTGCGGCGATGCGGATCCGCCCCTCCTCCATGGACGCGCTGACAGCCCTCGCTCAGACGGGTGTGGCCGTGCTTCTGGGCCGGGAGGCGGTCGCCCAGGGCTGGCCTCCCCTGGATCTCGCCGCGTACCTGCTCGTCGGGCTGGTGACGGTGCCGGTGGCCGTGCGGACGAAGGCACCCGTAGCGGTCTGCCTGTTCACGCAGCTGATGTGGGTCGTGTACGTCACCGCCGGGTACTGGCCGGTGGTCACCTGCTTCGGTCCCATGCTCGCGGTGTACACGGTGGCCGCGCTCTGCCCGGTCCGCACCTCGGCGGTCTGCGCCGCGCTGATGGGGGCGGTGTGGATCTACGCGGGCCTGCTGGGCAACGGCCCCGCCGGCGGTTCCATGGCGACCGTGCTCGCGCAGGCCGTGGTGTTCCCGGCCGTGTTGTGGCGGTTCGGGCTGGTGGCCCGCAGGTCGGCCGAACTGGCTCGCCAGCTACGGCGCGAGCGCGACGAACGGGCCCGCCGCGACGTCGCCGAGGAACGTGCGCGCATCGCACGGGAGCTGCACGACATCGTGGCCCACCACATGTGCGTGATCTCGGTCCAGGCGGGCCTGGCCGGGTACGTGTTCGACTCCGCGCCCTGCACGGCCAAGGCGGCCCTGTCCACCATCGAGGACACCAGTGCCGAGGCGCTGGACGAACTCCGCCGCATGCTCAGCCTGTTGCGGGACACCGACCGGGAGCAACCGGACGGCGGGGCCGATCCTGAGACCCCGGGCCGGGACGCTCCGATGCCGGGCCTGTCACGGCTGGGGGAGATGGCCGAACGGGTCCGGGCCGCCGGCGTGCCGGTGAGCCTGCGGATCACGGGCGATGCGCGTGCCTTGGCCCCCGGCGTGGAGCTGTGTGCGTACCGGGTGACGCAGGAGGCGCTGACCAACGTCCTCAGGCACGCCCCGGGCGCCAGCGTGACCGTGGCCCTCGACTACCAGCCCACGTACCTCTCGGTGACCGTGACGGACGACGGCGCGGGCGGGGGCCCCGTTCCGGCCAAGTTGGCACAGGGGAGCGGGAACGGGTTGATGGGCATGCGTGAGCGGGCCAAGCTTTACGGAGGAACGATCAGCACCGGGCCACGCAGCGAAGGGGGCTATGCCGTGTGCCTTACGCTGCCGACCTCGGCCCGGACCGTACTGCCACGGGGGGACGGTCGCCCGGCATGACGGGATCCGGATGCCTGAGGGTGCTCGTGGCCGACGACCAGTTCCTCATCCGGGCCGGGCTCGTGGGCCTGCTGGAGGTTGCGGAGGGCTTCGAGGTGGTCGGCGAGGCCACGGACGGCGCCGAGGCGGTCGAGCTCGCCGCCCGTACCCGCCCCGACGTCATCCTGATGGACATCCGGATGCCGCGCATGGACGGGATCGCCGCCACGGAGCAGATCCTCGCGCGGACCCCGCCCCCGGCGCCCCGCGTGCTGATCCTGACCACCTTCGACCTGGACGAGTACGTGTACGGGGCGCTGAAGGCAGGGGCCTCCGGCTTCCTGCTGAAGGACTCGGGCCCCAAACGGCTGCTGGCCGCCATCACCGCCGTGGGCAGCGGGGACGCGCTTTTCGCGCCGACGGTGACCCGGCGGCTCGTGGAGGCCTTCGCCACCCGCGCGGGCGGTGAAGGGGCCTGCGACGCCGCCAGGGCCGGGGCGGCCGGACTGGACGCGCTGACGAGCCGGGAGATCGAGGTGCTGGAGCTGGTCGGGCAGGGCCTTGCCAACGCCGAGATCGCCTGGCGGCTGTTCATCACCGAGGGCACGGTCAAGAGCCACCTCAGCCGGACGATGACGAAGCTGGGCCTGGAGAGCCGGGCCCAGGCGGTGGTGACGGCGTACGAGAGCGGGCTGGTGGTTCCCGGCCGGAACGCCTGAAGGTCTCCTGTTGTGGCTGGACGATGCCGTCGTGCGGTTGGCTGGTGGACATGCTCCCCGGCGGTCCTCTTCACGGTGGGCCTCTTCACGGTGGGCGACTGACACGGCTGCGGCCTTGCCGAAGGCACCCGATCGCCCCGGCTCGGTAGCATGCCAAGCGTGGCCATCAGACTTGAGAACGTCGGCATCGCCGTTCGCGATCTCGAAGCAGCGATCTCCTTCTTCACCGACCTCGGCCTCACGGTCATCGGCCGTGACACGGTCAGTGGGGAGTGGACCGACACCGCCGTAGGCCTTGACGGCAATCACGCGAACATCGCGATGCTCCAGACGCCGGACGGCCATGGCCGCCTTGAGCTCTTCGAGTACATCCACCCCGAAGCGATCGAGTCGGAGCCCACTCGTCCCCACGAGATCGGCATGCATCGCGTCGCCTTCTCGGTGGACGACATCGACGAAGCCCTGGCGACAGCCGCAAGGCACGGATGTCATCCGCTTCGCGGTGTGGCGACCTATGAGGACGCCTACAAGCTCACGTACGTCCGTGGTCCCAGCGGCATCCTCGTGATGCTCGCGGAGGAGCTGAAGAAGAAGTGACGGCCGATCGGGTGGGGACGGTGTGAACGGGGGTGCAAGGGTCCGCGGACTCGATCCGTGGACCCTTGCGCCAGGTCTGGGCCGAGGCCGAGGTCTCAGTGCTCGCAGAGGGAGAATTCTCGCTCGTAGAGCTGTTCGTTGTGTTCGTCGACGAAGAACTTGCGTTCCTGCATGAGCTGTTCGCGGTATTCCTTCGCCTGCTCGAGCGTCATGGTCGAGGTGTCGGACCACGGCTGCTGCGGTGGCACATCGGAGGTCGAGACGATCCGTTCCGACGGGTCGACCAGGAAGAACGCGAGAATTTTGCGATGTCCCGGGCGGGTGGTGTCCGCGAGGCGGAACGAGTCGACGCGGTGTTGCAGGATGTTCGGAAACGCCAGGCAGCGGCCCGCCGGGGTCGATGCCGACCCCAGCATCTGGTTCAGAGCGTCCTCGTCCTCCAGGCCGTAGACCTCGCGCACGCCGTTGTTGTCGTTCTGTTCGTAGTCCGGGTCGTCGAGTGCCGCCCGGAAACCCAGCCGGCTTTCGGTGATGTTCTCGCTGTCCCAGTAGTACAGGCCGGTCGAGACGATCCGCTCGTTCATCATCCCCTCGACGTGCCAGGAACCGCCGGGGTACTCGGGCTTGTCCGGGGTGAGGTGAATGCCGGCGAGCTTGACGATGACCTGGAGACGACGCCCGCGCAGGTCGACCCGGGCGGATGCATCGGGCATCTCGGGCGGGGTGAACGCCGGGGCGTCGGGGACGACCGGGCGACGGTTCTCCCACCAGTCGTCCTGGGCCTGTTCCCACACACGAAGGGCCTCTGCATAGGCCTCGGCATCAGCGTACGAGGACTCGTCCGGATACTCTGGCTCCGAGTCGTACCACCCGTAGGGATCCGCCTCGATGCGCAGCGGCCGCGGATGACGCAGATCGGTGAGCACGTTCTCCAGTAGCGGGCGCATCCGCGCGAACAGATCCGGCAGTACGGCCGCGAGTTCGCGGTGCGTGTCGGGGTGGACGTTGTTGACGTACGAGCGGAAGGCGACATCGCCGTCGTCACTGACGTCGACGTCCGTGGGCAGCCACTGGAACTTCTCCGAGAACTCGTACTTCGAATAGCGGTCCGTCGGATTCTGCCAGGCCCGCTCGGACGCGCCGCTCACCCCTCTCACCAGGCAGAACAGTGAGGGATGAACCAGATCCAGTACCTGGCCGTCGGAACCGGGGTGCCAGTCACGTTCTGCTTCGGGGACCTGCTCCAGAACCTGGACCGCCTTGCGCAGCCGGGAGCTGAGCTCGTCGTCGACCAGTGTGTCCGACTGCCACACCCCGTCGACGGCGGACACCTCGACGCCGGTTCGTTCGTCCCGCAGCGCGGCGTAATGAGCGAGTTCGGCGAGCACGTAACGAACCTGCGCCTCGGTGAGGCCCTGGGCGACCGCTTCCCGCGTCCACCTGGCGACGACGTCGGCATCGTTCATCTTGTCGAACCACCCGGGCTTCGCCCGAATGTGCGCGCTGCACTGCATCATCTGAAGTTCCCGCAGCGTCCGGGGTGTCGCGAACGCTATGGAACGGGATGCGTGAAAGGGCAGCGGGAAAGCAGACAGGCCAGACAACTCTGTTGGTCCTCCGAGTCGGTGTGCGGTGGCGGGAAGGATACTTCAGCGGACTGACACCGCAGCCGTGTCCCCGGCAACCACTCCTTGGCGGCGATGGCCCTGGGCAGGCGGGGACTGAGACCGGATCATGACCGTTTCGTGGCGGCGGCCCGGGCGTACGCCGCGGTACGGCAGCCGGGCGGTTTGCGGCCGACCCGCGCGTGCGGTGGGGCGGACAAGGATCGGAAGCTGATATCCCGTCATGTGCTGCCCCCTGCTGCCCCCTGCTGCCCCTGCCGCCCCTCACCGAGAGGCCTCCGGTCCATGCCGTCATCGCCGCTGATCCGACGACGCCTGCGCGGGTTCCTCACCGCGTCCCTCGGCGCGCTGCTCGCCGTCGCCGCCACCACCGCCCCGGCCCGGGCCGACGTGGGAAGCGTGACGGAGTATCCGATCACGACCCCCGACAGCTACCCCGCCGGCATCACCGCGGGCCCGGACCGGGCCCTGTGGTTCGCCGAGTCCGGAGCCAACCGGATCGGGCGCATCACGACCGGCGGCACGGTCACCGAATACCCGCTGCCGACCGCCGACAGCCTCCCCCAGGGCATCACTCAGGGCCCCGACCGTGCCCTGTGGTTCACGGAGGGGGCCGCCGACAAGATCGGCCGGATCACGACGAGCGGCCGGGTCACCGAGTTCCCGCTGCCCGGCACGGGCCGCTTCCCCACGGGTATCGCGGTCGGTGCCGACCGCGCCCTGTGGTTCACCGAGCCGGGAACGAACACGATCGGACGGATGACGGTCGACGGCCGGGTCGCCGAGTACCCACTCCCCACGCCGGACAGCATCCCGTACTACATCGCCCCCGCGGCGGACGGTTCCCTGTGGTTCACCGAGTTGTACGCCGGCAAGATCGGCCGGATCACCCGGTCCGGCCAGGTGACCGAGTTCCCGCTGTCCAGCGACTCCGCGTTCCCGTCCGGCATCGCGGCCGGACCCGGCGGGATGTGGTTCACGGCGAGCGGGCTGAACGCCATCGGGCGGATCACCTCACGGGGCGAGATCAAGCTCTTCCCGGTACCCGTCGCCGACAACCAGGTCTACGACATCACCCGCGGTCCGGACGGACACATGTGGTACGCCGTGCAGTCCGGCCGCATCGGCCGGATCAGCGGGAGCGGTGCCATGACGGAGTACGAGGTCCCGGCAGGCGCGGACAAAGTGCCCTTCAACATCACGGCCGGCCCCGACCGGAACATCTGGTTCACCGAGCTGTTGGCCGGCGCCGTCGGCCGTGTCCAGGCCGTTCCGGGCCGATGGGTCCACCCGGCACCCGCAGGTCAGCCCCAGCGCCCCCTCCACACGGCCCCCACGCGCCACCGCCCCCTCCACCTCGCGCCCGGCCGGACGGGACGGCCGTCCCTACGGTGATCGGCAGGGGGCTGTCGTGTGAGTGGGCGAACGCGGAACGGGCGGCTCCTTTCAGGCGAAATGGGGATCTCCGGCTCATTCGTCCGAGGACGGACTCCGATGACTGAGAGTGAAGGCTCCGAACGACCCCGTCCTGCCCGAGAGGCACACTATGGCTCACCCCGCCGATCGCTCCACCCCGGACTTCGTCCCCCACGCCGCCGAACCCGTACGGGAGCACCTGACAGCGGCCACCGACCTGCCCGCCTTCCTCGAGGGCGCCGGCACGCTGACGCTCGCCGAGCGCCGCCTCATCGTCGACCAGGCCCTGCTCATGCTCGACCAGAACTACGTCCACCTGCCGCTCAAGTCCGCCATGTACGCCGTCAACCCGGTACAGCGCCTACGCGTGCTGCGGCGCCGGCTGGAGCGGCAGACCGAGGAGACCAAGCCCCGGGAATGGCTGTTCCACGCCGAGCTGTCGGAGATCTTCCACTCCGTGCGGGACCTCCATACCAACTATCTGCTCCCCGCCCCCTACGCGGGCAAGATCGCCTTCCTGCCGTTCCTCGTCGAGCGGTACGAGGACGCGCAGGGGGAGCACTTCACGGTCACCCACGTGGCCCAGGGATTCTCCGCCCCGGGCTTCGCGCCCGGCGTCGAGATCACCCACTGGAGCGGGGTCCCCATCTCCAAGGCCGTCGACCTCAACGCCGCCCGTTTCGCCGGCAGCAACGCGGCAGCCCGCCGCAGCCGCGGCATCCAGTCACTGACCCTGCGGCCGCTCGTCATGCACCTTCCCCCCTTCGAGGAGTGGGTGACCGTCAGTTACATCGACGCCGACGGCACCGCGCACGAGCTGCGTGAGAGCTGGCGGATCGTGGACAACAACATCCTCCCGACGTTCGTCCACGCAGCGCCGCCGACGGGATCCGCGTTGGCCGTGGGCCTGGACCTCGACATGGACGAGGCCAACCGTGCCAAGGTGATGCTGTTCGCGCCCAGGGTCGTGGCCCGGCAGAAGGCCCTCGAAGCGGGTGAGGCCGCCCCCGCGGTGCGGGCCGGCGAGATCTCCTCGTCGATGCCCAAGGTGTTCCGGGCGCAGGAGGTGCAGACGGCCGCCGGCACCTTCGGCTACATCCGGATCTTCACCTTCAACGAACCCGACGTGGAAGGCTTCATCAACGAGTTCGTGGCACTGCTCCGCCAGATGCCGGACCGTGGTCTGATCCTGGACGTCCGGGACAACGGCGGCGGTGTCATCTGGAACTCCGAACTCGCGCTGCAGACCCTCACCCCCCGCACCATCACCCCCGAGCCGACGCAGTTCATCAACACGCCGATGAACCTGCGGATCTGCCAGCGGAACCAGGAGGAACTGGGCGCCTGGCTTCCCTCCATGGAGCAGGCCCTGGAGATCGGGGCCACCTACTCCAGCGCCGTGGCCCTCACACCCGAGGACAGCGCCAACGCGATCGGCCAGCAGTACGACGGCCCGGTCGTCCTCATCACCAGCGCACGCTGCTACTCCGCCACCGACATCTTCGCCGCCGGCTTCCAGGACCACCGGATCGGCCCCGTGCTCGGCACCGATGAGAACACCGGTGCCGGCGGCGCCAACGTCTGGGAGCACAGACACCTCGTCGACCTCCTCACGGGCGACCCCGAGACGCCGTACCGGCCCCTGCCGAAGGGCGCCGGAATGCGGGTGGCGATCCGCCGCAGCCTGCGGGTCGGCGCGAACTCCGGCACGCCGGTGGAGGACCTCGGCATCACCCCGGACATCCCCTACCGGATGACCCGCCGGGACCTGATGGAAGGCAACGCCGATCTGTTCGAGCGCGCGGGGGAGATCCTCAAGGGCCTCACGCCGCACGCCGTGAGCATCACGGACGCCACCGCCGCCGACGGCGGTGCGCTGCGACTCAAGGTCAAGGCCACCAACATCGACCGGCTGGACGTATACGTCGACCAGCGCCCGCGCGCCTCCGTCGACCTGTCCGACGGCCAGGCCGACGTCACGGTCCCCGATGCGGCCGCCGCCCACTCGGCGCGCGTGGAGGGTTTCGCCGGCGGACAACTCGTCGCCAGCAACACCGCACATCTCAACTGACGGTCCGGACCGGCCCGCGGCGGCGCAGCCCGCGCCGCCGCCGGTGGCCGTGTCCTCCCCAGGAGCCGCGGCACATCGAACCGGTCCCGCTCCGGACTCCCGGAGGCCGCCGGTAGGTACGGTCGTCCGCCCGTTGGCCGGCCCGGGCACCGCGACCTCGCCCGCCGTGCTCCCCGGCCGGCCGGGGCCCACACTGCTGCGGGACAGGGCGGCGGAACCAGGATGTCCGGTTTCAAGTGCCATGCTGGCCGATAGGTGTCTCGTACAAGCATATCCCGTGTGCAAATGTTCATGATCCGTGCGGACGTGCTGCCGCCAGCCGTCCGCTTCGATCCCCCCGCACAAGGTGATGGAATGACGCTGAAGCTACTGCTCGCGAACGCCCCCAACCCGACCGACAACAGGAACGCGTCGAACTACGCTTGTTACCCGCACATAGGGATCGTCCAGCTCGCCACGGCGACGCAAGAAGCGCTGGGCGACCGCGTCGATATCCGGGTCGTCGACGGCGGCATCAGCAACACCGAGACCGTCCAGCAGGCCGTGCGGGATTTCGCGCCCGATGTCGTCGGAATCAGCGCGCTCACGCCCACCTACTCGGAAGCTCTGAAGATCGCCGAAACGGCCAAGGCGTCCGGAGCCGAGGTGGTTCTCGGCGACGACCACGCGATCTTCTTTCCCGACATGATTCTTCGCAACCGACCGCAGATCGACTACGTCATAGCCAACGACGGCGGCGAAATTCCGTTCGTGGAGCTGATCCGTACGCTCCTCGACGGAAAGCGCTTATTATCCGAGGTCTCATCGCTCGCCTACCGGCACCACGGTGTGGTCCATGTCAACCCTGCGCCCAAGTATGCGCTCTCGCTGCGCAACACGATTCCTGATCTGACCTTCATAGACGACGTGCTCGACGTCTATGCCGACAACTACCGCAAGCAGTTCGGTCACCTCCACGGCCATGACGTGCGGCCGGTCACGGTGAACAACGCACGTGGCTGCGAGAACGGTCACAAGCGGTGCACCTACTGCTCCATCGCGGACCTGACCGTCAATACCGGTGATCCCCGAGGTTTCTGGAAGACGATCGACCAGTACAACCGCGAGCACGGCATCAACCTCTTCTTCGAGGTCTACGACAGCTTCACCGCCAGCCCCCGCTACGTGGACGCCCTCATCGACTCCACACCGCCGCACCTGAAGCGCCGCATCGACGACGGCGAGCTGCAGGTCATGGTCTACGCGCGCGCACTCGGGCTGACCAAGCGCAACAACGTGGACAAGCTCCGGCGACTGGGCGTCACACGTGCCAATATCGGGCTGGACGCCGCCGACCCCGAAATGCTCGAGGCGCAACGGAAGAACAAGACGACCGGCGAGACCAATCTCGAAGCCATCCGCATGCTGAACAGGGCGGGTATATCGGTCCACGCCTCATACATCGCCGGGGCGCCGGGCGAGCGGCCGGAGACGCTGGACCGCACCATCGCCGGGATCCGGCAGATGCTGGGGGAGGTGGAGCTCTCCTCGGTGGAGTTCTCGCGGTTTATTCCGTTGCCCAACAGTCCCGCATGGGATTTGCTGGTCGACTACGAGCGGCCGAACTTCTTCAAGAGCAGCGAAGAGATCGACAGCTACCTGGCCGCCCTGGGAATCACCGTGACGCGGCAGGACAGGGAGGAGATGTTCGCCAGGTTCGGCGATCAGGATTTGCTCGACATCGACGAACTGGGCGCTTTCTGGGCGGACAAGTTCACTCACATCACCGAGAGGTACGCCCTCGAACGCATCGGTGAGGTGGACGAGATGGTGAGCGCGCACAACGTGCGCACGGGAAACAATGTCGGATAGCCGCGCCGTTCGGAGCGCGGTCGCCAGCCGGACTCCGGCAGGCGAGGAGAAAGGGTGCGGGAATGCTGGGAGTGCAGAATCCGCTGACTTATGCCCTAGGGGCGCTGCTGATCATTCTGCTGCCCGGGCCGAGTTCCTTGTTCACGCTGTCGGTCGCCGCGCGGCTCGGGGTCAGGGCCGGCTATCGCTCCGCGGTGGGGGTGTTCCTGGGCGAGACCCTGCTGATGGTCGCGACGGCTGCCGGGCTCGCTTCGTTGCTGCAGGCCAACGAGCTGGTGTTCGCCGTCGTGAAGTATGCCGGAGCCGGCTACCTGACCTGGATCGCGGTGGGCATGATCCGGGCGGCGTGGGCGATGTGGCGACGCCGCAACGGGCAGACCGTGGAGGAGCCCGGACCGGCGCCCGATCCGTCGCCTGGCGACAAGCTCTTCCGGCGATCTCTGGTGATCACGCTCCTCAACCCGAAGGCGATCTTGTTCTTCATCTCGTTCTTCGTTCAGTTCGTTGATCCGCAGTACCCCTACCCGGGGCTGTCCTTCGCGCTGCTCGCCGTCGTCTACCAGGTCATCAGCATCGCGTACGTCAGCGTGTTGATCTTCAGCGGCACGTACCTCGCCTCGCAGTTCCGCCGCCGCCGGAAGCTGTCGGCGGGCCTCACGACGGCGGCAGGGGCGGTGTTCCTCGGCTTCGCCGCGAAGCTGGCCACGACGAGCAACTGAGCTGAGCGCGGCGGCAACAGCACACGCGTGCCCGACCTGTCCGCGGCGAGTCCGCGGATCCGCGGACAGGTCGGCTTTCCGGTGTCGACGTCGGCGGTCTTACGAACTTCTTAAGATCGCTTCCTACCCTCGCCACTCATGACGACCCGACGACTCTCCGCCGTGCTCGGCGTTCTCCTCGCCGCGACCCTCACGCACTCCGGCCTCGCGCCGACGGCCGCGGCGGCTCCCGCCGGCTCCGGGCACACGGCCCGGACCCCGACCCGGACCGCGGCCAGGCCTCCGGCCCAGTACCTCTACTCCTCGATCGGGGACTTCGACACCGAAGTCAAACCCTTGATCGACCGGCCCGACATCGCAGGTGTGCAGGTGGTCGTACCCTGGAAGGCCCTGGAACCGCAGAAGGACCAGTACGACTTCTCCGCGATCGAAGAGGCCCTCGCCTACCTACAGTGCCGCCACAAGAAGCTGTTCGTCCAGGTACAGGACCGCTTCTTCAGCGCTCCCACCCGGCTCCCGAACTACCTGCTCACGGACCCGGAGTACGCAGGCGGCGCCGCGCCGACCACGAACGAGAGCGGACTGGGGCCCGGCGAACCCGGAGCCGTTGCAGCCCAGTGGAACCCCGAGGTACGCCGGCGCTTCCAGAGCCTCCTCAAGGCACTCGCCGACCGCTTCGACGGGCGTCTGGCAGGAGTGAACCTTCCGGAGACGGCCACCCAGGTGGATCCGGCCAAGGACCGCAGCGGCTACACCGACGAGTCGTACTTCCAGGCCGAGCTCGACAACATGGCCTTCGGCGCCAAGGTCTTCAAGCGGACCAAGTTCATCCAGTACGTGAACTTCTGGCCCGGTGAATGGAACAACGACCACGGCTACATGGCGAGGACCTTCGAATTCGCCAAGGCCCACGGAGTGGGTCTGGGCGGACCGGACGTGCTGCCGAGCCGCCAGGCGCAGATGGAAAACTCCTACCCGTTCTTCGAACGGTACCGGGGGCTGCTGCCCATGGTGGCGATGGCGGTGCAGGAACCCGACTTCGAGTACACCAACCCCTCGACCGGCAAGCCGTACACCAAGGAGGAGTTCGTCGACTTCGGCGGCCGCCGTCTGGGCGCGGACGTGATGTTCTGGGCGACGAGCGCACCGTGGCTCCACCAGCCGGCATCCTGACGTCCGGGCCGCCGGCTGCGGCGAAGCGTGCCGGTCGCCGTGTCGGATGAAACGCCGGTGTTCCGAAAGGATCGGGTAGCTGTCATGCCCGCGCACAGCGGCGGCCCCGGCCGGGTGTTTCTCCATAGGATCTGCGGCATGGCAACACGACTTGTGCAGATCACCATGAAGGCCCACGACGACTCGGCGCTCGGCCGGTTCTGGGCGGACGCACTGGGCTGGGGTGTCGACAGCGAGGGGCCCGGCGTGACCAACCTCGAACCCGTGGGGTTCTCGTACCCCGACCCCGTGGCCGTCTGCATCGACGTCGTCGCCGGCCCGGAACCCAAAACGGTCAAGAACCGGGTGCACCTCGATCTGGCCACCACCTCGACCGCCCATCAGGCGGAGTTGACCGCCCGCCTTCAAGGTATCGGCGCGACGCTCGCCGACGTGGGTCAGGGCAACGTCCCCTGGACGGTCATGGCAGACCCCGAGGGCAACGAGTTCTGCGTCCTGGAGCCCCGCCCGGTCTACCGGGACACCGGGCCGGTCGCTGCGGTGGTCGTCGACTGCACCGACCCACGGGAGATGGCCCGGTTCTGGGGCGAGGCGATGGACTGGACCCTGCACCAGGTCACGGACGACCTGGCGACGATGCGTTCGGCTCAAGGCGTCGGTCCCTACCTGGAATTCATCCGCACCCCCGACACGAAGAGCGGGTGGAACCGCGTGCACCTCGACGTCCGCCCCTACCCGGGTGACGACCTGGCAGCAGAGGCGGCCCGACTGCGCGCCCTGGGAGCGACCGACCCCGGGATCGACCAGTCCGCCATCCCCTGGACGGTTCTGGTCGACCCGGAAGGCAACGAGTTCTGCCTCCTCACCCCTCGCTGAACCCTGCGGCCTTCCGGCGGGTCCGCCCGAACTTCGCGGCGAGCCTCTCCCACCCCTCCGGAGAGGCGATCCCGACCCGCGCCACGGTCCGTATCCCGGCCAGCTCCCGCCCTCCGGCCGCCAGCCGGAGACCAAGCCCGGCGGGCGCCGTCGTGAGCCCACAGTCGGCGGTCACGGGGTGCAGCGTCGTCAGCCGGTCACGGGCCGTGTGAACGATCTCCGGCCGCTCGTCCAGGCCCGGCCACACCCGCATGAGCCGGTCCGTGCCCGACGGTAAACCTGCGATCCACTGCTGTCCGCGCAGGTCGGCCACGTCGACGTAGTTCCCGCGGGCCAGTGCGTGGGCTGCGGGGACGGCCGGCCAGGAAGAGGGCGCACCACACCGGTGGGCGCGGCAGTGGCCGGGGTCGGCCAGCCTCGTCAAGACCGTCGAGCAGGGGCCGCCACCGGCCTGCCGTGGCCGGCAGGCCGGAACCGGCTGTGCCCGTTCCGGTGGCCGTGATGATCGCGTATCGTGCGCCCCGGCGTCCGGCGCTCGGCCACTCCAGGTGAGGGATGAACGCGGACCTCGTCGCTGCCCGGCTGCTTCGGCCGGTTCTGACGACTTCGGACATTGGGGTGGCCGATGGATGGGTTCACTGCGTGGCTGTTGCGCCACGTGACGGATGAAAACGCGCTCGGGGAGCTCGCCAGGTGGGCCTCCGCGGATCCGCACTGGCCCGAGGGCCCCGACCGGCTGGGGACCTTCACGGATCACCTGGAGGACGCCGATGCCACACGGGCCGTTCTGCAGGACCTGACGGACGCCTGGGTCCGCTACGCCTCCCGCTGAGTGACGGTGCTTCACGCAGCAGAGGTGACCGCGGCGGAACACCAGGAGCCGACGACCGGCGCGAATCCGTCGGCCGGCCGGGATCAGCTGCCCGCCTGCCCGCCTGCCCGCCTGCCCGCCTGCGTGCCCTCCCAGCCCCGCTCACCTGCGCGCCCCGCCCGCCTGCGCGGCGCACGGATCGTGACCGTACCGGCCGTGAGCGGTTCGGCGGGGACAGCGCGGAGTGCACGACGGAGGCGTACGCTGGGGCCATCTCCCGGTATCCGCGGTGATGCGGGGAGAGCGGTCAGGTCTGGACCACTGGTGCCCAGCCGTCCGGGCGGGCTCCCGGCCCGGTCCGGACGCGCACCGGGGCACCCGGCGTCGAAACCCCCGTGTTCTCCGGAGCAGGAGCCCGTCCAGGCCCGCTCCGCGCCGGGTACGTCTCCAGTCCCGGGCCGCAGCGGCAGGGAGGCCGTCATGGCGTTCGACACGACTGGTTTCGGGCAGGCGGAAGGCGGCCGTTACACCCCGATCTCCGAGCACGGCCTGATCGGTGATCTCCGCACGACCGCCCTGGTCGGCGCGAACGGCACCATCGACTGGTACTGCTGCCCGCGCTTCGATGCGCCCAGCGTCTTCGGGTCCATCCTCGACGCCGACCGCGGCGGGTCGTTCGAGTTGGCCGCCGAGGTCCCCACCCGCACCAGACAGTTCTACTTCCCCGACACGAACGTGCTGATCACGCGGTTCTTCGCCGCGGACGGGGTGGCGGAGATCCAGGACTTCATGCCCGTGGCCGACGAGTCCCGCGAGGTGGGCCGGCACCGGCTGATCCGGCGGGTGGTCTGCGTCCGCGGAACCCTTCCGTTCGGGGCGCGGATCGCCCCCCGCTTCGGCTACGGCGCCGAAGCGCACACCGCGCACCTCGAAGGCCACACGGCGGTGTTCCGCTCCCCGTCGCTGACGCTCGCGCTGACCGCCACCGCGCCCCTGGAGAGCGACGGCCTGGACGTGTGGTCGCGCTTCAAGCTGCACGAGGGAGAGACTCATGTGTTCGCCCTCGACCAGGTCGGCGACGACGTCCCGCCCCGGTCGTGCCCGCGCGAAGAGGCGCAGGAGCAGGCCGAGGCGACCGTCCGGTTCTGGCGCCACTGGCTGGCCGGCTCGCGCTACCACGGGCGCTGGCGGGAGATGGTCAACCGCTCCGCGCTGCTGCTGAAGCTGCTCACCTACGCACCGACCGGTGCGATCGTCGCCGCTCCGACCACCAGCCTGCCCGAGCAGATCGGAGGCGGGCGCAACTGGGACTACCGCTACGTGTGGGTCCGCGACGCCGCCTTCTGCGTCTACGCGATGCTGCGCCTGGGGTTCACCTCGGAGGCCGAGGCGTTCATGGGGTTCATCTCCGAGCGGGGCATCCTGCGGGGGACGGGCGAGACCGGCCCGTTGCAGATCATGTACGGGATCGACGGACGCACCGACCTGCCCGAATACGAGCTTCCGCATCTGGAGGGATACCTCGGCTCCGCGCCGGTCCGGGTGGGAAACGCCGCCACCGGCCAGCTCCAGCTGGACATCTACGGTGCGCTGATCGACTCGATCTACCTCTACGACAAGTGGGGGCAGCCGATCAGCAGTGACCGCTGGGACGAGGTCGGTGCCGTGGTGGACTGGCTGTGCGAGCACTGGGACCAGCCCGACGAGGGCGTGTGGGAGACCAGGGCGGGCCGGCGGAACTTCGTGTACTCGCGGCTGATGTGCTGGGTGGCGCTGGAGCGCGCGATGCGCATGGCGAACCGCCGCGGTCTGCCGGCGGACCTGACCCGCTGGCGGGAGTCCCGGGACGCGATCTACCGGCAGATCATGCAGCGCGGCTGGTCGGCCGAGCGAGGAGCGTTCGTCCAAGGGCTCGACGGCCACGTGCTGGACGCCTCGCTGCTGATGATGCCGATGGGCAAGTTCGTCTCGCCCACCGACCCCAAGTGGCTCTCCACCCTGGACGCGCTCACCGCGGACCTGGTCTCCGACTCGCTGGTGTACCGCTACGATCCGACCGTCAGCCCGGACGGTCTGCACGGCCCCGAGGGCACCTTCTCCATCTGCTCCTTCTGGTACGTGGAAGCGCTGGCCCGGGCCGGCCGGCTGGAGGACGCCAGGCTCGCCTTCGAGAAGATGCTCACCTACGCCAACCACCTCGGGCTGTTCGCGGAGGAGATCGGCCCGACCGGAGAACAACTGGGCAACTTCCCCCAGGCCTTCACCCACCTCTCACTGATCAGCGCCGCCTTCAACCTCGACCGCGCGCTGGGCTGACCCAGCACCACCACCGGCCCGCAGGTGCCCGAGGTGTCGTACCGGCCTTCCTCCAGTCGAGGGCTGTCAGCTCTGCTGCCCGTGGGCGGGAGCCGGCACGCCGTCGTCCTGCGCTGTCCGTGGGGCGGGCAGCGGGGCGAGTGCGGGCTGCCAGACGTAGGCGGCCGGATCGAAGCGGTTGAGGCGGCGTGTGAGGCGAGGTGTGGACCAGGGCCAGGCGAAGGTGTTGCGGCCACTGGAGGTGAGGTAGTAGCTGGTGCAGCCGCCGGTGTTGTAGACCGTGGTCGCCAGTGCCGTCTGTACGGAGCTGTTGTGGGCGTCCTGGACCCCGGGCCGGACCTCCAGGGCCCGGCTGCCGCTGTGGTCGAGATGGGTCAGGGCGGCGGTGAGGTAGGAGAGCTGGGCTTCCAGCACGGTGATGGCGGAGGTGGATCCGCCGAGCAGGTTGGGCCCCAGCAGCAGGAACAGGTTGGGGAACCCGCTGACCGTCGTGCCGAGGTAGGCCTGCGGCTCGCCGCCCCAGGCATCGTGCAGACTCCGGCCGCCCGAGCCGTACAGCGTCCTGGCCAGGGGGAGTTCACCGACACGGAAACCGGTGGCGGTGATGAGGACGTCGGTCTCGGTGACCGTGCCGTCGGCGCCGACGATCTCGTTGCCCCGCACGGCGCTCACCGCGGTGGGGTGCAGTCGCACGTGCGGCTGGCTCAGGGCGGGGTAGTAGGTGCTGGAGGTGAGCAGACGCTTGCACCCCAGCCGGTAGTCGGGCGTCAGGGCTTGGCGCAGCTGCGGATCCGGAACGGAGAGCCGGAGGTGCGCCCGGGCACCCGCTTCGAGGAGGCGGGCGATCCTGGGGTGGCGGAAGGCATAGCCGAAGCTTTCCTGCAGGGCGTACTGGGCCGCGCGCAGGCCGCGGCGGGCGCCGGGCAGCCGGCCCACCACCTGGTGGAACGCGGGGGACAGGGCCAGGTCGGGTTTCGGCAGCACCCACTGGGGCGTGCGCTGGAAGAGGTTCACTGCCGCCGCCCGTTCGGTGACGGCGGGGACGACCTGCACGGCCGAGGCGCCGCTGCCGACCACGCTCACCCGCTTCCCGGTCAGATCGACGCTGTCGTCCCAGCGGCCGGTGTGGAGTACGGGGCCGGTGAATCCGTCGAGCCCCGGCACGTCCAACGGACGCGGGACGTGCCACGGGCCGGTGGCCATGACCAGGACCGCCGCGCTGTAGGAACCGTCGCTGGTGGCCAGCCGCCAGCGCCCGGCCATCGGATCCCACCGGGCTCCGTGCACGACCACGCCGCAGCGCAGCACCTCTGCGAGGCCGTACCGCTCGGCCGTGGTGGCGAGATAGGCGCGGATCTCCTCCTGCCCGGCGAACACGCGGCTCCAGGCCGCATCCGGCGTGAAGGAATAGCTGTAGAGCGTGGAGGGCACGTCGCACGCACAGCCCGGATAGGTGTTCTCCCGCCACGTACCGCCCAACTGCTGCGCCTTTTCCAGCACCAGCACATCGCGAAATCCGGCTTCACGCAGCCGGATGGCTGCGCCGAGCCCCGAGAACCCCGCCCCGATCACCGCCACGCGCACGTCCCGGCCGCCCCGTACGGGAATCACCGCACCCCTCCGGCCACGGCCACCCCACCCTGCCACGGGGCATCGCGCATGCTCGTCGACTGTGGCCACCCGAAACTCTTCAGCAACGCCATGCGACGCATGATCCCCCCGCCTCCTCGCCGCTGTTGCTCCGCAGCCGACCGCCGCAAGCGGTGAAGAAACGTCCCACTCTGGGTATCTCCGGGTGTCTGGCATCGTGGTGATGGAACGCCCAGGTCCCTCGAACGGGGCAATGACCCCGCCCCGGTCACGGCGAGGCAAGCACCCTGGTCCTCACTCCTGACGGGCGTCCGCGTCGGTCGCCCCGGCGGCTACGGCGGGCCGTGTGTCAGTGCGCCGGCGGTGGGCGGCGACGAGCGTGATCCGGCCTTGCCCCGACGCCTCATCCCTGGAGAAGGAAGGCCATGCCCGGCGCTGCCCGTACTCACCCGCACCAACGTTCTCACCGACGACGTCAACGGCAACTGCCACCCCGTTGAAACGGCTTCCGCCCGGGGTCACCTTCTGCGCCCACGTCCGGAGGTGCCGGGTCCTCTCTGCAGGTCGCGACCGTCGCCGACCCACGGGGCGGAGCGTACGTCATGTCCGGCCGACCGGCCGCAGCCAGGCGCCGATCAGCTCCTTCCCAACCGCGAGCACCCCATCCAGGACACCGCAGCCGGCCGCCGGTCGTGCAAGCTGTTCGAGGACCTCACCCCAAGAGGCCTGCCAGTCAGTCCAGTTCAACGAGGAAGAGACCGGTGTCAGTAGCGACCCTCAGGGGCCGGACACGTCCGCCCCTCGCACGATCTCTGGGTTCCACAGAACCGCTCATGCGTGCCGTTCCGGCTCCTCGGCACGGCCGGTCCGCACGGCCGGTCGCCTCCCGGCTCGCACCCGTGAGCAGCGTCCCGAACCCGGACAGGAGCCCCGCCCCGTGACCCGTACACCCGACGTCATCACCCTTGCGTCCCTCGAAACGCACCGCCTGATCGTGACGCTGCCCAACCACGGCCCCGTCGACGTACGCTCGAACCTCCCGCGCGCCACCGCCGCCGCCATCCTGCGCCGCCTCGCAGACGAGCTCGACGCCGGGCGACCGCTCACCGCCCTCCCCGGAGAAGCGTTGGCCACTCTCACCCAGCAGCTCGCTCGCCGCCACCGCCCCGCTGAAGCCGTGCGGCTCGCAGCCGCTGCCCTCGCCCACCACACCCGCGAGCTCGCCGGCATGCTCGACGCCGCCCTCGACCGCGGCATCCCCGCCGAAGCCCCGTCAGTCGGCCGGCACCTGGTCGCGATGCTGCAGAAACACGCCGATGACCTCGACAGCCCGCCTGCGCCCCCGGCCCGCAGGTGAGCTGCTCCCGCTGTTCGAGCACCTGACCGACCCTGCCTCCCGGCCCGCCGTACCCCTGCACGCACATTCCCGGCATGACGATGCTCCTCCTCGATGGCGGGCCGGTCGCTCCGGACGCCCCGGTCACCCGCACCGGCGGTGCACCCCTGGCCCCCGTCGGCACCACATGGCCGGCCTGCGCAGTACGCGCCGCGCCCCTGCAGTTCCTCGCCCCAGATCCGCCTCGGCGACCTCCCCGGCCGCGCAGCCGGGGTTGCTTTCTCGTCGGCCGGTTGGCCGGTTGGCCGGGTGATCGGATGCGTCCGTCCGACGGGCCGCGTTCGCCTGGGGCCACCACACGGTCATCGTCCTCGCCGAGCGGCCGTCTGCGCACGGCACGGGCCGGGCGTGCGGCCGCATCCTGGCCGCACGCCGCCGTGGTCGGGGGCGCCCGCGGGCCGAACCGGATCCCGCGGGCCGGGCACCGGCTGAAAAACGCACCAGGGCCTACGACCCGGCCAGCCAGGCGGCTGCCTCCCGCAGCTCCTCCGGCGTGCCGGGCGCCAGAGCCGCCAGACGCTCCGGGCGGCCCAGCAGCCGTCGGTGGGCCGGGGTGAGCGCGGCCTCGGCCAGCAGCCAGCCGCTGAGGGCGTGCGGGTCGGTGGGGGACCGGCGCAGGGTCTCGGCGTACAGGGTCTGGGCCGTGCGCGGGAGCCCGGCGACGAGCTGGGCGTCGGCTCCGGCCGGTGCGAGCGGCGGATCGCGGTAGAGCCGGGTGCGCGGGTCATGCCACGGCCCCGGCGCGCCGGCCGGCACCGGCTGGTGCGCACCGGTCGGCGGGGGAGCGCCACCCGCGGCGAACGCCGCGGCCAGCGCGGTCCGTTCGGGTTCGTCGCAGCGCAGGTTCCGCAGCCGCCACTCGACGAGGTGGCTCAGCGCGGCGGCCCGCGCCCGCTCCGCCGTCCGTGGTGCCACGGGCTCGCGCAACCAGCCGTCGAGGGTGGCCGCCAGCCCGTGCAGCAGCCGGGTGCCGGTTGCGGTGAGCCGCGCCCGGGTCAGCAGCGTACGCACGATCAGCCTGGTCTGCAGGCGCCGCAGCGCGAACTGGAACCCCGCGATCGCGGGGTCCACGCCCGGGTCCGTCATGCGGTCCCGCCAGAAACCGGTGACCCCCGTGAAGGCGTACGCGCCGTGCAGCAGCCCGGTGGTGTGGCGCGGATCGGGCCGCCACGGGGCGTAGTGGATCTCGGCGCCGTCGTCGTGGAGCAGGGGGAAGAGATGGAGCAGTGCACCGAGTTTGCTGTGCTGGAACTCGTGCACCATCGCCTCGGCCAGCGCCAGCGCGTCGGGCGGACGGGAGACGACCATGGAACCGAAGGCGTCCGACGTGGTCGCGCTGACCAGTATGTCGGTGGGGGCGGGACCCGGTGCCGTCGATGCCGTACGGGTCGGCCCGCCCGGCTCCGCGAGGTCCGCCGGCACGATGCGCCGGACCTCGGCCACCCGCAGGCCGCCGGGCCCGTCCGGCCCGCCGGGCCCGCCCGCCCCGTCCGGAGGGGTCCCCTCCAGGATGGCCGAGGCCTCGGTGTACAGCCGTTGCCAGCGCTCCGCCTCCGCACCGGACAGCGGCTGCGGGGGGACCGGTTCGTCCAGGTCGCGGTAGGGGTCCAGGTCGTCCAGCCAGGTCGACGTGCCGGCGAAGGTGCGCGCCGGGGTCCAGTGGCTGCGCCAGGCCCCGTCCAGCGGGCGGACCAGGATCGTGCGGCCGCCGGAGGCCAGGTGCAGATCGCCGCCCCGCAGCCGGGCCCGGGCCGTGCCGTAGCCCTGAAGACCGCCGATCCTGGCCAGGCCCAGGGTGGGCAGGGACAGGCCTCCGTCCAGCAGGGGCACGTCCAGTTCGACATCGAGCCCGGCGAGGATCCGTGCGGTCAGCGAGATGGCGCACAGGTGCCCGGCATCCGCCCACATCGGTGGGCCACCCGTCGTGCCGTGGAGGCGGCGCACCATGTGTGCCGTCCAGCAGCCCATGTGCGGGCTCATCAACAACGCCTCGCACGCGTCCGGTTCCGCCTCGGCCGCCTCGGCGAACAACTCCCAGACCGCAGCGACCTGACCCAGTTCGCCCAGTGCACCCGGCAGTTCGTTCAGCCGGTCGAGCAGTTCACCCAGGAGCATCAGACGCCGGGTGCGTTCGACGCGGACCAGGAACGCGACCGCTTCGGCGGAACCGCCGCCCGAGGCGAGTTCGTCGAAATGGGCGGCGGGCATCCGTAACCGCGCTCCGTGCTCCTGCGACGCCATCTACTCAGCCCTGGCCCCGCCGGTCGGATTGCTGTGCCCCATGGTGTTGCTCCGGGCACGGCGGGCCTGGGCGAGCAGCCGTCGGCTGCGCAACCGTGCGGGAACGCCGCGCATCGCGGCGAGGCTCACCCCGGTCAGATCCGCGAGATCGGATTCGACGTGCTCCCCGCGGTCCGCACCGGGACGGTGGTCCGCACCGGGACGGTCCGCGTTGGCCGGCTCATGCAACGTGCTTCCCCCTTCAAGTGCCCCACTCCCACCGATCGGGCGGGGCGTGTCGCCGGCGCTGCCGGAGTCACCTCCATGATGACGAACGGGGGCGGCAACGAAAAGCCCATGTGATCAAGCCATTTGACGTTGGCTCGGCCCCTCACCCGGCGGGTCGCGGTCCGGCACACGCGTGGACGGCCGCCTCCAGGGCCACGGCCCGCTGGTCGTCGTCGTCCAGCAGGGTGACCGCGGCGTGGAGCAGCCACAGCTCCCCGGGGACCTCGCTCAGGGCCCGGACGATCCCGATGAGGTCGGTGCGCGGCTTGGCGTGTCTGCGCATCCTTTCCACCGTGCGGGTGGCCTCGCCCAACTCCGTGACGATCGCCTGTCGTTCCTCGGGATCGGTCATCATCGGGTAGGCGAGCAGGGCGCCGATCAGGCGTTCCATCGGCCGGCCGGGCGTGTTAGCCGCCTCTGCGGCGGGCCGCGCTGCCGGCGGCGCAGGGGCCGGCGGCGCCGGGTGCTCGGACCGCTGGGGGCCGTAGAACCAGATCATGGGCAACTGGTCGGTGCGCCGTTCGGCCCGCAGGCGCTCCACCCGCTCCTGGACGTCCTCGAACAGTGCCTCCGGATCCGGCCACTGCGGCGCACCCGAGCCGATCGCGCCGCGCCTGCTGTCAAGGGCGTCCAGGACACTGGCCGAGAACAGACCCGTGCCGCGCGTGGGATCGTTCGTCGCCCGCTGCCCCCGGGTCGCCGCCAGCAGCAGCGTCTGCTGGTGGGACTGCACCCGCCGCCCCACGGGCAGCGTCTCGGCGGGCAGGGTGTGCTGGAAGCCGTACTCCTCCTCGAACGTCTGGCAGGCGTCCACGATCCAGATCTGCCGGCCGAAGCCGGGCAAGGCGTCGCTCGCCAGGGTCCGGCGCATCGAGTCCAGGTCGAGGTTGCGTTTGTCGGCGGTGGTGGCGTCCGCGCAGAACAGCCGCAACTGCTCCGCCCGGTCCAGCACCCCGTGCCCGCCCCACCACACCCACAGCGCCTCGCCCCGCAGGCCATGCAGCTCCGACACCACCAGCTGCCGCAGCGTCGCGTGGTCGGCCGGCCGGTACGGAACGTCCGGGTCGGTCAGCGGATCCAGGTGGAGCAGGATGTTCCGATCCGGTACGCCGGTACGCAGCAGCCAGGACCTGAAGCGCAGGGCGTCCCCGGCGGGCCCGGGCAGGTCCCAGCCGGTCCCGGCGGCGTACCGCTCGATGCCCACGACCACTGCGAAGGTGCGCTCCGGCGCAGGCGCCGCGGTCCCCGTCACGCGAGCCGGGCCGCGATCTCGCGGTAGACGGCCGGATTGGTCCAGTAGGCGCTGTGGGCGGCCGGGAACGGCTGCCGGTTGTCGACCTCGACGTCGGTGACCCGGTCGGGGAACAGCCCGGCCCCGAGGTAGCCGAGCAGGTCCCGCCGGTCGTAGACGTTCAGCCAGTCGGGCACGTGGGGCGGCAGCGGCTCCGGGTGGGTGAGCCCGGGCAGGGCTCCGCTCTCGTAGAGGAACGGCCCTTGGGACCCCACCGTCACCAGCAGTTCCACTTGCGGGAGCGGCGCGGTGACCAGGGTGTCCAGGGCGATGATGCCGCCGAGGCTGTGCCCGACCACGACCACCGGGTCCGGCAGCTCCTCGATCAGTTCGCGCAGCCTCTGCCGCACAGCCGCGCCCCGGGCCAGGTAGCGCATGATGTCGGCGGCGGCCGGATGGGCGGCCTCGGTCAGCGCGCGGCGGCGCCGGACCGCGGCATGGGAGGCGAGCCGGAGCGCCGGCCGGGCGAGCAGGGCTCCGAGGCCACGCTCGGAGCCGATCGGACGGGCCCCCATGAGTTCGGCCAGGGAGGCCACGGCCGCGTCCCGGGCCCCGCCGTCGGGGACGACGGGCGCGTCCTCGGCGAGTACGGCGGCCAGCGCCGCCGCGACCACCGCCCGGGCCAGCAGCCGGGCGAGGTCCTCGTCGTCGGGCAGGCCGCTCGCGGCCCGGCCCGGCAGCGGGCTGCGGGTGAGGGCCAGAGCGGCCTCGGTCAGGTGCCGTTCCGGTACGCCGGTGCGTTCGGCGACATCGGCCGTCTTCCCGTCGAGGGCGGCCAGCAGCGCCCGGGGCCGCTCCCCGGGAACCGCGGCGCCGAGGGGCAGTTCGCCGGGGGCGGCCGGGCCGTCGGCGGCGGCCAGTGTCAGTTCGACGAGCGGATCGCGGTACAGGTCGGCCCAGCGCTCGCTGTCGGAGTCCTCGGCCGGGGCCGCGTCGGGCGACTCTCCGAGGCCGCCGCGGCTGCGTCCGCCCGGCTGCGGCAGGGACAGGCCACCGGCCGCCAGCGTCGCGCCGAACTCCCCTCCCCAGTAGAACGGGACCGGGCGGACTGCCGGGGCCACGGCGCGCAGCCCGGCCGAGAAGCGCCCGAACAGCTCGGAGAACCCCGGCTCCCGGACCCCCGTGCCGTGGATGAACAATGCCGTCGTCATAAGCCCCCACCTCTGACGTCAACCAGTCGCCCTGAACGCGATCGTGGCACATAACGAGCCGTCAACTTGGCAGTATGCTGAAATCGTGCCCCTCGACCCCGGGTGCGCGCTCTTTGGTCTGCCGTGCACCAGCCGTGGCCGTTCCGGCCCGGCGCCGGACTCCTCGAGGGGGACCGTATGGGTACTGATGCGATGATCACCCATCTCATCGGCGCCACCGCGCTCATCCTGATCGTCGCCCACACCGCGGGCTGGCTCTCCCGGCGGTGGCGACAGCCCACGATCATCGGCCAGTTGATCGCCGGCATCGCCCTCGGCCCGACCATGCTCGCGGGGCTCTTCCCGGGACTGGCGCGGATTCTGTTCCCCCCGGCGCTGAGCCCGGTGCTCACCGGGCTCTCCCAGATCGCCCTGGTCCTCTTCCTGTTCGCCGTCGGATACGAACTCGACCTCGGCGTGGTCAGGGGCCGGGCCCGTACCGTGGTGGCGGTCTCGCTCGCGGCGTTCGTGCTGCCGATGACGGCCGGGTGCGCGGCCGCGCTGCTCTTCCACCGCCGGCTGGCGGAACTGGGGGCGCCCCAGGAGATGTCCGCGGCCTCGGTGCTGTTCTTCGGCGTGGCGCTGTCCATCACGGCCGTGCCCGTCCTGACGGCCATAGTCCGGGAGAACGGCCTGGCCGGGACGGTGCCGGGGATCGTCGCCGTCGCCGCCGCCGGGGTGATCGACGTCATGGGCTGGACCGTCCTGGTGGGCACCCTGCTGGAGACCGAGGCGGAGGGCGGGCTCTCCAGGGCGGTGCGGCTGGTGCTGCTGCTCGGGTTCACGGCCGTGATGCTGCTCGCCGCCCGGCCGGTCCTGCGCCGCCTGTTGTGGCGCTCGGGGGTCGATCCGTCGGTGCGGCTCGCCGTCCTGGTGGGCTTCGCGTTCGCCTCGGCCTGGGTCACCCAGGCACTCGGGCTGCACGTCATCTTCGGCGCCCTGCTCGCCGGCGTGGTCACCCCGCGGGAGGAGGGGGGCACCTTGGACCCGGACCTGGTCCGGCCGCTGCACGACATCGGCATGCTGTTGCTGCCGTTCTTCTTCGTGGTCTCCGGCCGAAGCGTGGAGATCGGCGCGCTCGACTCCACAGGTGTGGTCGCGGTGGTCGCGGTGACCCTCCTCGCCGTGACGGTCAAGGTGGTGAGCGGGACCGTTGCGGCCCGGCTCGCGGGCCTGGACCGGCACGATGCCCGGACCGTGGGCGTCCTGCTCAACACCCGGGGTCTGACCGAGCTGATCGCGCTGAACGCGGGCTTGCAGGCGGGGCTGCTCAGCGGCCGGCTCTACACGGCGCTGGTGCTGATGGCCCTGGCGACCACGGTGGCCACCGAGCCCCTGCTGGCCGTCGTACGCCGCCTGCGGGCGCGTGCGGAGGCCCCGGGCGGGGACACTCCACCGCCATCACCCCGCACCCCGGTCGACGCATCGTCAGCCGAGGCCCTCTGACACCGCTCACGCGGCCTGGGTGGCGCCGCGTACGCGACCTGGGCGGTACCGCGGCGCACGGCAATTCGGACGGCGGCACTCCGCACCTGTGAGGACGGAGTGCCGCCGTACGTCTCCTACAGGGGCATCGGCGCGATGTCGCACTCGATCCGCTGGTGGAGCCGGGCCGCCACCAGCCAGGGGTGGTCCGGACCCAGCACCCGGGTCATGCCCTCCACGGCTTCGGCGTTGAGCTCGTCGGCCTCCTGGATCCGGCCGAGCCCGCGCAGGTCCAGGGCCAGGTTCGCCCGGCAGGAGAGGGTGAGCGGGTGGTCGGGGCCGCAGGTGCGGACGAACTTCGGCAGGTTCTCCTCGTCGATGGCGCGGGCCGCGTCGAAGTCCAGCTTGGCGTAGTGGTTGTTCGCCAGCCCCAGGACGGCGGTCAGCGTGAAGGAGTGCATCTCGCCGAGGGTCTCCCGGAAGGTGCCCGTGGACTCCAGGTCCAAGGCCTCGGCCTCCTCGACCTCACCGAGGGCGCGCAGGGTCGCCGCCAGGTTGGTCATCGTGATCAGGGTGAACGCGTGCTGCGGGCCCAGCGTCGTCCGGTAGCGCTCCAGGGTCTGCAGGCCCAGCTCCCGGGAGGCGGTGAAGTCCCCGCGCAGCCGCCGGTCCACGGTGGCGTTCACCGCGCAGGCCAGGGTGTCCGGGTACTGGGCACCGTAGCGGAGGGTGAACCGCGCCAGGGTCTCCTCGGTGAGGTCCGAGGCCTCCTGGAGAGCCGCGTCCCGGCGCCGGCACACCGCCAGGTTGCGGGCGGCGCGGATGGTGGCCGCGTTGTCCTCGCCGAAGACGGTGCGGTAGATCCGGTACGTCTCCTCCTGCATCACACGGGCGGCGGGGTAGTCGCCGCTCTCGCGGATGTCGATCGCCAGGCCGTTCATCGTGTTCAGCGTCAGGCCGTTGGTGGAGCCGTAGAGGACGTCCCACTGCCGGGCGGTCTCCTCGTCCAGCTCCCGGGCCTGCGCGAACTGACCGCACGCGCGGAGGGTCACGCCGTAGCTGTGGGCCGCCAGCAGGGTGGCGGGCTCCTCCGGGCCGATCAGGTCACGGGCCCGGCTGTCCGCCTCCTCGTCCAGCGCGCGGGCGGCGTAGAAGTCTCCCTTGTAGCGCAGCGCGCCGGCCATCTGCGTCATGGAGTCGATCAGGTCCTCCTCGGGAATCGAATCCCGCCGGGAGATCTCCAGTACCTTCTGGAACAGCTCCAGGGCCTGCGTGACGCCGCCGGTCTGGAGCAGCAGGAACCCGAGGAGTTTGCCCATCACCAGGACCTGCGGGTCCTCCTCGCCGGACCGGGCGGTCCACGTCTGCCACGCTTCCTGGGCCACTTCGACACCGGTCTCGTGCGCGCCCCAGTAGTAGAGGTAGAGCACCATGGACTTGATCAGTTCGCGGCCCCACGGGTCAGAGGTGCGGACCGCGCCGCTCGCCATCACGTGCGGGAGCAGAGCCTGGTACGCCGGCCACTGGTCGGGTGCGTTGGGGGCCCCCGGCGTGGCGGTGGCCAGGAGCAGGTGCGCCGCGCGCCGCAGATCCTCGGTCCGGCTCTCGTCGAGGCCGGCGGCGAGCACCGCCTGCATCAGACGGTGGATGTGCAGGGTGCCGTTCTTGTGGTCGAGCTTGATCAGCGACAGTTTGCTGAGGTCGCGGGTGGCCCGTGCCAGCAGCACCGGGTCGCGCAGCACCGGGTCCAGCTCCGGGGTGATGTCCACGTTGCGGGTGCCGCGCAGGATGCTCAGGGGGATCGGCTCGGGCGCCATGCAGGCGCAGATCTCCAGGAGCTGGCGTGCGGCCGGGTTGGTGTTGGCCAACTGGTCCAGGGAGATGTTCCACGCGGCGGCGACCGAGACCGGGTAGTCCGGCGACGGGTCGAGCTCCAGGATGCCGGGTCGGCGCTGCTCCAGCAGGTCCAGGTACTGGCCGACCGGCATGCCGGTGGCGGCGTGCCAGGCGCCGGCCTGTTCGATCGCGAGCGGCAGGTCGCCCAGGGCCTCGGCGAGGCGGTTGGCATCGGCGTGGCTCAGGTCGCGGGCCCGGCGCTGGAGCAGGGCGATGCTCTCCTCGCGCTCGAAGACGTTGACGGTCAATGGGGAGGCGACCCGCTCCCAGTCGCGGTTGCGGGAGGTGACGATGATCTTGCCGGGGCCGCCGGTGGGGAAGTAGCCGCGGACCGTCTCGATGTCCTCGGCGTTGTCGAAGACCAGCAGCCAGTTGTCGTGCGGCCGTCCGGTGCGCAGCGCCTCCCGGACGGCGGGCACCGCGGTGTTGGCCTGCGGGCCGACCTCCAGGTTCAGGGCGCGGGCGAGGTCGACGAGGGCGCCGAGGATGAGGTTCTCCCGCTCCGCGGGGATCCACCAGATGACGTTGTACTCGTGGCTGTGCCGGTAGATGTACTCGATCGCCAGCTGTGACTTGCCGACCCCTCCCATGCCGTGGAGGGCGTGCGGGAGCACCGCGGCCGTCTCGTCCGACCGCAGCTGTTCCTCGACGGCCGCCAGGAGGCTCTCCCGGCCGGTGAAGTTGGGGTTCTTCGGCGGGACGTTCCCCATGACCCTCGGCTGGCCGGAGCGGACGAAGAGGGTTTGGGACTTGGTGTCCATGATCGGTTCAGCCTTCCGGACTGCGGGGTCTGAGGGGTCGGTCGTGGTCGGCACAGGTGCTCCAGGGGATGCGTCGTCGTACGTGGGGACGGTGATCTCCTGGGCAGGTATGCCCTCTCGTGGAATATCGGGTGCGCCGGGAGGACCGGAGCCACCCGCCGTGATGAAGGGGGAGTCCGTACTGACGCTGCCGGCCCCGGCTGCCCCGCCCGGCCCGGCGCCGCCCGGCCCGGCGCCGCCCGGCCCGGCGCCGACGGCGGCCAGGACCCGGTCGGCGCGCCGGGCGTAGGGGCCCGCGAGGGCCTTGAGCACGGCCAGCTCGACGCGCAGCCACGGCCGGTCGGCGGCCGTCGCCTCCGGCAGGGCGGCGTGCTCGGGGTCCTGTAGCGCGGCCCGCAGCCGTACGCCGCGCCCGCGGGCGCTCGGCAGTTCGGCGAACAGGCTCACGGTCCGGGCGAGCTGGCTGCGGGTGCCGGTGGCGAGCAGCGCCTCCCGGACGCCCTCGGCGAAGTCGGGGCGGCCGTCCGAGCCCTCGCCCTCCCAGTCGATCAGCCCGCCCATCAGCAGCTCGGCCACGTGCCCGGGTCCGGCCTCCGGAACCGCCCGGTCGCGCAGCTCCTCGATCAGCTCGAACTCGAAGGGCAGGGCGGCCAGATGGGTGGCAAGCCGGCGCGCGGTCGGCGTGGCCAGCGAGAAGAACCGGCGCACCGCGGCCTCGGCGGCTTCCGTGGAGCCGGGCCCGTCCGTCCGCGGCGGCAGCAGCCCCGGTGTCGGCCGGCCGTCGGCCAGCGTCCCGGCGAGCAGGAAGGGCAGCGTCCGCCGTACGCCGAGCTCCCCGGCCACCAGCTCGGCCCACGCCGTGAACGACTCCGGTTTGAGGCTGAGCACGGGTACGGGGACGACCGGCTTGCCCTCCGCCCCCCGGGGCGGCTCCCCGGCCGGGTCCTCCGACGCGGGACCGCGGCCGATCCGGGTGTTGGGCGCGCCGAAGCCGCCCGCCTCCAGCTCCGCGCGGTACGGCGCGGCGGAGGAGCGGTGCCACAGATACGTGGGCAGCAGGTGTACCAGCGCCGTGGGCCCGCTGCGCGCCAGTCGCATCAGGAGGTCGTCCGCCGCGGGTCCGGCCCAGCCGTGCGCCAGTCCGTCGGTGACCAGCAGGTGCACCCGGGAGCCGCGCGCGTCGATGACCTCCGCCGGGTCCCCGGTCCCCTCCCCGGGCCAGCGCAGCCGGGCCCGGCCACTCGGGGGTAACTCCAGCCGCACCGTGCGCACGTCCCGGAACGCGCCGCTGCGGGCCGCCTCCACGGCGATCGCGGCGATCCGCTGCTGCCAGATCCGCATGGTCGGCGCCGCGTCGACGAGCAGCACGAGGTCGAACGCCTTCTCGGTGGCCGGCCGCAGGTACGGCACCCACAGGTTGTCGGAGATTCCGTACCGGGCGGTGCGTTCCTCGTCCAGCTCCTTGCGGTGGCGGGCGGGCATGCTGCGGCTGAGCAGGTGCAGCGCCCTGGCCAGGGGTAGTGGCACCGGTCTGCGGGCCCGCCGGGCGCCGAGGACGACGGGCACGGCGCGGCCTGCCTCGGCCTCGGCTTCGGCGCCGTTCTCCGGGATGCCCACCGGGCCGTCCTCGCCCGAACGCTCGGCCGCGGGCGGGGGCGTGACGGGGGATCCGGTGGCACCGTCCGTTTCCGACCCCGGCCCGGCCTGCGGCGGGCCGCCGGGCATGCTCGGGGGCGGGGGCACGTCACCGGCCTGCTCCGGGTCGCGTTCCGCTGCGTCGCCCGGTTCGTCCTCCGGGGCGTTCTCCGTGGGAGGGCACTGCTCCCCGGCCGTCGGCTCCGGGGCCGCGTCGGAGGCCCGACGGGCCGCGGCGAGCCAGACCGCGTCGGCGATCTCCCGCCAGGTAGTACCGTCGCCGGAGGGACCGTCCGTCCCGGTACGGGCGTCGGGTGCGCGCTCCCTGGGAGTGCCGTCCATCAGCGGCCTTTCGCGAGGTCGCGCAACAGCAGTTCAATGAGCTTACGCCCGTCGGAGTCCGCCTGGAAACCACCCGCTGTGGTCAAATGGACAGCATTGAGCAACTGGTCGACCGACTGCGTGCCGCCGGTACGCACCCGCCGCTCGAAGTCGTCGATGAGTGCGTCCACCGCTTCGGGCCTGCTCCGCAGGTGACTGACCACGATCGAGACGAGCTGCTCCCGACTGGGCGGACGCATCTCCAGCGGCAGACAGCGGCGCCGGAAGGCGGCCGGAAACTCCCGTTCGCCGTTGCTGGTGATCACCACGAGCGGGAACTCCCGGCACTCGACCCGGCCGCCGACGATCTCGGCCCGGCCGTCCGGGTCGTCCGTGAACACGCTGACTTTCGGCAGGGCGCTGCGGACCAGTTCCGGAACCGTGTAGCTGCCGTTCTCCAGTACGTGGAGCAGGTCGTTGGGCAGGTCGATGTCGCTCTTGTCGAGCTCGTCGATCAGCAGGACGCGGGGGCGGGCGTAGGCGAGCAGGGCGGTGCCGACCGGGCCGAGGGTGACGAAGTCGCCCAGGTAGGGCGCGGGTTCGGGACGGGACCCGGCGGCGCGCGGTGCGGAGGGCGCCCCGGGTGCGGGCGAGGCGGGCGGTGGCGGGCCGGCGTGCCGGACGTCCGTGGTCTCCTGGTCGGCGCCCGCCCGCCAGGCCGCGATGGCCTGGGCCCGGCCGATGGAGTCGTACTCGTAGAGCCCGTCGCGCAGCGTGGTCCGGCTGACGACGCTCCACTGGAGCACCCGCCCCAGGCCCAGTTCGCGGGCCACCAGATAGGCGAGGGTCGACTTACCCACCCCGGGCGGCCCGGACACCAGCAGCGGACGACGCAGCAGCAGAGCGGCGTTGACGGTGTCGATCTCCTCGTCCCGCAGCCCGGGCCGGGCGTCGTGCGCACCCAGACGGCGGTGCAGGGCGAGGTCGTCGTCCGCGGGGGCTGGCTGGAGCGGCGCGCCCAGGAACTCCCGCCAGGGCGGGGCGGGCGGGATGGCCGGCGGGTCACCGGCCGGTGCCGCGCCGGTCGCGTGGAAGACGCGCCAGGATCCGCCCGGCGGGGTCCCGGTGGTGCCGCCGACGGCCGGGGCGGCGTCGTGCTCCGGCTTCGGCTCCTGCTCGTACTCGGTCACGCCGGTACCTCCTCGCAGTCGATGAGCCGAAACGGGTCATCGTAGAAGAACGCCACATGGCGGCCGGGGAGTTGCATTCCGTTCACTTCGGTCTCGGCCTTCATGCGCAGCCGGTGGATGGTTCCGGGCAGCTGGGTCGTGGGATAGCCGACGAGCATGTCGAGCGGGGCGCCCAGCGCCTGCAGCGCGGGGTCGCGGCGGTCCCAGAGCGCCACGCCGATGCCCTCGGTGATGGCCGCCTTCAGCGGTTCCAGGGCCTGCCCCTCGAGGGCGGGGGCGCTGAGCGTCACCGCCGTCAAGTGCTGGTCCGCGACCAGCTTGTTGCGCCAGATGCGCAGCCCCGTCGTGGTCGGATCGGCGCCCGTCCAGGAGTGCGGGCGGGCGGCGCTGGCCGCCCGCAGGGTCTGCCAGCGCAGCCGCCAGCGGCGCAGCTGGGCCGGGTCACGGGTACGCATCCGCTCCAGGCTGCGCAGGTGGACGTAGTAGCGCAGCCCTATGGGGACCGGTTCGTCCTCGCCCGCCTCGCGCAACCCCAGTCCGGCGACGTCGTGGTTGAGCATGCTGTACGGGAGGACGAACTCGATGTGGATCGGGCTCGGGTCCTCGCCGGCGCGGTCCGCGTCGGCCCAGTACGCCTCACCGCGCCGGACGGCCCGCTCCACCACCGTGCCCAGGGTCGGCGGGGTGGCCCGTTCCAGGGCGCCCGATACCGGGGCCCAGTGGCCGGCGGTCCGGTTGACCCAGTGCCGCACGTAGATGTCGGGGGAGCCGTCGAGGGCGGGATCCACCATGACGATCAGACAGCGGGGAACGTCCCCGCCGGACAGCTCCGTGGTGCCCGGCCGGCCCGGGGTGGCCGCCCGCTCGCGCCGGCGGTGCAGGGCCTCGTCGGTGCCCGCTCCCGCGCCGGCCGCCCAGGTCTCGCACCACTCCCGCAGGCGACGCCGCCGCTCGCTGTCCCGCGGCATCAGCTCGGCGAGGCACTCCAGCAGGACCACGGCGGGCGGCAGCCCGCCGGCCTGGGCGTTGAGGTCGAGCAGGTGATCGAAGAGCCGGCCGGCCGTGAGCCCGCCGGGCAGGTCCAGCTGCAGCTCCCGTCTCAGCCGGTCCACCAACTCGCCCGCGTCCACCCCCGTGTGCCCGGCCAGCAGTGCGCGGGCGGCCTTGAGCTCCCCGTCCTCGAACACGCCGAGCAGGGGGGTCGCCGAGGAGGACTCGGGCTCCCAGGCCCGCAGCACCCGCTCCCGCACGCGCCCGGCGACGTCACTGCCCTCGTGCAGCTCGACGGCGTAGAGGAGCGCGTCCACGCCCGTCTCCACGTCCTGCTGGTCCCGTAACACCGCCTGCACAAGGGCGACCGTATCGTTCCGGGCGTTCGTGCCGGGCAGATCCAGAGCTCTTTCGAGGTATCCGCCGACACTCTGCCCGAACAACAGCCGCTCGCGGGGGTCCCGGACGCAGTCCAGCGCACTCAGCTCGTCCACGAGCGCCATCCGCAAGCGCGCCTTCTCCCCGACGCCGAGCCGCACCACCACGATCCCCACCCCCCGACCATCCCCCAGAAGTCGGCACGAGCCCCCTCGCCGGTCCGCGAAATTATCACGGGGGCTTTCTTTGCCACCATAAGAACTGATCAATCCCCTGGGAACGTCCCGCAGAAACCCATGGCTTGGCCGAATAGAAGCCTTCCGCGGACGCAGCCGACGCGTGGGAGGCGCTCTCCGGCACCCTCCGCCCTGGTGTCGCGCTGCGGTGCCACCGGATGCCATGCCTGCTTCCGTGGCAGTTTCCCGGCTCCTGAGCAGCGACTGGGTCAGGGTCTGGCGGGGACGCCGAGCGGCGCGGTGAAGCGCGACTGCCAGCCCTCCTCCGTCAGTACCACCAGCTGCACAGCCGCCGCGCGGGTGCGCAGCGGCAGCAGGCTGCCGATCGCGGCGCGGACGCGGGTGGCGACTGCCGGGTCGTCCGCACCCATGGCGACCGTGACATGGGCTGAGGGCCGCGCTCCGAAGCGGCCCCCGTACGGCCGCACCCCGGGCCACCGGGCGTGGAACGCATCGACGATCGGTTGGAGTTCTGGAACGGTGACGGCGGCGAAGCCCGACGCCGTCACGACCTCTTCCAGGACCAGATCAGCTGCCGGAAAACTCGCCGCCAGGGAACGCACGCCGTCCTCGTCCTGACCTGTCAGTGCCGATTCCGGCACGAACGGGTAGAGGAGCGAGACGTGCGCCGGCACCCCACGGCGCACCAGAGAAGGTTCGATCCGCCACGCCGCGTCAAGGAGCGGGGCGGCATCGGGCAATACGATGACGACGGCGGTGGTCCCTGGCTCTGGCACGCCGTCATCATCGCAGGCCCCACGGGCGGATCGGACGGGCTACCTCGGGCTGATCGTGACCTTGTACGTCGCTCCGGCCCTGCCGTGCGTACTCACCGTCACGGTATCGCCGCGGTGGCCCCAACTCGCCTTGCTGCCCTCGACATCGACGCGGTAGCCGCCTGGGTAGGTCTCACTGGGCGCGGTGATCAGCGTGGGCCCCTCGGCGTTGTCGCGGGTGCGGAAGGTGAGGGTGTAGGTGCGTGTGGCCGGGTCGTACGCGAAGTCGAGGGGGTCACCCGCGACGGCCCTCGCGTACGGCTGGACGAGCAGCTGGGCGTTGGGTTTCGCGGCGCCCGTCTGGTCGAGGAAGCAGTAGCCGCCGCCCCGGCACCACTGCCACCACGTCCAGCCGCTGGAGAAGCGGTCCAGAGAGGCCGTCATGTCGGTGACGAACTGGCTCGCGTGCGCAACGTAGGGGTTGCCGCCCCACTCCCCGACGATCACCGGCATGTGGTTACGGGCGGGGTAGTCGCCGATCGCCGCTTCGTAGGCGGGGATGAAGGTGCCGTTGGGGTCGTAGTCGGCGCCGGTCTCCATCGCGGTCTCGTAGAAGTGCGGTGCGTACCCGGCGTGCGGGTCGTCGATGGCGCCCAACCGGGTCGGAACGCCGAGACCGACGATGACGGTGGGTTCGACGAACACCCACGAGTCGTGGTCGACCAGGCGGATCGCCTGGGAAAGGCGGTTCCAGAGTTCGGTCAGCTCGGTCGCCTCGAAGCGGGCCGCGGCGGCGGGGAGGTCCTCGCCTTCGAGGAACTTCGCGAACGGCTCGTTCATCAGGTCGTAGCCGAGTAGCGCGGGGTGCCTGCCCAGGGCGGAGGCGACCGTCAGCCACATGCGAGCGTGCGCGGCGCGGAGGTCGGCGTCCTTGTACAGGTGGTCGAAGGCGGTCTGCACGGAGGGCTCGAAGTACTCGGAGAACCAGTCGTCGGGTATCGGCCAGAACGGCAACCCCTCGTCGCGGGTGGCCCAGTCGGGGACGCCGCGGGAGCCGAAGTGGGGTCCGTACACGTCCTGGTGGGCATCGAGGATCACCTTGACGTGGTAGCGGTCGGCCCAGTCGAGGATGCGGCGCATCTTGGTGAGGTAGCCGCGGTCGTAGCGCCCGGGGGCGGGTTCGAGGTCGTCCCAGAAGAAGGCGAGGCGCGCGAGGTTGAAGCCCCGGGCGGACATGTCCTTGAGGTCGCTCTCGTGGATGTCGGCGAACGCGTTGGTGCCCCGGCTGCTCTTGTCGGCGAGATTGAAGCCGCGCCACTGGAGCGCGCGGCCCTGGCCGTCGGCGATGTAGGTACGGCCGCCGACCGTGACCCGGTCGGGGGCGCGGTCGGGCCGGGCCTGGGCCTGTGTGGGGAGGACGCCGAGCAGGAGCGCGGCCACGGCAAGGGCGACGGGGGCGACACGGGCGGTCAAGCGCATGCGGGTGACCCTTCGAGGACGGCTCTCGGGCGGCGTGTGCTTCTGGCCGGCCGGATGTTACTGCTGAGTGCGTCAAGTTCCCAGACCGGGCGGCAGATCCTCCTCAACTGTCAGTGCTGGATGGCAAGATCAACTCCGTTGTCCGTCGTCACAAGGGGGAGACCATGACCGAACAGCAGAAGACAGCCCGCCGTGCCCTGCTGACAGGAGCGGTGGCCGGGCTCACCGGGACCGCGCTGATGTCCGGCGGCGGTACGGCGGCCGCGGCGACCACCGCAGCGGGCGCGCCGGATTGGTTCGACGTCAAGGGCCACGGAGCAGTCGGCGACGGCTCCACCGACGACACCGCAGCCGTCCAGCGCGCCCTCGACGCGGCTGCCGCGGCGGGCGGCGGCACCGTGTACTTCCCGGTCGGGAAGTACCTCGTCAAGCCCGCAGCCGGCGCACCCGCGCTGGCCGTCAAGGCCGACGGCATCCGCCTGGCCGGCGCCGGAGCAAAGGCCTCCATGCTGATCAAGGGCGGCGACGGCATCCTGCTCCGGATGTCCGGCACGGGAGCGGCCTATTCCACGGGCTCCACCCACCGCCGCTACTGCTCCGTCGAGAACCTCGGTTTCAACGGCAACGGAAAGACCGGCCTGCTGCTGGAGCTCTACTACAACAACAACTCCTACTTCCGCGACGTCTTCATGACCTCGAACAAGGACATGTGCATCGACGCCGTGGAGTTCTGGGACTCCCGCTTCTACAACCTGGTCATCGAGGACTGCACCGGCACCACCGCCAGCACGACCCAGCCCAACATCTGGCTGCGCAACGCCTCCTCCGCCACCGACGGCGCCTGGGGCCACAGCAAGGACAACATCAATCAGATCCACTTCATCGGCTGCCGCCTGGAGGCCTTCGGCACCGGCGCGCTGTGGATCGGCCAAGGCGCCGTCACCACCAACAACCCCAACGGCGTCTACATCACCGACTGCAAGTTCGAGACCTCCCGCATGCAGGGCGGCCCGCACCTGAAGACCGACGCGGGCTGCAAGCACATCTACGCCACCAACATCTACTGCTACGCCGGTGACTTCGCAGCGGGCACCCCGGCCACCGCACGGAACATCATCAGCTGGGCGGCGAGCTCCAGCGCGCTGGAGAACGTGGTCATCGCCAACCGGGACAAGGCCACCGTCAACGCGGGCGTCGCGCTCTACTCGGGCCCGGGTTCCACCGCCGTACTGCGCAACGTCGTGGGGCACTACGCCACTGCGCCCACCGGCACGCACATCTACTACGAGCAGTCCTCGACCGGCGACTTCCGAGTGGAGAACAGCTACGGCACCCTCGGGGCCCAGGCGACCGGCACGATTCCCGTCAAGAACGCGCCGAACCCGCCGCTGCGGCTGGTGCCCGGTCCGGTCACCGACGCCTCCTTCACCCGCCAGCCGCTGGACGGCACCATGGCCGTGGACTCCGCGAACAAGCGGCTCTACGTCCGGGTCGGCGGCCAGTGGCTCTGGTCGGCGCTCAACGCGTAGGCGCCCGGCGCACCCGTGCACGGCGTTCCACCCTAGCCCGCCCCAGCGGTAAGGCCCGCTGACCGACCGGCTGCGCGCACCGGAGCGCGGTCTGCCCGCGGGACGGCGGGTGGGCGTACGGCCGGCACCGAGTCCGGGGGTCGCCGCCACCACTGACGGTGTCACGGTGTCGGCGGCCGCCTGGACGCCGGGCTGGCGGCGGCAGCACCATGTGCGTCCGGCGAGGTTGCCGGCGAAACGGCCGGCTTCAGTCCGGGCCCGTCCAGTCGAACGGGATGTGCTTGCTGGACTGGCCTTCGCGGCTCCAGTGGAAGCCGAAGGCGTTGGCGCGGTCCGCCGTCGACCGACCCCAGGTCGCAACCTGTCCCGGCCCGGTCTCGCAGCCCGGCAAGTTGGTCGACTGGACTCGGGCGCCCTCTGGCGTGGTCGGTCCGGCGAGCGCCTGGGCCCTCGCCTCGACACGGTCGGGGATCGTGGCCCGCCAGCCGCCGAGGTCTTCGTCCACTTCGATTTCTATGGGCGCGAAGTCCATGCCCCGGATCTCGTCGGGAGCCATCATGGTGATCATCGCGGCAGGCCAGCTGCCGGCCTGTCCGCCGAAGATCATCTGGAGTGCTTCCCGCTGCGGGGCGTCGGCACGCTCGTCGAGGAACACCGCCGCATAGGTATCGCTGTGCTCGGCCCACACATTGCCGACGAAGGAGCTCAACATCAGCACATTGAGGCCGTCCAGCCGCACCTCACCGTAGTTGCCGTCGCGTATGTGCCAGGCCAGGACGCCGTCGCATTCGCCGTAGGTGGGCAGCTGGGCGAACGAGCAGGGGCAGGGCACGTTGCACCTGCACGTATCGAACCAGTCGCCGGCCGCGTGCCATCTCGGGACTGTCGCCGCTGTTTCGGACATCTCCTCGCCTCCTCGCGGCCCGTACGGACGGGGGTCAGGCTCGGCGAGTGCCGGCACAGGCGCTCGGTCGTACGAGTCATTGTCAATTCTGCTCCTGCTGCGGCATGGGCAAAAGCCCTTGCCTCCCACGCGCGCATGCGCAGGGCGGGCCGTGCGCCGGTGGCGGTGCGCAGTGGTCTGCACACCTGCTGTGAGCGGGGCGGAGCCTTGCCGGACTGCCGCCTGGCGCCCAGTCGCCCGCCCCACTCAGCCGGTCATCTGGTCCATGGGGGGACCGGATGTGCCCAGGCCGGGCAGCAGCCATTCGTGGAACGGGGCGAGCACGGCCAGGACGAGGAAGAGGAGGCCGACGGCCCAGGCGAGCCAGGGGCCCTGCCGCCAGAGTTTCTCCAGGAAGATCACGGCTGCCAGTCCAGCCATCGCAGCGATGTTCATGACCCCG
This sequence comes from Streptomyces sp. NPDC086989, assembly GCF_044745505.1. Classification (NCBI taxonomy): domain Bacteria; kingdom Bacillati; phylum Actinomycetota; class Actinomycetes; order Kitasatosporales; family Streptomycetaceae; genus Streptomyces; species Streptomyces sp. NPDC086989. The sequence goes on from NZ_JBIVAL010000008.1 coordinate 213,325, forward strand.
AGCGGGATCAGGACGATCATCAGGCCCCAGCAGCACCCGACGCAGTAGAGCCCGTGGTGCGCACCCACCCGCAGGTCCTTGGCCCAGGGCCGGAAACGCGAGTACTGGAGGAGCTGGAACATCGGGCTGCGGCAGTGTCGAAGGCAGACGCGCTTCAGCGGCCCGAACTGCTGAGCGCCCGCGAGGAGGAACACGGAGGCGCCGATCCAACGGCCCGCAGCCGGATCGAGGTCCACCAGGTGTCCCGTCGCGGCGAGGGCGACGTACACGAGCAGCCCGAAAACGGTCCAGACCAGGAGATATCCGCTGACGAACCCGGCGATCCGCACGGCACGGGCAGGCCCGGCCGTTGAGCGGTTGATCCCGCGCACCCAGGTGATGGCCACCGGTGCGACGGACGGCAGCATCATCGCCGCCATCATGACCACCCACAGAAGCAGGAACAGCGGGAGCGCCAGACCCATGGTGCCGGGCTCCATCCCCATGTGGCGGGACTGGCCTACGGTGAGCGCCCACGCCAGGGCGGCCAACAGCACCATCAGGGACCACGCGACCGCCAGTTCTCGCGCGGGCAGAAGGAATCCGGGCCGCGTAGGTGCCGGAGGCGCCAGGTGGAGATGCGGCATGGGAAGCCTCCCGAAGACGCGAGATACCCGGCCGCCCGGCCCGCACGGATGTGGCGGCGCACCGCGGGTGGCTGACACGGGTACTGAACGACACCTTCAGGAGATCACAGAACCCGGGGGCCCAAAACCCGGGAGACCGGTCGCGAGCGGGGCCGGCCGGCCCGTCGAGGCTGTGCAGGCGCCCTCGGACGAACACAGCCTGCGCTCGGTGCGAAGGTCCGCCGTGGCGCGCGTACGGTGGAAGTGGGGCGGGCGGCCACGCGGTGCAGACGCTGCGGGCCGGCCGTGCCGTGGGGACTTCCACTGCCGCACGCGAGGAAAGAACCATGCCCGAGCACGAGGTCGGCACACAGGAGGAATTCGAGGCGGCCCGAGCGGAGCTGCTTGCGAAGGAGAAGGAACTGACGCGGCGCGGCGACGAGCTCGCGCGGATGCGGAGGGACCTTCCCTGGGTACGGGTCGAGAAGGACTACACGTTCGAGACCGAGGGCGGGACGAAGCCGCTCGCGGAACTCTTCGACGGACGCTCGCAGCTGCTCGTCTACCACTTCATGTTCGGCCCGCCCTACGAGGCCGGATGCCCGGTCTGCTCCTCGATCGCGGACACCCTCGACCCCAACGCGGTCCACCTCAAAGCCCGCGACGTGACGCTGATCTGCTCCTCGCGGGCGCCGGTCGAGAAACTCCTCGCCTACCGGGAGCGGATGGACTGGCGCTTCGACTGGGTTTCCGCAGGCCGCGGTGAGTTCCACCGCGACCTCGGTTTCGTGTACACGGAGGAGGAGCTGAAGCCGTTCCTCGACGGGGAGATTCCGGGCACCGTGCGACAGATGGCGCAGGCGTGCGGCACGGACGTTCCCGGGTACGTCACCGAGGCGCCCGGCCTGAGCTGCTACGCGCTGGCGGACGGCGCGGTGTACCGGACGTACGTCACCACCGCGCGCGGGCTCGAGCCGGCCATGGCCTACTACGGGCTCCTCGATCGCACACCGATGGGCCGCCACGAGGAGGGCGAGGAAACCCACTGGCTGCGCCGCCACGACGAGTACGAGCAGACCTGAGAGGCCGCCATCCCGGGACCACCCGGAACCATCCCGACCCCGAACCGTGCCGGCCTGCGACGCGCTCCGCGGCGCGCCTGGACGGCGGCCCGGTGCCGCGGGGCGCAGGTCGCCGGGCAGAGGCCGTCGACCCTGCAGTCCACGCGCTGCTCCGTGAGGAACTCAGCGCCCCAGCTCGCCGTCGAGCCAGGTGAGCACCTCGGGCGTCACCGCGTCGGTGATGTCGGCGAACTCCTGGTGCTTGGTGAGGAACTTGGCCACGTAAGGGCATACGGGCACGATCCGCATCCCGGCGGCGCGGACGTCGGTGAGGGCCTGCTCGACGAGGATCGCGGCGAGTCCCCGGCCGGCGTACGCGTCGTCGATCTCGGTGTGGAAGAAGACCCGCTGGTCGTCGCGGTCGCGGTAGGCGGTCAGGCCGGCCCGGTTGTCGTCGACGAGGATCTCGTAGCGGTGGCGGGGGTCGACGCGGTGGACGACGGGGGCGGTGGCGCTTTGCTCGCTCATGGCGAAGGACCTTTCGGGGCGGGGCTCAGTGGCGGGAGGGGTTCTGGCGGGGCGCGATGACGGCGTTGGGCAGCGCGGGGGCGGGCAGCCGGTCGCCGGGGTAGCCGTCGACGGTGCCGAAGCGGGCGGAGGCGCGCTCCCAGTCCTCCCGTGCCTCGACGATGTCCTGGTGGCTGCGGCCGATGAAGTTCCACCACATCACGATCTCCTCCTCGAAGGGCGGCCCGCCCAGGAGGACCGTCCGGGCCGGGTGGTCGGAGTCGTTGGTGAGGGTGAGGGCGGTGCGGCCGGGGGCGGCGTAGCCGAGCTGCGCGGGGCGCAGGGACGTTCCGTCGAGGCTGACGTCTCCCTCGTCGACCAGGAGCCCGTGTTCGAAGCCGGGGTCGACGTCGAGGGTGACGGTGGCACCGGCGTCTATCAGGACTTCGGCGCCGAGGAGGGGGGTGAAGGTGCGGACGGGGGAGGTGTTGCCGGCGAGGGTGCCGAGGAAGACCCGCAGTTGTGCGCCGTCGACGCGGAGCGGCTCGGGTGCGTGGTGCTGGAAGTCGCGGGGCGCGTGGCGGTGCTCGTCGGGCAGGGCCACCCAGAGCTGGACGCCGTGCAGGACGGTGGTGGCGGGGGTGGAGACTTCCGTGTGGCTGATGCCGTGGCCGCCGGTCATGAGGTTGATCTCGCCCGGTCGTACGAAGGCGTGGGTGCCCAGGCTGTCGCGGTGCTCGATCTCCCCGCTGAACAGCCAGCTGACGGTCTGCAGCCCGGTGTGCGGGTGCGGGGCGACATCCATGCCGCCGGAGTCGGCGACCCGGTCGGGACCGTAGTGGTCGGCGAAGCACCAGGCCCCGATGAGCGTCCGGGCCCGCTGCGGCAGCGTGCGTCGTACGGTCATCGCCCGCGGCCCGCCCAGCGGGACGTCCCGGGCGGTGAGGACCTCGACCCTGGCCACGATCCCGAGTTCCCTGTGATCCATCTCCGAGACCCTCCCACGCCAAAATAGTTTTAATTTCAACAACTATGGGTGATCATAGTCCCGAAGGTAGCCGACGACAACAGGCGAAGGAGCACAGGGTGATCGACACGGCACAGGCCACGGAAGCCCATCGCAGCAACGGCCGGATCCACCTCGACAAGCAGAGCCCGGCCGCGTACCAGGCGCTGGTCAAGACCGCCGACACCGTCCGCACGACAGCCGCCGAGGCCGGCCTCGACCGGATCCTGGTCGAGCTGGTCAACCTCCGGGTGTCCCAGCTCAACGGTTGCGCCTTCTGTCTCGACGTCCACACCCGGGCCGCACTGCGCGCCGGGGAGACCACACGACGCCTCGGCGTGCTCGCGGCCTGGCGTGACACCGAGCTCTTCACCGCCCGCGAACGCGCGGCCCTCGCCCTCGCCGAGGCCACCACTCACCCCGCCGACGCCCTCGCCCAGGACCGGGCGTACGTGCAGGCGCGCGAGGTCCTGGACGACGCCCAGATGTCCGCCGTGATCTGGGTGGCGATCACGATCAACGCCTTCAACCGCGTCTCGATCCTCAGCAAGCACCCGGTACGGGAGACCCCCGCCCACTGAACCGCTACGCGCCGCCGCCCGCGGGACACACTGCAGCGCCCTCGCGGGAATATCGCTGGTCAGTGAGGCTGAGGCCCGCTCACCCCTCCGTCGGCGGAGAGATCATAGGGCGGCAGTGCGATGTCCCCGGCCTTGGCGAACTGGGCGGCGAGCAGGTTCCGTACCGGCCAGCGGGTCATCTGGCGCATCGAGAGGTCCCGCAGGCGGATCCCGAGCCTGCCCGAAGGCGCGTACCCCGAGGCGCCGCCCGGCGGGAGTTGCTGGGCCTGGCTCACGTACGGGCGCATCACCTCGTCGTAGCGGCCGAAGGCGATGTGATGGTCGCCCCCGGCGGCGGCGAGTTCGCCGGCCAGGACGTAGGCGCCGACCAGGGCCAGGCTGGTCCCCAGGCCGGTCAGCGGGGTCGCGCAGTACCCGGCGTCCCCCAGCAGCACCACACGGCCGCGCGACCAGTGGTCGAGACGGACCTGGCCCATGGAGTCGAAGAAGAAGTCCGGGGCGGTGCGCATGGCGCGCAGCAGGCGCGGGGTCTCCCAGCCGGTGTCGGCGAAGCGCTGGGCCACGAGTTCCCTCTGGGCGTCGACGTCGCGGCGGTCGTAGGCGATGGGCGTCGAGCGAAAGCTGAGACCGGCCTTGATCTCGCCCGGGAGGCGGCCGGGCCGTGCGGACGCGACCAGGCCGCCGGGTGCGTTGTGCATCAGGTACCAGCCGTCGAGCTCCAGGTCGTCGGTGGCGGTGAACCAGGACGTGTAGAGGCCGAGCGGGCGGACGAACTCCTGCTCAGGGCCGAAGGTGAGCGCGCGTACCACGGAATGCGGGCCGTCCGCGCCGACCACCAGGCCGAACCGGCGCGGCGCGGCATTCTCAAAGGTGACGGTCACTGCATCCGCGTCCTGATCGATACCGGTGACGGTGTCGTCGAAGAGGTATTCCGTGTCCGGCAAGGTGGCCTCGTACAGCAGCCGGGCGAGATCACCGCGGAGGATCTCGATCTCGGAGACGAACCCCTCCCCGCCGAAGCTGTCGGCGGGCACCCGTGCGGTGGTCCGGCCGGAGGCGTCGACGAATGCGAGGCCGCGCTGGTCCAGGCTCTCCGCTCTGGCCCGGTCCAACAGGCCCATCCGCTCGACCACGGTGCGGCCGGCGCCGCGTAAGTCGACGGCCTGCCCGCCGGGCCGGGGTTCCGGCGCGCGTTCCACGATCGTGACGCTGGAGCCTGCCCGGCGTAGCCAGTACGCCAGCGCGGGCCCAGCGATGCCGGCACCACAGATGAGGACTTCGTTGTTCGACATGGTGCGAGCGTACGTCGTACGCAAGACGGCGTGCAAGCGGGAAATGGCCCATGGATAACGGGTGTTGGATGCCGCTGCACTGGTGCTGAAGGGCGTCGAAGGTGCTCCTGTCCGCAGATCGTCCTTGGCTCGCGGCTAAAGTGACGCCCATTCAGGTGCACTAGTGCAGAGGGGTTTCGGTGGGCAGACAGGCGGTACCGCGTTACAGCCAGATCGCCGGCGAACTGCGGCGGCGGATCCAGACGGGTGAACTGGCGCCGGGCGATCGTGTGCTCTCGACCCGCGAGATCACCAAGCGGTGGGGCGTCGCGATGGCGACAGCGACCAAGGTGCTCACCGAGCTGCGCCGCGAGGGCCTGGTCCGCGCCGTCCCCGGCGTCGGGACGGTCGTAGAGGCCCCGAGCCGCTCCGTGCGCACCGCCCGACCCGCTGCCGGAGCACGCCCGGGCAGCCCGTCCCACTCGCCATCGGGCCGGCAGGCGCTCACGCTCGGACGGATCGTCGGTGCCGCAGTCGGGATCGCCGACACGGAGGGGCCGGCCGCGCTCTCGATGCGCCGGGTCGCCGCCGAGCTCGGGGTGGCGACCATGTCGCTGTACCGGCACGTGGCCGACAAGGACGACCTGCTGGTACGGATGATGGACACGGTCATCGCGGAGCACCCGCTGCCCGCCGACCCACCGGCGGACTGGCGCGAGGCGATCGAGTTGGTGGCCCGTCAGCTCTGGGACCTGTTCCGCCGCCACACATGGCTCGCGCCGGCACTGTCGGTGACCCGCCCTCAGCTGATCACCTCGGCCCTGCCGTACAACGAGTGGACGCTTGCCACCCTGGACGCCCACGGACTCGACCTGCGGTCTGCCTTCACCGCGCACCTCATGCTGCTCAACTACGCCCGGGGCATCGCCATCAACCTGGAGTGGGAACGGGAGGCCGAGGCGCACAGCGGCCTCGACAACAAGGAGTGGATGGACACCCAGGAGTCCGCGCTCCTGGCGGTCCTGGCCACCGGCCGGTTCCCCGCGTTCTCCCGCCTCACCGCGGCCGGATACGAGCTCGACCTCGACGCCCTCTTCGAGTTCGGCCTCCAGCGCCTCCTCGACGGCCTCGCCTCACTCCTCGACGAGAACCCCGCCGGCTGACCGAGGAACCCAAGAGGCCTCCCCGAGGACCCGGCTTCCAGCCGGTGGCGTGGACGCTCGCCTCCCGGGCTGCGGCGGACCCGCCGGTTCGCCGCGCCCGTGGCGGGGCCCGGCCCGGCTTGTCGGCCGCCGCTCCGGGGTGCCCGTCAGTCCTCGTGGCTCGACAGGACCTCCTTGACCTTGGCGATGGCGAAGCCCCACCCCTGCGCCACCGTCGGCTTGGCCGGTACGGCCACTTCCTCGGGATTGGTCAGTACGTCCAGCAGGACCGGCCCCGGCGTCTCGAACGCCCGGCGCACACCGTCGTGGAGTTCAGCCGGATCGGTGACACGGATCCCCGTCAGGCCGAGGGCCGTGGCGACCGCGGCGAAGTCGGGGTTGTCGAGCTGCGTGCCGAACTCGGGCAGGCCCGCCTGCTCCTGCTCCAGTTTGACCATGCCCAGCCGGCGGTTGTCGAAGACGACGAGCTTCACCGGCAGCCGGTACGTCCTGATCGTCATCAGGTCGCCGAGCAGCATGCTCAGGCCGCCGTCCCCACAGAAGGCGATGGTCTGGCGCTCGGGTGCCCAGAGCTGGGCCCCGAGGGCCTGCGGCATGGCGTTCGCCATCGAGCCGAGGTTGTACGAGCCGATCAGTCGCCTGTCGCCGCGCATGCTGACGAAGCGCGACAGCCAGACGGTGGCCATGCCGGTGTCGGAGGTGAAGACGGCGTCCTCGTCGGCATACCGGTCCACCGCTGCAGCCAGGGCCTCCGGGCGGATCTCGTGGTCCCGGTTGTCCAGGGCGGCTCGCAGCCTGCCGGTCCAGCGGTGCTCGTGGCCCGGGTCGGCCAGCCGCTGCTGTCCCTCCTCCCAGCGCGCGAACCGTTCCCGTGCGCCCTCCAGGTGCGTACGGTCGGAAACCTCCTCCAGCAGCGGCAGCAGGGCGCGCAGGGTGGCCCCGACGTCGCCCGCGAGGCCCACGTCCACCGGGACCCGGCGGCCCAGGTGCTCCGCACGGGTGTCCACCTGGATGACCTTGCAGCCCGTCGGGTACCAGTCGCGGTAGGGGAAGTCGGTGCCCAGCATCAGGAGCGCGTCGCCGCTGTCGAGGGCGTGGGCCGCGGCGGGATTGCCGATGAGACCGGTCTGCCCCACCTGGAAGGGGTTGTCCCCCTCGAAGCCCTCCTTCGCCTTGAGGGTGAGCACCATGGGAGCGGCGAGCAGGTCCGCGGCCCGGAGCACCTCGGTACGGGCCCCGCGCGCCCCGCGGCCGACGAGCAGCGTGACGCGGGACGCGGAGTTCAGCAGCTCGGCGGCCTCGGCGAGAGCCGGATCCTCGGGGCGCGTACGGGGCGCGGCGAGGGCGAAGCGCGTGGGCCGGTCCTCGCTCAGCTCCTGGTCGCCCAGGTCGCCGGGAACGGTCAGCACGGCCACGCCGCCCTGGGTGACGGCGGCGCGCACGGCCGACTCGAGCATCCGCGGCATCTGGTCGGGCGAGGTGACGGTGGCGCGGTAGACGGCCACGTCGCGGAAGAGCAGGTCGTTGTCCACTTCCTGGAAGTAGTCGCTCCCGACCTCGGCGAGGGGGACCTGTCCGCAGATCGCCAGGACCGGCGTGCGGCTCTTGGCCGCGTCGTAGAGCCCGTTGAGGAGGTGCACGGACCCCGGTCCGACCGTGCCCATGCACACCCCGAGGGTGTCGGAGAGCTGCGACTGGGCCGAGGCCGCGAAGGCCGCGGCCTCTTCGTGCCGGCAGCCGACCCATTCCAGGTCGTCGGTGGTGCGGATGGCGTCGGTCAGGGGGTTCAAGGCGTCCCCGACGACGCCGAAGACGTGCCGGACACCCACTTCCCTGAGTGCGTCGACGATCACGCGGGCGACGGTACGTGCCACAGGAATGCCCTTCGGTCCGGTGCGGCCCCCGGGGCGAGGGCGCGTGTGTCAGAGGGTGAAGCGGTCCGGGTCGGCCGCCCGCCAGTCGGATGCCCAGCCCTCGGGCGCTGATGCGAGCAGCTGTCCCGGTGCGAGCCACTCATGCAGTTCTGCGTAGGAGCGGACGGTGTGCGGGTCCACCCGCTGGACCAGCTGGTGCGGGCGCAGCCCGGACGGCTCGTCGACTCCCATCGCCGCCATGATCTGCAGGGCGCTCTTGACCGTGGCCTCCTGGAAGCGTTGCACGCGCTGCGCCTTGTCGCCGACATCGAGGGCGCGGGCGCGCCGCCGGTCCTGGGTGGCGACGCCCACGGGGCAGGTGTTCGTGTGGCAGCGCTGTGCCTGGATGCAGCCGACCGCGAACATCATGGCGCGGGCGGCGTTGGTGTAGTCGGCGCCCTGCAGGAGGCGCTTGACCAGGTCGCTGCCGGTGGCGACCTTGCCGCTGGCCCCGATCCGGATCCGGTCGCGCAGCCCCGCCCCCACGAGGGCGTTGTGCACGGTCATCAACCCCTCGCCGAGGGGCAGGCCGACCTGGTCGGCGAATTCGAGCGGCGCGGCGCCCGTCCCGCCCTCGGCGCCGTCGACGATGATGAAGTCCGGCGTCGTGCCCTCCTCCACCATGGCCTTGCACACGGCGAGGAACTCCCGGCGCGAGCCGACGCACAGCTTGAAGCCGACGGGCTTGCCGTCGGACAGTTCACGCATCCGGGCCAGGAAGCGGACCAGCTCGCGCGGTGTGGAGTAGACGCGGTGGTAGGGCGGCGACACGATGGTCCTCCCTTGCGGGACGCCGCGGACCTTCGCGATTTCAGCATTGACCTTGGATCCCGGCAGGACCCCGCCGATACCCGGCTTGGCACCCTGGCTGATCTTCAACGACACGCACTTGACCTGTTCGTACGCGGCCTTCTCGGCGAACTGCGCTTCGTCGAAGCCCCCGTCGTCGGTCCGGCAGCCGAAGTAACCGGTACCGATCTCCCAGACGAGGTCCCCGCCCGGGCGCAGGTGGTACTCCGACAGTCCGCCCTCGCCGGTGTCGTGGGCGAAGCGACCCGCCCGGGCGCCCGCATTCAGCGCGAGTACGGCATTGGCCGACAGCGAGCCGAAGCTCATCGCGGACACGTTGAGCAGAGCCATGTCGTACGGGCGGGTGCAGTCGGGCCCGCCTATCCGTACCCGGGGCGGATCCGTCCGCACCGGCCGCGGCGCCATCGACGGGGTGAGGTACTCGCTGCCGGGCCGGTACAGGTCGAGCTCGGTGCCGAACGGCTCCTCGGCGTCGGTCCCCTTGGCCCGTTCGTAGACGATGCTCCGGGTGTCGCGGTCGAAGGGGCGGCCGTCGAAGTTCCGCTCGATGAAGTACTGCTGCATTTCGGGCCGCAGGGCCTCCAGGGCAAAACGGAGGTGCCCGAGCAGCGGGTAGTTCCGCAGGATCGAGTGCCGGCGCTGTACGAGGTCGTGTACGGCCACCAGCGCGAGCAGGACCAGAGGTACCGCCAAGACCCCGAACCAGGGCGCGGCCACGACGGCGGCGGCCGAGGCGGCTGCGGCGAGCAGGACGAGAAGGGCGACGAGAGGTGTCTTCAGCACGTCGTACTTGTGTCCCGAAGTCCCCCGGCCAACCGCCTGCCGGTGCGCGGGGACGCTCGTGTCCACGGGCCCGTCCCCGTGCTGCCGGCCGCGGCCAGCCGACAGCCCCGGGTCGCGGTCCGGGCGGGGGGTGGGATCAGGTGCGGGCAGCGGTTTCCAGCGCGGCGGTGTGCTGGTGCTCGGCGCGTGTTTCGATCAGGCGGCGGAATCCGGCGAGGGCGTAGCGCTCTCCTGTGGCGGATCCTCGCCCGCGGATCCCCGCGACGGTGGCCATGAGCTGCTGGGGCTGTTCGCGCCAGCCGACGGCAAGCACCCGCAGACCGAGGCATTCGGCGCGTCGGTGCAGGTCCAGGAGCAGCAGCAGTCCCGGGGTGTCCATACGGGCCACCTGGTGCAGGTCGAGCATGAGCACGTCGACGCTCGTATCGCCGACGACACCCGGCAGGACTTCGTAGAGGGCCGGCTCGGCAGCCGCGTCCAGGTCTCCGATGAAGCTGATCAGGACGGTGTTGCCGCGGCGCTCGGCCTCGATGGTGAACGAAGACGTCACGGTGCCCCTTTCTGTCGCGGCCCGGCGGATGCGGGGCCGAAGCCCTCCATCTTCACCCGCCGCGCGGGCCGTTCCCCTCGACGCCATGCCGTGCGCCGCGGCTGATCGGTTCTCGCTTCGGGTGGCCGCCGCCCGCGGCGTGTCCGCCCACGCAACGGCCTGACCTTCATGTGGGTCGGATCGCTACGCCCGTCTCACGGGCCAGCGCTTCCAACAGGCGGTCCTGGAACGCCTGGTCATGGACGGCCTCGTGCGGTGGTTGCCGCTGCCGGTGATACCAGTACCCGCCGGTCGTCAGGGCCTGGGAATCGTCGCTCGTGGCCAGCCACTCCTGCGTCCGGTGGCCGAGTTCCAGGTCGTCCGGCGCGTTCGGGCCTCCCATCTTCGTCGGCACCCAGCCGGGATCAACGGCGTTGCTCAGCACACCGGGGCGCAGCCGGGCGACGGCGGCGGCGAGCGCCGTGACGAACAGCTTGCTGTCCGCGTACGAGCCCGCGTGCTCACCCCGCCAGTCGACGCCGGCGAGCGAGGGGTGGGGGTGTCCGCCGAAATGCGAGCCGCTGCTCAGGTAGACCAGGCGCCGGGGTTCGCGCAGCAGGGCCGTGAGCAGGTACGGCGCGATGATGTTGACCGGCATGACTGCCGGGCCGCTCCACACGCCCGCATTGTGGATCACCGCGTCGGGAGGCTTCGCGTCGTTCAGCTTCTGCGCGATGCGCCGTACGGCGCCGCGGTCCGTGAAGTCGCCCACCACGATGTCCGCTCCCCGGTCCAGCAGTGGACGGAGGCTGGTAGCGCGATCCGGGTTCCGCGCGTGCACCACCACCTCGTATCCCGCGGACAGCAGCGATTGTGCTGCTGCCCGTCCCAGTCCGTCGGCGGAACCCGTCACGAGAATCCGGCGCGTCTTGTGGTTCATGACGTCTCCTCATCGGGGCAGGAGGCCACGGGTCACGGCAGGAAGGGTGAAGCCGCCTGTCAGCTCGATCCTGTCACGGATCGCGGGCCAGGCGTCGCCCTACCCGCACACCCCCTCTCCGATGTCGCGAGCGACGTGGTTTCCCCCGTTCGGCTCCGTCCGCAAAGCACAGACCGGCCGGTCAGGCAGCGCTCACAGCGTTGCGGCACGAGCACGACGAGATGCGTCTGCTCATGGCACGGGTGCTGGTTCGTTTACCGGGTAGGCGCGCGCCAGGACCACAGCGTTCGCATGGCGAAAGGAGGGGGACTGCGCATGAGCACGATAGAGCGGCAGACCCACGGCACCGATGAATCCGTGAGCGTGCTGGTCTCACGCGCTTCCCAGCAGATATCGGAGCTGGTTCGCGAGGAGATGCAGCTGGCTCGGGCGGAAATGACTCAGAAGGGGAAGCGCTTCGGGAAGGGCGGTGGCCTCTTCGGCGGGGCGGGCCTGATCGGCTTCCTGGCGGCCCAGGCGCTGGTGGCGGCCTGCATCGCAGCCCTCGCGTTGATACTCCCGGTCTGGGCGGCGGCACTGATCGTCATGGCGGTGCTGGCGTTGGTCGCCGCAACGATCGCCATGGCCGGAAAGAAGCAGATCGCCGAAGCCGGCGCGCCCGTCCCGGAGCAGACCATCGACAGTGTCAGGGCCGACCTGGCCCAGATCAAGGAGAAAGCGCACCGATGACCAACGACCCGCGAACCAATATCGGCACGCCCACTCCCGCGGAGCTGCGCGAGCAGGTCGAGATCACCCGCGACGAGCTCGGGCAGACCGTCGAGGCGCTGGTGGACAAGACCGACATCAAGGCACAGGCGAAGGAGAAGGCGGCCGCCGCCAAGGAACAGGCCGCCGAGAAGACCGCCGCGGTCGTCGACCAGATCTCTGTGACGGCGCACCATGCCGCGCAGCTGGTGAAGGACACGACACCCGATCCGGTTCTGGACAAGGCCGGCCAGATCGCAAGCGTGGCACGCGCCAACCGCAAACCCCTTCTCGTGGCCGGCGCCGCCCTGCTCGTCTTCCTGCTGGTGCGGCGCAGCCGTGTAGGCCGATGAACGCCTCCAAGGTTGCCTACAGGCCGGTCGGGCTGGCCTTGGGCGCCGTCAGCGGTCTGATCGCCGGTGCGGTGTTCAAACAGGTCTGGAAGGTCGTGGAAGGGGAAAACGACGCTCCCAGTGCCCTGGACGAAGACCGCTCCTGGAAGCAGATCCTGTTCGCCGCCGCCGTCCAGGGCGCGATCTTCGCCGTGGTCAAGGCCGCGGTCGACCGGTCGGGGGCTGTGGCCACGCGCCGTGTGACGGGCACCTGGCCGGGCTGACCCGGGCTCGGGTCCCGAGAGGCGGTGCGTCGGCTGGGCTGCTCAGGCCCGGCGCGCCGCTTCGACGTCCGACGTGATGCGCAGGGTCGCTGCCGTTCCGCTGAGTTCGAGAAGCCGGCGGAGCTGCGGAGGAACGGGGCCCGCGACCATGAACCGGGGGAGCCGGTGATGCGCCTGGACGAGGAGCCGGAGCAGACCGGAGTCCGCGTAGACGACTCCGGACACGTCAACGATCGTCCGCGGGGCCTTGGTCGATTGCGCATCGGTCAAGGCCCTGCGGAGCGGGGCCACGGTTGCGCTGTCGAACTCCCCGGCGAGGACGAGGACGAGGACGCCGTCCCCGCTGTCGGGCAACTGAGTCACGCCCGTCCCGCTGAGCGTGCTCGCCAGCCAGGATCCGTAGGCCGACCGTCGGGCGTGCCGAGGGCGCGCGGTCCGGGAGGTGGATCGGAAGCGGAACGGGAGTCGCATCGGCATTGCCTGTCATCGGTGCTGCTGTGCGCAGGGAGGGGTTTTCCGTGCGGATCGTCCGTCGTCATGCTGCCTCAGGGAACGCGCAGGGCCAGCACGACGACATCGTCCTCCGGTGCCGGGTTCGCCTGCCTGCCGCTGATCCGCTGGAGCAGTTCGTCCAGCGGACGGTCACCGTGGCGCGCGAGCAGAGCGACGAGCTGTGCCGTGCAGGCATCGATGTCGTGGCCGCGGCGCTCGATGAGCCCGTCGGTGTGGAGCACCAGTGTGGAGCCCGGCGGAAGGTGGCGGCGGGACTCGGTGCGAAGGAACGGCCCGAGGTCCCGGTGGAGCAGCATGTCGTGCTCCTCCAGGGTGGTCACCCGCCCGTCGGGCGTACGGAGGAACGGCGGGGGGTGGCCGGCGTTGGACCAGGTCAGCGTCCAGCCGGGGCCCTCGTCGGCCAGGTCGAGACGCGCGTGGACCAGTGTGCCGCTGGCCTCGACCGGCAGGACCGAGCAGGCCGCGTCAAGGGCGGTCAGGGCAACGGCGGGACTGTACGGGGGGTGGTCGAGGGTCGCCTGCCGCAGCATGCTGCGGACCTGACCCATGACCGTGGCGGCGTGCATGTCGTGGCCGGTGATGTCACCCACCGTGACCATCAGCGCTCCGGGCTCGCCGCCGGGCGAAGCACTCGGAAGGTGGTAGGCGTCGTACCAGTCCCCGCCGATCATGTCGCCGACCGCAGCCGGCTGGTACAGGGCGCTGATTTCGACGTGGCCGGCCAGGGGAAGAGAGGTGAGCATGGCCTCCTGGAGCTGCCGGGCCACGGAGATCCTGTCGTCCAGGTACAGGGCGCGCTCCACCGCCTGCGCGGTGTAACCGGACGCCGCGGTGAGCGCGGCACGCTCGGTGACGCCCACCTCGTGCCGCTTGGCCCAGCAGACGGCGAGCACCCCCAGCAGGGCTCGGCTGCCCCAGAGCGGCAGGCACAGCACGGTGGTGAGGCCCATGCGGTCGAAGAAGTCGACCGCCTCGGGGCTGTAGTCGGCGACGAGGGCCTCGCGGTCGGGTACGAAGACCGCACGCCGTTCCCGCATGGCCCGGGTGCTCGGGAACGCCGCGTCCACGGGCAGCGTGAGGACCTCCCGTTCCACCGTGCGATCGATGTCCGGGTCGGGAACCCGGTGCAGCTCGTCCTTGTCGGCGACCAGCAGGCCGACGTACGAGGGCTTCCCGGCGCCGGCGAACAGGTCCCGCACCCGTCGTCGGACGTCCTCCAGCCCGGACGTCTGGGCCAGCTCCTCCGATGACCGCAGCAGCAGCTCGGCATGGTCCAACCCGACCTGGGCCTCGCGCTCCAGCCGCTGCGCGTCGGTCCGGGCACGCTCGGCGGCGGTCCGCGCGGTCTCCAGAACCCTCTGTACGGACCGGCTCTGCGCCGACAGGATGCGCAGGCACAGCTCGGCGGAGCAGACCGCCGCCAGGTCCTCCAGGTCGGACAGCTCGCCGTCCCCCCAGGCCCGCGGCTCGTGGTCGACGGCGCACAGGACGCCCAGGACGAGCCCGTCGCCGTCGGTCAGCGGCACTCCGGCATATGCGACGACTCCGAGGTCCGCGATGACGGGCTCGGTACGGAGCCGCTCATCGGCGCGGGCGTCGGGCACGGCCAAGGGTCGCCCGGAGGCCACCACGCAGCTGCAGAGCGCATGCGAAGGCGGCAGAGCGCGAGCGGCCGCCCAGGGCTGCGGCAGGCCGTACGTGCCGGGCAGAAACTGCCGGTCCTCCTCGACCAGTGAAACGAAGGCCATGGGGACATGGAGCAGCCGGGACACCAGGCGTGCGAACCGATCCATCCCTGAATCCGAAGCCGCCGAAAGGCCGGCCAGCCTCAAAGCGTGCCGCCGGGCGTTGTCCGGGTCCGAGCCGGATTGGCGTACCTGCTCCGACATCTGCCCTCCGGTCCTGCTGCCCGAAGTCCTCAACGGCATCGTAGAACGGCGCGGGCCCGGTCCGCCGGTTGTACGGTGACAGGACGGACAGGTGCAGAGGGCGTAGCAGGTGAGCGTGGATCGTGCGCGGGCGACTCTTCCGCAGGGCAGGCGAGGCCTGACGGTGGGAGTGGAGGAGGAGTACCTGCTCGTGGACCGGCGGACGGGGCTGCCCGTGGCCCGTGGTCCGCACGTGGTGAAAGCCGCGACCGCGGTCCTGGGTGAGCAGGCCCAGGTGGAGTTCCTCGGCGCGCAGGTCGAGGTGTGCACCCGCCCCACGGCCGATCTGGCGGAACTGAGGTGTCAACTGGGCCTGCTGCGCAAGGTGATGGGCGAGGTGGCGGCCGACGCGGGATGCCTCCTGGTGGCCACCGGAACCCCCGTGATCCCGCCGGGGAGTCCGCCGACGGTGACCCCGGGGGAGCGCTACGGGCGGCTGGCCGCCCGATGGCCCTCGCTGGTCGGTTCGTACGACGGAATGGTCTGCGGCTGCCACATCCACGTCGGGGTGACCGGGCGCGGTCAAGCCCTCGCGCTGTCCAACCAGATGCGTCCCTGGCTGCCGACGCTTCAGGCCCTCGCCGCCAACTCGCCCTTCTCCCTCGCCCGGGACACCGGGTGGGCGAGCAGCAGGTCCGTGGAGCACGCGCGATGGCCCGGGGTCGGGCCCGCGCCCCTCCTCGACGAAGTCGGCTACGAGCGACTTGCAGACCACCTGGTGAAGACCGGCGCCCTGCTGGACCGTCGGATGATCTACTGGTACGCGCGCCCCTCCGAACACGTACCGACGCTCGAGATCCGGGTCTGCGACGTGAACGCCGACCTCGACGTGGTGCTGCTGCTCACCGCGCTCGTGCGCGGTCTGGCCACCACGCTGCTGCTCGACGTCGGGGACGGGCGCCCGCCGCCCGACCACCCCGTCGGCCGCCTGTACGCCGCCCACCGGCTCGCCGCCCGCCACGGACTGGCAGGGGAAGGCCTCGATCCCGTCTCGGGGGAACTCGTACCGGCCCTGACGCTGACGGAGCGCCTCATGGCCCGTGCGGCGCCCGGGCTGGCGGCCGCGGGAGACCTCGACCTCGCCGAGGAGCTGTTCCGCCGGGTGAGGCGCTCCGGGGGCGGAGCCGCCAGTCAGAGGGCCGCGTACATGCGACGGGGACGCCTGGCCGACGTGGTGAGCGATCTGGTCCGCACGACCGCCGCCGGCTGACGCGTCTCGCACGGGGAGTGTGACAGGAGTACCGCCGTGGCCTGGTCTACCCCGTGGCTTGGTTTACACCTGTGGCCTGGTCTACATGGGGTCCATGGTTCCGCTGCCCCGGCTCTCCCGCTCGGTCCTCTCCCGGAGGCGCATGGCCCTGTCCCTCAGCCGCTGCCGTTCTGCCGGGTCGGTGGCGTGCTGTGCCGCCTGCTCCAGCTCTTGAGCCCGTTCGCGCATCTGCTGAGCCCGCTCGCTCGGCTGGCTGTCGCCACTCATGATCACTCCTACGGTCGGGTGTGGTGTGGGTCCCATCCCAGGCAAACAGCGGCCGGGCCGACGCGCCACCGCTGCCCGGGGGCCGCGCTTGCGGAAAAGGTGCGCTTCCCCCGTTTGGGCCGAGGGAGAGGGGCCATAAGCGTGGTCATGGGAGTCCGTGGCGGTGAGCGGCGCGGGTTCCCGAGGAGGCCCGAGCCGGGTGGTGGCACCCCCCGCCATCGCGCGGCTCGGGCCCTTCGTACGAGCCTCACCCCCACGGGCGAGCCCGGGCGGTCGCGGCCCCGAGGCGGTGCCGAGGTGCCCTAGAGTCGCCGCATGCGACGGAGGACAGGGCTGGTGATGGCCGGGGCTGCAATCCTGGCCTGGGGCGAGTGGTTGAACTGGCGCTGGTCTCGAGCCCTCGTAGGGAGCCGCGGGGGTGGTACCGAAGCCGTGGTCGTGTTGGGCTACCGGAACCCCCAGGCCACGGCGAACGTGATCACCCGCTGGCGGGTGCGTGCCGGAATCCGCTCCATCGCCGCCGCCGCTGACGGTGGTCGTGCCACCTGTCTGATCCTCAGCGGCGGTGCGCCCGGCGGCGGCGCCACCGAGGCCCGACTGATGGCTGACCATGCGAGGTCGGTGCTCAGCTTCGACGGCACGGTGGTCCTCGAAGAGCAGAGCGGGACGACATGGGAGAACATCACGAACGTGATCCCCCTGCTGGAGGACGTCGACCGCATCAAGATCGCCTCTCAGCCGGCCCACGCGCTCAAGGCACGCGCCTACCTGCGGCGCCAACGCCCTGACCTTGCCAAGAGGCTCGTGCGCGCGGACGACTACCGCCCCGGTGAGTGGCTCTTCGTCAAACCGCTGCTGGCTCTGTACGGACTTTGGACACTCCGCGGCCTCGAAGCCGGGGAACGAGGGCCCCTGCGGATTCGAGACGGGTGGAGCCGCCGGGTCAAGGCCAGCGCGCCGGTACGCCGACTCGGCAAGGGGCTCATAGGCTGACCGGATGCGCCCCCACGATCTCGTCGTCACCGGTGCGGGATCCGGCAACACCGTCATCGACGCCCGGGATCGTGGAGAAACGCCCTGCTCGACCTGAACCTGTGAAGCCCCCTGTCGGGGGAGGCGCAAGGAGGCGCTGTGACAGAGCTCGACCCCTTCACCGACGCGTTCGACGGCCCGATGTACGTGGTCACGGCCGCATCCGGCAGCGAGCGGGCGGGCTGCCTGGTGGGCTTCGCCTCGCAGTGCTCCATCGACCCGCCGAGGTTCACCGTCTGGCTGTCGATCAACAATCACACCTACCAGGTCGCCTGCGAGGCCGAGTACCTCACCGTGCACCTGCTCCACCGGCGCGACCGTGCGCTCGCGGAGCTCTTCGGAGGGGAGACGGGTGACCGGGTGGACAAGTTCTCAAGGGTCGGGTGGCGGCCCGGAGAATCGGGCAGTCCGATCCTGGAGCAGCTCTCCACCTGGTTCACCGGCCGGATCGAGGGGCGTATCGAGGGCGGCGACCACGTGGGTTTCCTCCTGGCGCCGGTAGCAGTGTGCCCGCCGTCCGAGGGCCCGCCACCCCCACTGCTCCGGTATCGAGAGCTGGGGGACCTCGAGCCCGGTCACCCGGCCTGATTGCCACGCACGGCGTAGTGGACCGGAAGGCTGGCACGTTTCAAGCGTGCCGAAGCGGTAAGGCGCCCGGTATGGTGCAAATCGGCTACACGATGATGACCGAGCAAGCCGGGCCCCGGGAGCTGGTCGACCACGTGGTGGGAGCGGAACGGGCCGGTTTCGACTTCTCCGTCATCTCCGACCACTCCTTCCCCTGGCTGGAGGCCCAAGGCCACGCGCCCTACGCGTGGAGCGTCCTGGGGGCCGCCGCGCAGGCCACGTCACGGATCCCTCTCATGACGTACGTGACCTGCCCGACCTTCCGCTACCATCCCGCGGTGATCGCCCAGAAGGCCGCCACGATGCAGCTCCTTTCCCAGGGGCGCTTCCGGCTGGGCCTCGGCTCCGGCGAGAACCTCAACGAACACATCGTCGGCGCGGGCTGGCCCGCCGCCCACGTCCGCCTGGACATGCTCGAGGAAGCCGTGGGCATCATCCGCTCCCTGTTCGCCGGCGGGTACGTCAGCCACCACGGCGCCCACTTCGACGTGGAGAACGCCAGGCTCTGGGACCTCCCCGACGAGCCGCCCCCGATAGGTGTCGCCGTCTCCGGAGACCGCTCCTGCGAGATCGCGGGCCGGTACGGTGACCTGCTCATCGCCACCGAGCCCAAGGCAGAGCTGGTGAACGCGTTCAGCGGGTACGGAGGCTCCGGCAAACCGTGCGTGGGCCAGCTGCCCGTCTCCTACGACCGCGACCGCGATGCGGCCGTGGCCCGGGCGCACGAGCAGTTCCGCTGGGCGCTCGGCGGCTGGAAGGTCAACGCGGAACTCCCCGGCCCGGCGGGCTTCGACCAGGCCTCGCAGCACACGACGCCCGAGGACGTCGCGGCTGCCATCCCCTGCGGCGACGACGTGGACGCCTTCGTCGACGCGGTACGCCCCTACGTCGACGCCGGATTCACCGAGATCGCCCTGGTCCAGATCGGCGGCGACCAACAGGAACCGTTCCTGGACTGGTCCGCCACGAAGCTGCTGCCGGCCCTGGGAGAGCTGTGAAAGCGGCCTCCTCCGTGAACCTGAACAAGGCCGGGCCCAAGCAGGGGCTCGGACGCTGAGGCCCGCGGGAGGCGGACATGAACCGTGCCGCTCTGTTCGATGTCGACGGCACCCTCGCCGACACCAACCACCTCCATGTCGTGTGCTGGTGGGAGGCCCTGCGGCAGGCGGGCCACGACGTCGCGATGCACGACATCCACCGCGCGATCGGGCTCCCCGGCGAGGACCTCCTTGCCCACCTGCTGGGAGAGGGGCGGGACACGAGCGAGGACGAGGAGCTCAGCGCCGCCCACACCACCCTCTACGGCACGTACTTCGACCGGCTTCCCCCGCTGGACTCGGCAGCCGACCTTCTGCGTGAGCTCGACCGACGGGGCTGGCGGATCGTCCTCGTGACCTCCGCCAAGGACGCCGAGCTCGACGCGCTCAGACGCGCCGTCGACGCCGACGACGCCATCACCGCGACGGCGAGTTCCGACGACGTCGACGAGGGCAAGCCCGCACCGGACCCGGTGCGCCACGCCCTCGATCTCGCCGACACACCGGCGCACGGCGCCGTGTTCGTCGGCGACACCGTCTGGGACATGCAGGCGGCCGCCCGCGCCGGCGTCGCGAGTGTGGGACTGCTCTGCGGTGGCATCCCGCAGCGCGACCTCGAGGACGCCGGGGCCCGAGCCGTCTACCGGCACCCCGCCGACCTGCTCGCCCGCCTCGACACCAGCCCGTTCGCGGCCACCCGGACCGCAGCGCTTGAGCCGTGACCTGCCGGGTAGGCGCAGGGCGCAGGAGACGCGCCGAAGCCAGATGAGGCCCCAGGATGGAGGCCAACCATGTCGACCAGCACGCTTATCACCATCATCGTCATCGCAGCCGTCGTCGTGATCGCGCTTGCGGTCGGACTGTGGATGGCGGCACGTAGAAGGCGGCTGCAGAAGAAGTTCGGACCCGAGTACGACCGCACGGTCGAGACCGAGGGCGGCCGCATGGCCGCCGAACGCGAGCTACGGGCCCGCGAGGAACGCCACGACAAGCTGGAGATCAAGGAGTTGCCACCCGAACGGCGAGAGCGGTACACCGTCGAATGGAGCACCGTCCAAGAGCATTTCGTGGACCGACCGGAAGACTCCGTGGAAGAGGCCGACGAACTGGTGTCGCGGCTGATGCGCGAGCGGGGCTATCCCACGGACGACTACCGCGGGCAGCTGCGCGACCTTTCGGTTGACCACGGCCGGACCCTGGAGCACTACCGGGCCGCACACGACGTGAAGGTACGTAGCGCCGGTCACCAGACGACAACCGAGGAACTCCGAGGGGCGATGGTGCACTACCGCGCCCTGTTTGACGACCTGCTGACTGACCAGAGGAGTCGTTGAGATGCAGAACGACGCAAGCAGCAACGAGAGAGTGGGGGACTCCGGCATCACGACGGAGGACATCGCCCATCCGGCGTCGGCTTCGGAGGCAGGCACGGACACCGGCACGGACACCGGCACGGAAGCCGGCACGGAAGCCGGCACGGACGCCGGTGCGTACGGCGAATCCGGCAGCGCGCCGGCGGACGGGCGGACGCCGCCCGTGTATCCCGGGGAGGCCACCACGGACGCGTCCGCCGAGGAGCGCGATACCCGCGACAGCGGGGCCGGGCTCGCGACGGACAGCGGATCGCAGGCCGGCTCGGACGAGGCCGGTGCCGATCAGCCCCTGCTGGGTGCCGAGGACACTGAGGAGTACCACAAGACGTGGAGTGAGATACAAAGCCGGTTCGTCGACGACCCGCAAGAAGCGGTCAGGTCGGCGGACGCCCTGGTTGCCGAGGTGATGCAGACCCTGGCCCGTTCGTTCTCCGCCCACAAGCAGGGGCTGGAGGAGCAATGGAGCCAGGGCGAACAGGTCGCGACCGAGGATCTGCGGCTGGCGCTGCAGCACTACCGGTCGTTCTTCAACCGTCTGCTGAACACCTGATCTGCCGGGGGTGGTTGGGCTTCCCGCGGGGTGAACCAAGCGCCCGCCCAGGGGAGGTGGCTCCCGACCTCCCCTGGCCGGGAAGGAGTTCAGTCGATGCAGAACTCGTTGCCCTCGATGTCCAGCATCGGGATGCACGACTCGTTTTCCTCATCGGCGTACAGCGTTTGCACATGGGTCGCGCCGAGCGCGACCAGCCGTGCGCACTCGGCTTCGAGCGCGGCGAGGCGTTCGTCCCCCACGAGCCCCGTGCCGACCCGGACGTCGAGATGGACCCGGTTCTTGACGGCCTTTCCTTCGGGGACGCGCTGGAAGTACAGGCGCGGGCCCACGCCCGTGGGGTCACTGCAGGCGAACCATGATCCTCGCTTTTCCGGAGGCAGGGTGCCGTTGAAATCGTCCCAGGTGGTGAACCCCTCCGGAGGTGGTGGTGCGACGTACCCCAGCACTTCGCACCAGAAGCGGCCGACGCGCTCGGGTTCTGCACAGTCAAAGGTGACTTGGAACTTCTTGATCGCAGACATCGGCGCACCGTACCGCGTACCAGGCGGCCCCGGCACCCATTTTCCGAGCCGACGTGCTCGCGGACTGCCGCCGGGGCGGGGTACCCGGAACTTCTTCTTTTCGTCCCCTTGACGATATGGGTACCGCTCATTATCGTCGCGTTGACGAAATGAAGGGGGTTCGCCATGGCCGACATCACCCGGCGCTTCGGCTGGCGTCATCTGCGCTCCGCGCCCACCGCCCACGTCCGCCACCACAGGCGCGGCCGGCTCGTCCACGACGGGCGAGGGCTCAGTTTCTGGTACCGGTCGCTGTCGGCGGCGCTCTCCGAAGTGCCGGTCGCCGACCGGGAACTGGCCATGGCGTTCCACGCCCGTACGTCCGACTTCCAGGACGTCGCCGTGCAGGCCACCGTCACCTACCGGATCAGCGACCCGACCGAGGCCGCGGACCGACTCGACTTCTCCATCGACCCGGACACCGGCAGCTGGCGCGGCGCACCCCTGGAGCAGATCGCCACTCTCCTCACCGAGACCGCCCAGCAGCACGCGCTTGACGTACTCGCCCGGACTTCGCTGGCCGTCGCCTTGATGGACGGCGTCGCCGCCGTACGGGGGCGGGTCGCCGCCGGTCTCGCCGCCGAGCCCAGACTCCCGGCCACCGATCCGTCCCGAGGCCGAGGTGGAGCGCGCCCTGCGTACGCCGGCCCGCGAGCAGATCCAGCAGGAGGCCGACCGGGCCACCTATGAACGGCGGGCCGTGGCCGTGGAGCGGGAGCGGGCCATCGCCGAGAACGAGCTGGCCAGTCAGATCGAACTGGCCCGCCGAGAGGAGCAGTTGATCGACCAGCGCGGCACCAATGCCCGCCGTGCGGCGGAGGAGGAGGCCGCTGCGGACGGGGTGCGGACCGAGACCGAGGCGGCCCGCAAGGTCCGCCTGGCCCGCGCGGACGCCGAGGCGGAGCGCGAAACGGGTGCGGCGCGCGCCGAGGTGCAGGCAGCCTGGCTGCGCGTACACGACGAAGCCGGCCCGGGCACCCTGCACGCCCTGGCGGCGACCCGGCTGGCGGAGAACCTGCCGCGGATCGAGAGCATCACGCTCTCTCCCGACGTCCTCACCGGGCTCCTCACCAGGCTCGGGCGCCCGGAAGGCGGCGCGGGCGCGTGAGCCTGGCCCCGCGGGCGGTGCTCGTCCACCGCAGGACCGAGTACGAGGAGCTGCTCGCCCGGCACGGGACGCACGGGCAGGCCGCGTTCTTCCTTTCCAGCCGGGGCCGGTCGATCGACGACGTGGTCCGCCGCCACGACCGCACCGTGCAGGCGCTGAGGGAAGTGGCGGCGGCGGTGCCCCTCACATGGCGCCACTCCCGTGTGGAGCGGGCGGACCTGGACCGCTTCCTGTTCGCCCCGGAGGACGTGGTGGTCGTGGTCGGCCAGGACGGCCTGGTCGCCAACACCGCGAAGTATCTCCGCGGCCAACCCGTGGTGGGCATCGACACCGACCCGGGGCGCAATCCGGGTGTCCTGGTCCGTCACCGCTGCGTCGACGCTGCCGCCCTGCTGCGTGCGGCGACCGCCGCCGGGGGGCGGGCAGAGGAGCTGACCATGGTCGAGGCGGTCGCCGACGACACCCAGCGCCTCCTGGCGTTGAACGAGATCTACCTGGGCTCGCCCGGGCACCAGACGGCCCGCTACCGCCTGGGCTCCGACGACGAGCAGGGCCCGGGGGAGGCGCAGGCGTCCTCGGGGGTGCTGGTGGGCACCGGCACGGGCGCCACCGGCTGGCTGCGCTCCCTGTGGCTGGAGCGCGGCAGCCCCGTGGGGCTGCCTGCACCCTGCGACCGGCGGCTCCTGTGGTTCGTGCGCGAGGCATGGCCCTCACCCACGACCGGAACGACGAAGGTCGCCGGTGAGCTGGGGGTGGGGCAGGGGCTGCAGCTGACCGTGGAGTCGGACCGGATCGTGGTCTTCGGCGACGGGATGGAGAGCGACGCCCTGGAGCTGACCTGGGGGCAGAGCGTACGGCTGGGCATCGCGGAAACGTCGCTGCACCTGGTGACGTGAAGTCCTCAACCGGAGCTGCAGGGACCCCGATCCGTGACTACGGTCCCCGCTCGAACGGGCCGGGACCGTAGTCGGTCGTACCCGTCAGAGGATGCGCCAGGCGACGGCGTACGGCTGGGGGAACTGGGTGATCCGGAAGGCAGTGACGACGACCTCCGCCTCCCCGGCCGGAATATTCTGCCAGTTGACCTGCTCGACGTTGTTGACCCGGTCGAACCCCGGATCCGTGCCCATGTTGCCGTGGCGCTCCTGACCGCCTGCCCGGACGACGAGGTCGAGATCGTTCTGCAGTGCCTTCCCAGGAGGATCCGTCCAGACGAGGGTGACCTTCAGGGTGCGCGCCGCCCCTTCCGGGATCGTGATGCGGAACGACCGCTCCTCTCCCTGGTCCAGCTCTTTGGCGTCGGTGAAGCCCGCCCGGCCGGCATCGGTCGGCAGGACGACGGCTCGCTGGAGGTTGACGAGGCCGAAGCCGCAGCTGTTGTTCGGAGTGGGGCCCGTCTCGGAGGGGCTGTACTGACCGGGCAGCTCGTCAGCGCCGTTGATCAGCATGGCCTTGATGAGCGCCGCGCTGGGCTTCGGGGTGCCGTTCTTCACGAGCGTCTCGCGCAGCACCGCCACACAGCCCGCGACCAGCGGGGTGGCCATGCTGGTGCCGCTGTCGAACATGAACGCGGGGTCCGTGGAGACGCCGAAGAGACCGTCGTCGGAGGCCAGCCGCGAGCGCGTCGAGAGGATCGCCGTGCCGGGTGCGACGATGTCGGGCTTGATCCGTCCCTCCTGGGTGGGGCCGCGGCTGCTGAAGGCCGCCATCCCGGCGGGGTTGTCCGCCATCCTGTCGCCGCGGATCGGTGGGGCGGGGTACGAGAGCGGCCTGAGGTCGTCGTAGGTGTGGGTGATCTGGGGGCGGTCGCCCTCGCTGGCGCCGACGGTGATGATGTTCTTGGCTCCGGTCTCCCCGCTGATGGCCCGCAGGTTGATGTGGCCGTCACCGTCGCGGTCCGTACCGTCGTTGCCTGCGGCGAAGCAGATGACGAAGTCCTTGTTGTCCCAGACGAACTGATCGACCTCGCGCGCCGCCTTGTTGTACGGCAGGCCCGGGGTGACCGGACCCCATGAGTTGGTGTGGATCCGCGCGCCGTCCTCCACGAAGGGCGGCTCGAACAGATCGTGCAGGTTGGTGGGGATCCCGGACAGCGAGCCGTCGTCGGCCAGCAGGGACTGGAGCACCAGCCTCGCCTCCGGAGCCGTGCCGGTGATGGCGCCGCCCGTGGCCGGCGACGTGCCGTCGCCGCCCATCGTCGCCGACACGCCGTCGCCGAGGACCGAGCCGGCCACGTGGGTGCCGTGCCCGTCGGGGTCGTCCGTCCTCGCCGGGCTCGTGCGGCCCAGGGCGATCAGACGCTTGACCCGGCCGGTGAAAGCGGGATGGGCATTGGTGGTGGACCCCTTGTCGAACCCGGTGTCGGCGACGCACACGATCTGGCCCTCGCCCCGGAACCTGGTGCCGTTGAGGGAGACGCGGGCGTGCATGAGGTTCGCCGCGACGGTGTTGTACAGCACCCTCTCGGGGACCTCCTCGATCTCCTTCACCTCGTCGAGGGCGGCAAGCGCGGCCAGGTCCTCCTCGCGGACCGTCACGCGTACCTTGTCGTGGTCGGCCTGTACCTCGCCGGGGCTGACACCGGCTGCCGCCGCGATCCGGTCCTGAAGGCCGTCCGCGCTCGCGTCGACGTCCTCGTGCAGGACGACGTCGATGGTCCGGGGACGGGGACCGCCCGCCTCCAGGGGGTCGGCCAGCACGGCCACCCCCGGCCGCAGCCGGTTCGACCGGAGCGACTGGGCGATCTTGAAACCCTTGAAGTACACGTCGGCCCAGGTCACGAACGGGAGCGCGCGCACGGCATCCAGATCGGTGGGCCGGAAGCCGCACAGATACGTGTCGTCCGGAACGTATTCGTGGATCACCACCCCGAGCGCCGCGAGTTCCTCCTTTTCCTCGGACGTGGGCGGGTGTGAGGTCTGGACGAGGAGGTAGTTGGACGTGGTGGCGTCCTCGGACACCAGCGAGGCGGTGGCCAGATCATCGGCCTGCGCCAGCGGGTCCACCGTCACGCCGTTGATGGTGATACGGGACATGCCGAACTCCCGGAAGGTATGGGCGTTGGCGAAGGTGCGCGCAGTCAGCAGCCCTGGTTCTCCCCGGCCCTGCGCCTGCCGGCGCCATCCGGTCGGAGCCCGTCCGGTCCGGCGGCGCGCTCGGCGGCGCGGCACTTCCGTTCGGCCAAGATGCTAGGCGGGGACGGCCTCCCGGCATGCGCAGGACACGGGGAATGCCTCCATCCGGACTCGAAGTTGCTCCGAAGGGGGCTTTGAAGCACGGGGGAGAGCCGAGACCGTGATCCAGCACACATCGCGCGGAGCGATGACTTCGCCGGCCTCGGTAGGTCGGATGAGCGACAACACAACTTGAGGAAGGCTCCTTCATGACCCCCACGCTCAGTGCATCCCACGTCGCTTCCGCAGGGCCCGCGTCCCGCGCGGCGGTACGCCCGTGGCTGGCCGGTGGCATCGCGGCCGGTCCGGTGTTCCTCGCTGCCGGTGTCGCGCAAGGCATCGCCCGTGACGGCTTCGATTTCAGCCGGAACGCGCTCAGTCAGCTCGCGCTCGGCGAGGCGGGCTGGGTCCAGACGGCGAACTTCCTGCTCGCAGGCGTCCTGCTGGTCATGGGAGCGGTCGGTCTGCGCCGCGTGCTGAGCGGGACCCCGGGCGGCTCCTGGGCGCCGGTGCTGATCGGTGTCTTCGGTGCCTCGTTCGGAGCCGCGGCGGCCTTCCCGGCCGACGCCGGGGCGGGCTTTCCCGCCGGAGCGCCCGACGCGACCGTGCTGAGCGGCCACGCCGGTGTCCACGTGGCCGCCGGCATGGTCGGCTACCTCGCCCTGTGCGCCGCCTTCGTCGTGCTCGCCGGCCCGCTCGCCGCCCGGGGCCACCGCAGGTGGGCCGTGGCCTCGCGTCTGGTGCCGGTCGTCGTCCTCGCCGGCTTCGCGGCCTCCGCCGCCTCCGTCCTGGCCTTCACCGCAGGAGCGGGCCTTGGCCTGCTGTGGCTGACAGCGGTGATGACTCGCCTGGCGTGCGTCCCGGTGAACCGCTGACCGCTGGCCGACTGCCGCTCGCGCCACACGCGCCCGGCGTCCACACGTATGCGGGCCGACTGCCGCGCGTGCTACACGGCGTCGAGGCGCTCCGGCAGGCCGAAGAGCGGGAAGAGGCGGTCGGTGTCACGGAAGGCCGCGATGCCGCTGATCCGGGTGCCGGAGAACTCGACGACCTGGAGGGCCCAGGGCACGTAACCGGTGCCGTCCCGGGAGGGACGGTACTGGCCGAACGCGGGAGAGCCGTTCGCCTGGGTCGGGACCAGACGCGAGCCGCGGCAGCCGATCGCGGGACCGGTGAGCCAGGCGTGGATGTCGGGGACACCGCGCATCCATTTCGCGTACGGGGGCAGGCACAGCGTGGCGTCGACGTGGAGGAGCATGCTCAGCTCCTCCATGTCGTAGCGGGAGAAGGCCGTGGCGTACCGCTCGGCCAGGACTCGCCGGACGCTGTCGGACGGCCGCGCAGCCGGTCCGTCCGTCGTGTGGCGGCGGGCGGCCAGCGTCGCTCGGGCCCGCTGCAGGGCGCTGTTGGCTGAGGCGACGGTGCAGCTGTGCAGGGCGGCGACCTCGCGGGCCGAGAATCCCAGGACGTCCCGCAGGATCAGCGTGGCCCGCTGCCTGGGCGGCAGGTGCTGCAGCGCGGCGACGAACGCCAGCCGGACCGATTCGCCCGCTGTAGCGGCCGCCTCCGGATCGCCGCCGGGACACGGCTCGACCCACAGGACGGACTCCTGCGGGGGTGCCGGCGGGGTACCGCCCTCGCTCGGCGCCGACAGGTCCATCGGCAGCGCCCTCCGCCGGCCCGACGCGAGGGCGTCCAGGCATACGTTGGTGGCGATCCGGTACACCCACGTCCGCAGCGCCGACCGGCCCTCGAAGCGGTCGAGGCTCCGCCACGCCCGGACCAGCGCCTCCTGCACCGCGTCCTCGGCCTCGGCGTACGACCCCAACATCCGGTAGCAGTACCCGGTCAGCTCCGCCCGGTACTCCTCAAGACCCTCGGCCACTGCGCCGGGCGCCCCGGAATCCCCCATGCCGCACTCCTTCGAAGAGACAGTCCCAGGCCGGTGTTCCCGGCGCTCCCACTGTAGGAGCAGGCGCCATGACCGAAGCGCGGGCCCCTCCTGCGAGGAACTGCTCGCCCGGGTGCCGGGCTGTCGCCTTGGGGACAGGCCCTAACCGGAACCACTGGTGCTGGCCGGCAGGGCCTGTTGATAGAGCGCCACCAACACTCCGTGCAGGGGCTGTTCCTCCGCATCTTCCTCGGCCTCGTCGACCAGTCTGGCGAGAGTCTCGCCGAGTTCTCTCGCCTTGGCGGGGCTCAGGCGCAGGTGGCGCAGGGTCAGATGCGTCTCGGCGGGTGAGAGGTCCAGTTCCTGGGCGAACGCGGCGAGCATCGCGGCGGTGCCCGCCGCCTGGGGTTCGGCCACGACCATGTGCCGGGCCGTGCGCTGGTAGTACTGCTCGGTGCCACCGCGGACCTGGCGGGTCTCGGCGATGTGGATCAGCCCGGCTTCGCGGAGCACTTTGAGGTGGTGGGCCACGTTGCCCTTCTTCGCGTCGAGCTGCGCCGCAAGCTGCCTGATGGTGGCAGGCCGATGGCCCAAGGCGAAGAGCAACCGCTGACGCAACGGGTTGGCGAGCGCCGCGAACTGCTCCGGCGCGCCGATCTCCAGAACGTCCTCGGGGGGTGGCAGATGGGGAGGCTGATCGCGCATACCGAAAGTGTCTAAAGTCTTTGACGCTTTTGCAAGGGCAGTGGTCTACTCCCTGTCATGACGACTTCAACGAAGCTTTCACCGGCCCCTGTCATCGACGAGACGGTCCGGCTCCTGACCGAGCGCTACGTTTTCCCCGAGATAGCCGAGCAGCTCGCCGGCCTGCTGCAACGACGTCTCGCCGAGGGCGCCTACGACGTCGACGGCGCCGAAGAGCTCGCCGGGTTGGTCACCGCGGACCTGCAGTCCGTCAACGGCGACCGGCACCTGAGGTTGAAGCACCACGCCGACCCCGTGTCCCCGAAGCGAGGGGCAGCCACCATGGACGCCATGCGCCGGGACTTCGAGACCTCGCTGGGCGGTGCGCCCCGGGTGCAGCTGCTCGACGGAGGGGTCGCCGTGGTGGAGCTGGCACCGATGCTGTTTCCGCTGGAGTGGGCCGCCGAACCGCTGGGCGCCGCGCTCACCCTGGCCTCCCGCGCCCAGGCGCTGATCGTCGACCTTCGCGACAACCGGGGCGGCGACCCGGACACGGTCGCCTTCGTCTGCAGCTACCTGCTCGACGAGCGCACTCACCTCAACAGCATGCAATGGCGAGCCGGCGAGCGCAGCGAGCAGTCCTGGAGTCTGCCGCACGTTCCCGGCGCCCGCTTCGGTGGCAGCAAGCCGTTGTACGTGCTGTCCAGCGAGACCACCTTCTCTGCCGCTGAAGAGCTGGCGTACGACCTCCAGCAGCTCGGCCGCGCCGTGGTCGTCGGCGAGCGCACCCGCGGCGGCGCACATCCGTGCCAAGGCTGGACCGTGCACCCGCACCTGGAAGTCACGGTCCCCGTCGGCCGCGCCGTCAACCCCGTCTCCGGCACGAACTGGGAAGGCACCGGCGTGCAGCCGGACGTCCCTTGCGCCGCTGCTGACTCCCTCGCCCACGCCCACGCGCTGGCCCTCGCCCGACTGGAAGGCTGAGCAGACGTGACGCCGTTCGGCGGCTGCCAGAGGGCCGAGACCTACACGGTGTAGGGGCATGGCCCGCGCGGCCTGGGTCGTCTCACCCGCTGCCGGCGGCCGGAGCGTACGGCACCGCGGCAACCGGGTTCGGCGCTGCCCCGTTCCTGTCCTCGTGCCGGTCCTCTTTCCGGTCCTCGTGCCGGTCCTGGTGCCGGTCCTCTTCGAAGGACCGGAGCAGGTCTGCGGCGACACTCACCGCGATCGTGGCGGGTTCCTTGCCGGTGATCCCGGAGATTCCGATCGGGGTCTTGATCCGGTCGATGGTGGCCGCGTCATGGCCGCCCTCGGTGGCCAGCCGTTGCCGGAAACGCGCCCATTTGGCGGACGATCCGATCAACCCGATCGAGCCGAGACCGGCGGTGCGCAGGGCGGCGTCGCACAGTGCGGCGTCCTCGGCGTGATCGTGCGTCATGATCAGGACATGTGCGCCGGGCGGCAGTTCCGCGAGCACCTCCTCCGGAAGCAGGGGGGTGTGGTGCACGTGGATCTGCGCCACCGCGTCCGCGAGCACGCCGAGTCGTGCGTCGGCGAGCATGTCCGGGCGGGTGTCGATCAGGTGCAGGTCGAGGTGGTGGCGTGCCAGGATGCGTGCCAGTTCCAGTCCGACGTGCCCGATGCCGAAGACGGCCACCGCCTGGACCACCGGCAGCGGTTCGAGCAGTACGGTGACGGCTCCGCCGCAGCACTGCACCCCGTGCCGGCCGGTGACCTTGTCCGTGAGGGCGAATTCCATCAGCTCCGGCTCCGGCCAGGCCGCGCCGTTGAGCTCGCGCGCCCGATCGATGGCCGCGGCCTCGATGTTGCCGCCGCCGATCGAACCCCAGGTCTCGGTCCGTCCCACGACGAGTTTGGCACCGGCCCGGCGGGGTGCGTGGCCGCGCACGGTCGCGACGGTCACGAGCACGCCGGGTTCCCGGCGTGCCCGCAACCGCGCGACCGCGGCCACCCAGCTCATGTCAGGCATTGCTCACAGCGCTTGCGTCGGCGCGGACCCCGCTGCCGTCGGGGTCACGACCGTCGTGCCGCGCACCCCCCTTGCGGGCTGCTTCGACGGCCCAGTACACGGCCTCCGGTGTCGCGGGGGAGGCGAGCTCCACGCTGATCCCGGAGGGACCGAACTCCCCGGCCGCCTGCCGCAGTGCCTCCCGCACCGACAAGGCCAGCATCAGCGGAGGCTCGCCCACCGCTTTGGACCCGTACACCGCGCCCTCCTCGGTGGCGTTCTCCAGCAGCCTCACGTTGAACTGCTCGGGCATCTCCGAGAAGCTCGGCAGCTTGTACGTGCTCGCGGCCTGGGTCAGCAGCCGACCACGGTTCGGCCCGTCGCCCGCGTCCCATCGCAGGTCCTCGAGCGTGAGCCAGCCGGCGCCCTGTACGAAACCGCCCTCGATCTGACCGATGTCGATCAGCGGGGAGAGGCTGTCGCCGACGTCGTGCACGATGTCCACCCGCCGGATCCGGTACGCGCCCGTGAAGCCGTCCACCTCCACCTCGGTCGCGGCGGCGCCGTAGGAGAAGTACTTGAACGGCGAGCCCCGGAACGTCTTGGCGTCCCAGTGCAGACCCTCGGTCCGGTAGAAACCGGCCGCAGACAACTGGACCCGCTGGAAGTACGCGGTGCGCACCAGGTCGTCCCAGGCCAGCGCCTTGTCGTTGCCGAGGACGCGTGCGACGCCCTCGACGATGCGCACGTCCGCGGCGTTCGCACCCAGCTGGGTGCCGGCCACCTGCAGCAGCCGCCCGCGCAGCTGCTCGCAGGCGTTCTTCACCGCCGCGCCGTTGAGGTCCGCCCCGGCACTGGCGGCGGTCGCGGAGGTGTTGGGCACCTTGTCGGTACGCGTCGGGGCCAGCCGCACCTTGTGCAGCGGAACGCCCAGCGTCGTCGCGGCCACCTGCAGCATCTTCGTGTGCAGGCCCTGCCCCATCTCGGTCCCGCCGTGGTTGATCAGGACCGAGCCGTCCTTGTAGATCAGCACCAGCGCGCCGGCCTGGTTGAAGGCGGTGAGGTTGAACGAGATGCCGAACTTGATCCCGGTGATCGCGAGCGCCCGCTTGGTGTGCGGGTGGGCGGCATTGAAGGCCGCGATCTCGCGCTTGCGGTCGGCGATGCCGGCGTCGTCCTGGACCTGCTGCCAGACGACCGGGATCCGTTCGGGATGGGCGACCGGCTGTCCGTACGGCGTCGAATGCCCCTGCCGGTAGAAGTTGCGTTGGCGCAACTCCATCGGATCCAGACCGAGCAGGGGTGCGCACCGGCCCATGATGTCCTCGATCACCAGCATGCCCTGCGGTCCGCCGAAGCCGCGGAACGCGGTGTTGGAGACCTTGTTGGTCTTGGCGATGCGACCGGTGACGCGTGCGTTGGGAATCCAGTAGGTGTTGTCGATGTGGCACAGCGCTCGGGCCACGACGGGCTCGGACAGGTCCAGGCTCCAGCCGCCGTCCGCGGTCAAGGTGGCGTCCAGGGCCTGGATGCGGCCCTCGGCGTCGAACCCGATCTTCCAAGAGGCGTGGAAGCCGTGGCGCTTGCCGGACATGGTCAGGTCCTGGGTCCGGTTGAGGCGTACGCGGACCGGCCGGCCGGTCAGCCTGGCGCCGAGCGCGGCTACGGCCGCGAACCCGTGCGGCTGCATCTCCTTGCCGCCGAAGCCGCCCCCCATCCGCAGGCACTGCACGGTCACCTCGTGGCTGTGCAGGCCGAGGACGTGGGCGACGATCTCCTGCGTCTCCGAGGGGTGCTGGGTGCTGCTCTGGACGAACATCTGGCCGCCCTCGTCGACGTGGGCCAGCGCCGCGTGCGTCTCGAGGTAGAAGTGTTCCTGATCGGAGAACTGGAACTCGCCGGTGAACACGTGCGCGGAGTCCTCGAAACCGGCGTCCACGTCACCGGTCATCATGACCGGCCGGGCGCCGTGGAAACTCTCCGCCGCGATCGCTTCCCGCAGTGAGATCACGGAGGGCTTTTCGTCGAGTTCCACCTCGACGGCCGCCGCTCCGAGCCGGGCCGCCTCCACGGTGTCGGCGAGCACCCAGGCGACGGCGTGGCCGTGGAACATGACCTCGTCGGGGAAGAGCGGTTCGTCGTGCTTCATACCGGCATCGTTGACGCCGGGAACGTCAGCACCGGTCAGTACGCGGACCACACCGGGCACGGCGAGGGCCGGCTCGGTGCGCAGCGCGGTGATCCGCCCGTGGGCCTTCATGACCTGGACCGGGTACGCGTGCAGTACGTCCTTGGCGCGGTGGACCAGGTCATCGGTGTAGAGCGCGGCCCCGGTGACGTGCAGGTCGGCGCTCTCATGCGGCATCGAGACACCGACGACGGGCTTTTCGGGACGCTCGGACAGATGGCTCATGACGACACCGCCTCGGTGGTTTGCGCGTACAGCTTCAGCAGGCTCTGGCCGAGCATCGCGGAGCGGTATCCGGCGCTGGCCCGGTGATCGTCCATCGGTGTGCCCTGGGCACGGAGCACCCGGGCCGCGGCCTCGACTGTCTCCGCCGCCCACGGCCTGCCCTCCAGGGCCGCCTCGGTGGCGAGGGCGCGGATCGGGGTTGCGGCCACGCCGCCCAGGCCGATGCGCGCCTTGCGCACGGTCCCGTCCTCGATGTCGAGCGCGAAGGCGACAGCCACGCTGGAGATGTCGTCGAAGCGCCGTTTGGCGATCTTGTGGAAGGCCGTGACCGGTGACAGCGGCAGCGGGATGCGCACCGCGCGGATCAGCTCGCCGGGCCGGCGCACGCTCTGCCGGTAGCCGGTGAAGTAGTCGGACAGGGGGACCTCGCGTTCACCGTCGACGTCGGCGAGCACGACCGATGCTTCCAGAGCGAGCAGCACCGGCGGGCTGTCACCGATGGGGGAACCGGTACCCAGATTGCCGCCGAGGGTGGCGCTGTTGCGGATGAGGCGGGACGCGAACTGCGGGAACAGCTCCGCCAGCAGCGGGACGCTGCCGTCGAGGCGGCGCTCGATCTCCGTGAGCGTCAGCGCCGCCCCGATCTCGATGTGGTCGGATTCGACCCGCATCCCGCGCAGTTCGGGGAGACGGTCGACCGCGACCACGCAATTCGCCCGACGAGCACGGATGTTCACCTCGACGCCCCAGTCGGTGCTTCCGGCGACGACCACGGCGTCGGTCCGCTCGTGCAGGAGTTGCAGCGCACCGGCCAGGGAGCTCGGCCGCAGGAACGTGGCGTCGCCCCGGGTGTATGCGGTGGCGGCCGGTTCGGGCGGGGACTGCTCGCGGCGCTGCGCCAGGGGGTCGTCCTCGGTGGGTGTACCGACGGCGAAGGCGGCGTCGCGAATGGGGCGGTAGCCGGTGCAGCGGCACAGGTTTCCGCTCAGCGCGTGCAGATCGAAACCGTTCGGACCGTGCTCGGTGCCGGTGCCGGTACCATCGGCCGACTCCGGGTCCGGGTCCGGGTCGGGGGGCGCGCAGCGGTCGGGTCGGTAGTACTCGGAGGCCATGCTGCAGATGAATCCGGGTGTGCAGTAGCCACATTGGGAACCGCCGCGTACGGCCATCTCCTCCTGCACGGGGTGCAACGCGGCCGGCGTTCCGGGCTCGCCGGCGGTGGCCAGGCCCTCCGAGGTGATGACCTCCTGACCGTCGAGCGCCGCGACCGGGAGAAGGCAGGCGTTGACCGCCACCCAGTCGGTGGGCCTGTTCAGCCCGGGACGGGCCACCAGGACCGAACAGGCGCCGCATTCACCCTCGGCGCAGCCCTCCTTGGTGCCGGTGAGACCACGCTCGCGCAGGAAGTCCAGCACGGTGGTGTGGGGGGCGGCCGGTGCGATCGGCGTCTCTTTCCCGTTGACCGTGATCCGTGCCGCTACCACGGCGCGCTCGCGTTTCGGCGCGCGGTCGATGTGACTGTCCAAGTCGCCATTTCAGGGCTCTCTTTTTCGGTGGTCGCAGCTCGATAACTCAGAGCGCGACAAATCGACACGCAACGACGTGCCGTGGATGGTGACAGAGATGAGAAGGTGCCGGGGCCCGCGATCGGGCACGCCGGGAAGGGGGCTGCTCAGCGGCCGTGTGCTACGCGACCGGGAGCCCAGGCGATCTGGTGTGCGAGGCGAAGCAGCTCGGAGTAGGTCGACATCCGGCTTCGCCCCTTCCAGTAGTAGCTTCCGAGTCGGTGCGGTCGAAGTTACGTCGCCGCAGGATCATCGGTCAAGAGGATGCAGGTCGATCCCATTCCGGTCGGGCTGTTCTACGCGGTGGCCGGCAGGACGTGGTCGCCGACCTTGTCCGTGCTCAGGCACAGCGAGCAGACGACCGCGTCGTGCGTGGCGCAGGCGGTGACGTCGGGGCGCTCGTACGGCTGGTGGCAGACGTGGCAGTCCAGGGTGGCTGCGCTCGGGTTGCCATCCGTGTCCAGCAGGGGCTCGTCGATGCCGTCGTCGGTGCGACGCAAGTAGTAGCGGCCCTTGGTGACCACGGCCATCAGCGGGGTGACGACGAAGGCGATGACGGCTGCGGCCACGGGTGAGTACGGCTGGAGGGCGTCGCCGAGGAGGTGGAAGTACATGGCGATCGACAGGACGGACGCGGCGGCGAAGGCCACGACACCGACCGGGTTGACCGCGTGGAGCATGCCACGGCGGAATTCCGGCTGGAGCGGGGACAGCTTCAGCACGCACTTGTTGATGCCGATGTCGGTTGCCACGGTGACCACCCAGGCGATCGCGCAGTTCGAGTAGAAGCCCAGGATGCCGCCCAGGAAGCTGAACATGTCGGCTTCCATCAGGACGAGTGCGAAGGCCAGGTTGACCAGGACGAAGACCATGCGGCCGGGATAGTGCTTGGTGACGCGGGTGAAGGAGTTCGTCCAGGCCAGTGAGCCGGAGTACGCGTTCGTCACGTTGATCTTGATCTGACTGATGACCACCAGGACCACGGCGAGCGGGATGACCACCCAGGACGGCATCACCGCCTCGAAGGCGCTGCGGAACTGCTGGATCGGCTCGGGCGCAGCCGCCGGTCCGACCTCGGCGATGACGTAGACGGCGAGGAAGACACCGATGGCCTGCTTGAGCGCACCGAGCAGCACCCATCCGGGGCCGGCCATGACCACGGCGGTCCACCAGGTGCGCTTGTTCGCCTCGGTCTTGGGCGGCATGAAACGCAAGTAGTCGATCTGCTCGCCGATCTGCGCGATCAGGGACAGGCAGACACCCGCTCCGAGCATGACGGAGGCGGTGTTGACGGCGCCGTCGCCGTTCGTGCCGGGGTAGGCCAGGAAGCGGTCCACGGTGCGGGGGTCGTCGGCGATCAGGTAGACCAGCGGACCGACCATGAGCAGCAGCCAGATCGGGGTGGTCCACACCTGGAGCGTGCTGAGCGCCTTCATGCCGTAGACGACCAGCGGGATCACCATGAGCGTGGAGACGGCGTACCCCAGCCACAGCGGCAGTCCGAGCCCGAGTTTGAGGCCCTGGGCCATGATCGAGCCTTCGAGGGCGAAGAAGATGAAGGTGAAGCTGGCGAAGATGACGCTGGTGACGACCGAGCCGTAGTAGCCGAAGCCGGCGCCGCGGGTGATCAGGTCGAGGTCGATGTTGTAGCGCGCGCCGTAGTAGGCCAGTGGGAATCCGGTGATGAAGATGACGACGGCGGCTACGGCGATGGCCACGAGCGCGTTGCCGGTGCCGTGGACCAGGCCGATGCCGGCGCCGATCGAGAAGTCGGCCATGTAGGCGATGCCGCCGAGGGCCGTGGTGGCCACCACCATGGGGGTCCAGCGACGGTAACTGCGGGGTGCGAAACGGAGGGTGTAGTCCTCCAGCGTCTCCTTGACCGCCTGGTCGGCAGCGGGCCTCGACGCTTCGGTCGTGGTCCGTCGTGACTCGGTGGTGCTCATGCCCCGCCTCCCGTTGGCGCTGGATGCAGATGATGCGATGCGGAGCCCCGTATGGCGTCGTCGGCAAAGGGGAGTGACGGTCTGTCATGAGCGTCTTGGGGTAGCCATGTTCACGGCTCTGTCCCACGGCTGGTCACGCTAGGACGCGGTTGTTACTCCGGTTGCGCTTCGCGGTGAACACCATGTTGCCGGCGCGGTGACCACCATGCACCGCCCGGTCGGAACGAGAAGGGCGAGCGAACTGTGAGCGCCGAGAACGACCACGTCGAGATCCCCATCCGGGTGCTCGTCCACGCGCTGATCCGCTTGGCCGGCGCCGTCGGCGCGAACGAGCCGCGTCGCGAGGGCAGCCGCTCCTGCGCACCCCCTGGAGCGCGCGCTTGGGCGGAACTTCGCATTGTAAACACCCAGGCCCCCTCGATCGGCGTTTTCGGCGGAGCGGGCGGAATGATCCGGAGTTCCGCCCGCGTCGGGCCTCGGCCGCTGCCATGCTTCCGCCGGTAACACCGGGCCCCGCCCCCGCGACGGCCCGGTGGTACCGGCGAGCGGTCGGCGGCTCCGTATGTGGGGACGGCGCTCCGGTTCGTCGTGCCGGATCGTCCGGCCGCGGCTTCCCAGGAGTCTTCGCCTCCGGCCGCCGCCGGGCGGAGCTGAGAGGGGGAGGCTTCGATGTCATCGGCTGCTGTGGTGAGAGGACCGAGATCCCGGTGGCGCCACCGGCTGCCGGCCGTGGCCGTGTCGGCCGTGCTGGCCGCGGGCGGCCTGACGGTTATGACGGTGCCGGCGGCGGCGGAAGGCGTGTGTGCCGCCCCGGTCGTGGCGGACGCCCTCACCACGATCACCTGCACGGCGGCTGGTTCGGGAAGCCTCACCGTGCCTGACGGCGTGTCCAGCGCCGTGGTCACCCTCGACGGCGCCGGAGGCGGGAACGCCGCCGACGGGACACCTGGCGGCAAGGGCGCGCACCTCGTGGCGACCGTCCCCGCTACCCCCGGGCAGACGTTCAACGTCACTGTCGGCCGCCGCGGCGCGAACGCCACTGCGAACCCGCAGTTCGGCGCATCCGGGTTCGGCGGCGCCCTCGTCACGGTGACCACGGCCTCCGGGATCCCCTTGCTGACCGCCGGTTCGGGCGGCGGAGCGGGTGGAGCGGGCATCGGATCCCCGGCCTACCCGGGGGCGGCCGGCGGTGACAGCGGCAGCGCGGGCGCCGACGGCCACGGCCTGGTGCCGGATGCGCAGGGCGGTACGGGCGGAGGCCCGGGCACCGGCACGGCGGGCGGAGCGGCGGGGACGGGAGGGCAGGGCGTGGACAACGAGGGCGCGAACGGCTCGCCCGGCGCCTACCCGAACGGCTCCGGGGGCGCCGCCACACAGGGCGTCTTCAACCCCACCGGCGCCGGCGGCCGCGGCGGAGCGGGCTACGGCGGCGGAGGCCGGGGCGGTGCCGGCGGCCGGTACGGAACCACGGGGGGCGGAGGCGGCGGCGGAGGCGGCGGGTCCAGCCTGGTCTCCGGCACGGTCCCCGGCTCACCGGTCACCCTGACCGACGGGGTCAACGCCGCGGACGGCCGGATCGTGTTCGCCTTCCACCGCGACGCGCCCACGGTCACCGTCATCAGCCCGGACACCGGACTCGCGGCGGGCGGCACGTCGGTGACGGTCACCGGGACGAATCTGTCGGGCGCCGCCATCACCTTCGGCGCGGGCAACCCGGCCACCGGCGTCTCCTGCACCCCGACCTCCTGCACCGCCACCGCACCGGCCGGGAGCGGGACGGTGGACGTACAGGCCACCACGCCCGCCGGCACCAGCGCCGCGTCCCCGGCCGCCCGGTACACCTACCTGCCCGTACCCGTGGTGACCTCGCTCAGCCCCTCCGCAGGCCCGACCGACGGCGGGACCGTCGTCACGGTCACCGGTACCGGCCTGAGCGGGGCCACCTCGCTCACCTTCGGCCCCGGCAACCCGGCCGGCGCCCTCTCCTGCACCGCCACCACCTGCACGGCCACCGCGCCCGCGCACGCCGCAGGTCCCGTCGACGTACAGGTCACGACACCCGGCGGCACCAGCGCCGTGGTCGGCGCGGACCGCTACACCTACCAGCTCCCGCCCGCCGACATCGACGTGGACCTGACAGCACAGCCGGGCCTCAGCCTCCTCGTGCCGTACCTCACCTACACGCTCACCGCCCACAACGCCGGCCCCGGTACGGTCACTTCGGCCACCCTCACCGCGACCCTCCCGCAGGGCTCCGCCGCCACCGCGCTGTCCCCGGGCTGCACCGCCATGGGGGCCACCGTGACCTGCGGCTACGGCGCCATCGCCGCCGGCGCCGCTTCGGCCAAGACGTTCCGGGTACCGCTGGGCCTGCTCTCGCTGGGCCGCGTCTCGGTCACCGCCACCCGCACGGTGTCCGCCCCGACCGACCCCAATCCGCTCAACGACACCGCAACGGCCACCTGCACGGTCGTCTCCGTCCTCCTGGCCACCTGCCCCTGACCCCGGGCACACACCCCCCGGTCCCGCGATCCCACCGGCTCGCGGGACCGGGGAGGCGCCCGTCCTCGGGGTCTGCAGCGGCGTTCGTGTGGGATTCGGGATCAGCCGGGTCTCCCCCCGATGCCGGAGTGGTGGCCGGGGTTCGTGGTACGGCAGTGCCGGACGCGCGTCACCGGGTGAGGAAGCGGGTGGCGCCCACGTAGACACGGCCGGTGGAACCGATGGGCTCCTCCTTGACCGGGTCACCGGTCCGAGGCGAGTTGATCATCATGGGTTCGCCGTTCCGCGTCCCCGAATAGATGCCCACGTGGGTGACCTCGGTGCCGGTGGCGGGGCGGAAGGCGACGATGTCGCCGGGCCGGAGGTCCTCCGTACCGGTGATCCGCACCCCAGCGGCCGATCCGGCCGGTACCTGCCCGGCGCCCGCCTCGAACTGCGGCTGGGCGTCCCGGGGGATCGTGACGCCGAGGGCGGAGTAGACCTGGCCGGTGAGACCGGAGCAGTCGTAGCCGAATCCGGAGGTGCCCGACCACAGGTAGGGCAGACCGAGGAAGGCGCGTGCGGCGGCGACCACGTCCGTGCCGCTCGGTGCGGTCGGTACCCGCGCCAGGTCGTCAGCCCGGAAGAACAGCCGACCACCGCTGGGGGAGTGGGCGGCGACGACCCCGGGCAACGGACCGGCCTCCACCGGGAAAGAGGTGTTGTACGAGTACTCGCCCACCTGCCCGGAGGGGCGGCCGGCGAGCGCGGCCCGGGCGGTGGCGTAGCCCCGGGCCGTGGGGCGGACAACGCGTTCTTCGTGCGTACCGCCGGGCGGGCGCCGGTGATCCGAGGTCAGTTGCCGGTCGGGAATCCAGCCAGGGTAGGCGCCCCGTCCTGCCTCGTCCCTGGGGGTGGGCTGGCCGTGCACCCATACGTGGTCCCAGAGCAGGCCCCCGTGCCACTCCGTACGGTCGACGGTCACCGCGATGCCGTGGAGAGCCTGCGTCTCCCCGGCGACATCACGCCGCTCGTCCAGGGACATGGTGGTCAACCAGCCGCGGATGTCCGCGGGGTTTGCGGTCGCCGGAGCGTCCACGGGCCGGACCTGTTCCGGGCTGACCCAGACCTGAGCGACCGTCACGTCGACGTAGCAGGTCGCGGCGCCGTCGCAGGGACGTGGCGAGGCGGGCACGGAGGGGCGGGCCGGGGTGGTGGGAGCCGCGAGCACTGCAGTGGCCGGAGCGGCGAGGGCGAGGAGCATGGCAGCGGTGGCCGTCAGGACGGTCTTCACGGAATACATGGGTCGATCCTGTCCAGGGCGGCGCGCCTGCGAACCCCGGGCGCGGCCTCGGTACATCCGCTATCCACGGCGTGCCGAAGTGGCGCGGAGCCCCGTACCGCCGGGACGGCGGCGGCGACGCGTACTCGCCGATGCACCTGCGCACCACGGACTGACGCCGCGGAAGCGCCGGCAGCCTGCACCGCCGGGTACGACCGTGCGGAGGCCCGGAGAGACCAGACTCCCGAGCCCCCGCCGGCCGCCGTCCTGGCGCGCCTGCCGCCAGACAGTGCCTGGTCAGACGGTCCGGCCGGTGACGTGGCCGCCGTCCACGCGCAAGGCGTGGCCCGTGACGAATTCAGCGCCCGCCAGGTACAGCACGGCCTCGGCGATCTCCGAGGCCTCGCCGACCCGGTCGAGGAGGGCGAGCCCGCCGAAGGAGTCCACGTCGGAGCCCTCGTGCAGCGGGGTGCGGATGATGCCGGCTGCCACGAGATTGACGCGGATGCCGTCGGCCGCCAGCTCCGCGGCCAGACTCGTGGTCAGCCCGTGCACACCGGCCTTGCTGACCACCGGCGCGCTGGCCGGGAAGCCGGCCAGCCCGTGGTCCACCAGGACGGTGCCGATGTTGACGATGCTGCCCCCCTCGCCCTGTGCGCGCAGCGCCCGCACCACGGCCTGGGTGGTGAGGTAGGTGCCCTTGAGGTTGCCCGTCAGGAAGCCGTCGAGTTCCTTCTCCGTGACCTCGGTGAACGGCTTGGAGGCGAAGGTCCCCGCGTTGTTGACCAGCACGTCGATACGGCCGAAGCGCTCCAGCGCCGTGCGGACGAGCGCCTCGCCCGTCTCCCGGTCGGCGATACTGCCGGCGGCCCACGCGGTCCGCTCCGGGTGGCCGAGGTCCGCGGCGGCCTTGGCGAGGCGGTCGGCGTCCCGGCCGTTCAGGACGACGTTCGCGCCGCCCGCCAGGAAGGCCCGGGCGATGCCCAGGCCGATGCCGCTGGAGGAGCCGGTGATGAGGGCAGTGGTCATGGTGAATGCCTTTCGGGGATGGATCGTCGGACCGGTTCTCCCGGCTGACATCCCGAACCTATGGGCCCTCAACCCATAACACCACGACGGAATTTGGAGCATGTGATAATCCAGCGTTATGGAAATGGACCTGCGTGACCTGGAGCTCCTCGACGCCACCGCCGAAGCCGGTTCGCTGACGGCAGCCGCCGAGCGGCTCTACGTCAGCCAGCCGGCCCTCAGTCAGCGGCTGACCCGGCTGGAAGCCCGCCTCGGCATGCCCCTGTTCGACCGCGAGGGCCGCCGGCTGGTGCCGAACGCCGCCGGCCGCCGGATGCTCGTGGCCGCCCGGCACGTCCTCACTGAACTGGAGTCAGCCACCCGCGACCTGCGGGAACTCCGCGAGGGCCGATACCGGCGGGTCCGCTTCGCCGCGCAGTGCAGCACCACCTTCCCGTGGCTGCCGCCCGTGTTGCGCGCCTTCCGCGAGCGGGAGCCCGGCATCGACGTGCGCATCGAGACCGTCGCCGACGACGCGCCGGTGCCGGCGCTCCTCGCCGACCTGATCGACGTCGCGCTCGTCACCCAACCCGACGTGCAGATGGACCGCGTGTCGCTGACCCGGCTCTTCGACGACGAGATGGTGGCCGTGGTGCCCGCCCGTCACGCCTGGGCCGGCCGCAAGCACCTGACCGCCCGCGACTTCGACGGGGTCGACCTGGTCCTCTACGACTTCTACGACCAGAAACGCATTCCGTCGCTGCCGCTGCCGATCCCCGCCGGGTCGCGGCCCGGCCGGATCACCACGATGCCCGTGGTGACCGATCTGGTGGTCGAGATGGTGGCGGGCGGCCAAGGCGTGACGGTTCTCCCCAACTGGGTGGCCGCCCCGTACGTGGCCTCGCACGGCCTTGCCCTGGTGCAGATCGGTGCGAAGCCTCTGACCCGCACGTGGTTCTGCGCCACTCGGACCGGGGAACTCCCCGCCCACCTGGAGGTGTTCGTCGAGGAACTCGTGGGCCGTCTCGAAGCCCCCCGGGGGGCCCATACCGCACGTGTCCCCGACCGGGAACAGGAGGCCGCCTGCAGAGGCTGACTCTCCTCGGTCCGCAGTGGCGAGCAGGACGATGAAGGGCGGGTCAGGTGGTCGGAAATTCCTGGGCCGGGAGCCGGCCCGCTCGCACTGCGTCGACCAAGGCCTGGTGGTCGCGTTCGTTCTGGTCGGCGTAGGCCTCGGCGAATGCGGCGATCGCGCGGTCGAAGACGTCGCTGCGGCCAAGGTAGGCGGCGATCGCGATGCGGTCTCCCGACCGCGCGTGCGCGCGTGCGAGCGTCATGCCGCACACCTCGCCGAACATCCCCAGCTGTTCGGGCGGCATCGTCTCGGGCATGGCGATCCCCTTCCAGTCACGCAGCTGGCGGACGTAGAAGTCGCGCTGCTCTCCGTCGATCCCGTCCACCCGCGCCCAGCCGAGGAAGATGTCGCTCGCAGCCTGCATCAACCGCTGACCGGAGACCACGCGCTCACCCTGGTTGCGGTACCGGCTCGCGCCGAGGTGGGCAGCGAGCACGGAGGCGTCCGCTTCCTTGGCCTGCAGGAAGAGCGGGTCCCGGCCGTCGCGGCCGAGCAGCAGCAGGATCCAGCACCGGGTCCCGACGCTGCCGACGCCGACCACTTTGCGGGCGACGTCCACCAGCCGGTAGTCCTCCAGGAGCGCCCGCCGGTCACTCGCCAGCGTCAGGCCGTAGTGTTCGACCAGGCGGCGGAGCCGTTGTTCGAACTCGCTGCGCTCGCCGTCCGGCAACAGGTCCGCGATCGGCACCAGCAGCGGGGGGTCCGCCGCTATCCTGGGCTGACCGTCGACCAGTTCCGTGAGCTTTTCGAAGACCCGGAGTGTGTCACGTCTGCGAGCCTTCGCCATGGCACCGGTCAGCTTCTTGCGCCCGCTCTTGTCGAGCCGACGGGCGAGGAGGGCTTCGAGGCGGTCCGCGTCGATCTTCGCGTACCAGACGTCGAGGTTGCCCATGCCGGCGAAGCCGCGCATCGCCTCGCGGTAAGAGCGCACGGCGGAGCTCACGATGCCTGCGCGTTCGGCCTCGTCGAAACCGTTCGCCCGGCCGGCGATGACGAGGCTTGCCGAGAGTCGTTTGACATCCCACTCCCAAGGACCGGGAAGTGTCTCGTCGAAGTCGTTGATGTCGAACATCAGCCGCCGCTCCGGAGAGGCCAGCAGCCGGAAGTTCAGCAGATGCGCGTCCCCGCACAGCTGGGTAGTGATCCCCGACTCCGGGCTGCCGGCCAGGTCGGAGGCCATAATCGCAGCGGCTCCCCGGTAGAACCGGAAGGGGGACTCCGTCATCCGGCCGTAGCGGATGGGGACCAACTCGGGTACGCGGGCCGCGGACTGCGCCTCCAGGATCGCCAGCGGATCCGGCCGGTCGGCAGAGGGCAGGTAGACGGCATGGGCCGACCGTGGAGAACGGTGCCGTGCCTCCTTGCCATGGCCCGCACGTTCCTTGGGCGTGCTGTGGGGAACCGCCCGCATCGCGGTGGTCGCACTCTGTGCCATCGGTGCACTCCTGCCTGTTCTGCTGCCCTCAGGACGGGAACGGCTCGGCTCCCAGCTGGCCCGAGCTGTCCTCGAGCGCCGACCCGGAACCGGCAACGGCGGCGCCCGGTGGCAGGAGCCCGCGACGATGTCGTCGGTCCTCAAGACGCCGTGCCGCGACGGGGATGAGGGAAGGCACGGCCTGCCACCGCCCGGCAGTCGGACCTCCCGTGCGGGCGAGTCGAGTGGGCGGGCGAATACACGTGACGAA
Organism: Streptomyces sp. NPDC086989; assembly: GCF_044745505.1. Classification (NCBI taxonomy): domain Bacteria; kingdom Bacillati; phylum Actinomycetota; class Actinomycetes; order Kitasatosporales; family Streptomycetaceae; genus Streptomyces; species Streptomyces sp. NPDC086989. The sequence continues at coordinate 257,297 of NZ_JBIVAL010000008.1, forward strand.
TACACGTGGCGGATACATGGGACAGCGGGCGCCCGCAGACCACCCGCCTGCCCTGCTCCAACTGTAGGACTCCTCCCGATCCGGCGCGCACCCGCGTCCTCCGGACGGCTCGCCCGGAGGAGCCCGGCGGAGCCTGCCGGCCCCCCCATCTCGGCATCCCGGGTCACCGCCGGCGGCCGACTCAGGCGGAGGTGGTGGCCCCTGAGGTGATCAGGGCGCCCACAGCCGGCAGGCCGCCCTTCGCCAGGGCGCGGCGCTGGCCGTCGGCGGACGTTCCCCGCTGGAGCAGCCGGAGGACGAGTGAGGTCACCTCGCGGTGGTCACCGCTCTCTTCAAGGGCGGGGCCGATGTACCGCAGCAGCGCGCACAGCACGTCGCCGCTCTTGCGCAGCCGGCCCGTCGGGTCTACCAGAGTGCTGTCCAGCCCGTGTCTGGCCGCATGCCACGTCGCGGCCTGCAGGAACTCCGGTCGGCACGGCTCGAGCGCGACTCCGGCCTTCTCCTCGGCGATCGCGGTGGCGGCGAGCCCGCGCACGACACCGGCGAGCATCACCGCGTCGTCCGCCTCCAGCTGCACGTCACAGCAGCGCACCTCGACAGTCGGATAGCGTTCGGAGAGCCGGGCCTGCCAGTACAGCTGCCCCCGGTCCGGGATCACCCCGGGTTCCACCAGCGCATCGGCCCGCGCCTCGTAGTCCGCGAGCCCCGCGAAGTGCGGTGGCGGACCGCTGACCGGCCAGCGGCCGAAGATGATCGTGCGCCAGCTGGCGAATCCGGTGTCCCGCCCGTCCCAGAGAGGACCGTTCGCGGACATCGCAAGCAGCGTGGGAAGCCAGACACGCAGCCGGTTCAGGACGGCCACTCCGGTCTCGCGGTCGGGCACCCCCACGTGGACGTGCATCCCGCAGATCAACTGCTCGTCGACCAGCAACCGCGCCTCTTGCTGCATCTTCAGATACCTCACCGTGCTGGTGATGGGTACGGGTGCGGCGTCCCTGACCGGTGCGGTGGCAGAGAGGGCGATGCGGCAGCCGTTCGCCTGCGCGGCGGAGGCGACCGCATGGCGTAGCCGTAGGAGATGGCCTCCCACCTCCTCCAGAGCCGTGCACACCGGGGTGGCGACTTCGATCTGGGCCTGCAGTAGCTCGTCCTGGACCTCCTGCTCCTCCGCGAGGGGTGCCAGGCGGGCCGTGGCACGCACCTCCTGTACGAGCGGTGTGGGAAGGAGTGTCTCCGGGTCGACCAGCAGGTACTCCTCTTCGACCCCAACAGTGATCATGCTGGGTGGTACCCCGAACCCGCAGTGATCACCCACGTAGAGGGCCATTACGGCACATTAGGGCGCATGCGTCACTCTACGGACGCCGGCCGACCAGAGCCGAGGCCATGCCCGTGGCGCCCGCCGCAGCCCCGTGGCCATGCCCACAGCCCATGCCCACAGCCCGTGGCCATGCCCGCAGTCCGCGGCCACGCGGGACCAGCTCAGGATTCGTCGGCCACGGTGGCACCGGAGGACGGGATCGCCCTTCTGCGGTACACCACCACCACGCACGCCACAAGGAGGAGGACGGCCACGCCGGCCACTCCGAGGGCCGTCCGTTCGGCGAAGAGCCTTCTCAGTACTTCGAGCACGCCGAGCCCCGCAGTCGCGTAGATCAGCGCCCAGGCGGCTGCGCCCAGGAAGAGGGCGGGGAGGTATCGCGGCAGAGGCATGCGCATGCTGCCCGCGAGGAAGTTGGCCGCGGTCTGGAAACCGACGGTCAGGAACGAGACGGCGACCACCGGCGCGCCCCACCGGCGAATTGCGCGCTCGCCGCGACGGAACTTCGCCGAAGAGAGCCGCCCGGCGAACCTGCTGCGCCGGGCGCCGGCGTTGGCGAGCCACCCCACGGCGAACGTTCCTCCCGCGCGCAACAGGACGATGACGTACAGAGCCCCGGCCGTGAGCGCGATCTTATCCACGGTCCCTCGTCCCGGGCGCCGGGCCGAAACCCGTGTTTCCCGTCATGGGCGCCCCGCCCCACCAGGCGCGATGCGCACAAGCCCGGTACCCGTCTCTCACCTGCGCCCCCGCCTCTGCCCGTGCCGTCCCATGGGTTGCCGCCTGTGTCACCGAACCCGGACCCGCACACCGGGTCCGCACGACAGGCAAGGTCAGCCTAACCGAACTTGTGTGGGGGATATAGGGCGCGGCCGGCCCCGGGCGCGGGGCGGTTGAAGACCCAGCGGATCGCCTCACCGCACCTGACCGGTGATGTGCGGACCCGGTCTGAGAACACGGGTACCACGGGTGCCTCACCGTGGGCAGCGCTCGCCACCCGGAGGTACGCCGAACGGGAGCGGACGGGTGCCTCCTTCGGAGCGCTTTGGAGGCGTGGCGGACCGTGCGGAGGTCGTGCAGCTGCTGCATAACCGTGACTCCCGTTCGTACCGGGACGGGCGTTGCGGGCGGCATGCGTGCCGGCGCTGTAGGCGCGGCCCCCGTTCCTGGTCCGGGTTGCCGCTGACACCCGCTCGACGGGTGGCCGGTCACCTCGCGCCGATGACGGGCGCCGGCCGGGGCGTCGGTGGCGAGACCCTCGATCGGCGGCGGCTCAGGGGGCGGTGGCTTCCCAGGCCGCCTCGATCATGCGGAAGACCTCGTCCACCGTGGCCGCGGGATCGTCCGCCCGGCAGGCCAGCGCGTACGCGTCGATGGTGAACCGCGCGGTCGCCCGGCAGGCCGTCGCGCTCCGGGTCAGGTGGGGATCGGCCATCAGTGCCGCTGCCAGCGACTGCGCGTGACGCAGGATCATCGACTCCTCGTATTCCCGCAGCGGGGGTGATTCCTCGATCATGCGTCGGACGGGGGCACTGCCCTCCGCCGTGCAGTGCCTCACCAAGGCCTCGACCTCGCGCTGGAGCGCCGGGATGAGGGGTTCGTGCGGAGGCCGGTCGGTTACCGCTCGCGTGAGGCGCTGCTCGAAGTCCTGGTCGCGCTCGAACACCAGGGCCTCCTTGGAGGCGAAGTGTGCGAAGACGGTGGTGACGGCCACGTCGGCCTCGGCCGCCACGTCACGGATGCCCACGGCGTCGTACCCCCGCTCCAGGAAGAGGTGCAGCGCGGTGTCAGCGATCTTCTGACGGGTCGCGGCCTTCTTGCGTTCGCGGCGTCCGGACGGCTCGATCATGCGCTGGACACTACCAGGTATGAAACCCTAACTGTTGTGAAACCCTAACCGTTACGAGTACCTTCGGCCGCATGAGGAAAATCAGCTACGCCGAGTTCGGCGGTCCCGAGGTCCTGCAACTGCTGGAAGCCGAGGAGCCCCACGCGGGCCCCGGTCGCATACGCATCGCGGTACGGGCGGCGGGCGTCAACCCCGTCGACTGGAGGATCCGGGAGGGCCAGGTTCTGGGAGCCCATCCGGTCGAACTGCCCGCCGGAGTCGGACTGGACGCCGCCGGGGTGGTGGACGAGGTCGGCGAGGGCGTCGAGGGGGTCGAGGTCGGCGACCGCGTTTTCGGTGAAGGTGTCGACACGTACGCCGAGTTCGCCGTGCTGTCGGCCTGGGCCCGGATGCCCGAAGGGCTGGCCTTCGAGGAGGCGGCCGGGTACCCGTCGGTGGTGGAGACCGCGCTGCGCATCATCCGCGAGGTCGGTGTGAGGGCCGGGCAGACGTTGCTGGTCAGCGGCGCGTCCGGCGGCGTCGGGTCGGCGGTGCTGCAGATCGCCCGCGCGCGCGGCATCACTGTGATCGGCACGGCCGGGGCGGCGAACCAGGAGTACCTGCGCAGCCTGGGCGCCCTCGCCACGACCTACGACGAAGGCTGGGTCGAACGGGTTCGTCACCTGGGCCGGGTCGACGCGGCCCTCGACCTGGCCGGCTCGGGCGTGATCCGCGAACTCGTCGAGCTGACCGGGGATCCGCGCAAGGTCGTCTCCATCGCCGACCTCGGTGCGCCTCAGCTGGGCGTCCGGTTCTCCGGCGTGGCCGGGAGCGTGCCGGACGCGCTCGCCGAGGCGGTCGACCTCATCTCCCGGGGCAGGCTCCGCATCCCGGTCGAGAAGTCGTACCCGCTCGCCGAGGCGGCGGCGGCGCACACTGACAGCCGCGCCGGCCACACCCGGGGGCGCCGGGTCCTGGTCGTCTGAGCGCGCCCCGCCCGGCACACCGCGCCGAACGGTCCGTCACATGACGGTGCTGGCCGCCATCATGAACGAGTGGCTGTGACCGGCACCGCCGCAACGGCCCTCAGACGACGTCGAATTCGTTGCCCTCGGGGTCCTGCATGGCGATGGCGTAGAGGCCTGTGTCCGGCTCATCCTTGGTCCGCAGCACGGCGGCACCAGCCTTGACCAGCCGTTCCACCGTAGCCTTGACACGCTGTGCGCGGACCTCCAGTGGGACGTCCCGGCCCCCACCGACCTTCAGGTCGAAGTGCCACCGGTTCTTGGCGACCTTCGGCTCCGGGACCTGCTGGAACCACACCCTCGGTCCGCGTCCCGCAGGATCGATGATCGACTCCGGAACATCCCCGGCACCGGCCGGCAACTCTGTCTCGGGCACCCCCAGCGCCGTCCAGTGAGCACGCCACGTGGCGTGCCCGCCCGGCGGAGGTTCCGGCACGTAACCCAGGGCCTCGGCCCAGAAGGTCACCATTCTCTGCGGGTCGGAGCAGTCGATCGTCAGCTGCACTGTCATCTCCATGCCCGGAGCCTCCCAGACAGGTCTGACAGACGGTCCGCTCCCGCCGCAGGCCTCAACGAGCTCGTCCTCCCGAGCCGGACGAAGCCGTCCTCGTCATGCGTTGTCGAAGCGTTGGCGGGATGCCTCGATGTGGCCGAGGTACCGGTGGGTCCAGTCGCACAGTCCGTCGATCGTCACCCGCAGGGCCTGTCCCGGCTCGGTGAGGGTGTACTCGACCCGTGGCGGTACGACGGGGTGCGCCGTCCGCTGGACCAGGCCGTAGCGCTCCAGCATGCGCAGGTTCTGGGTGAGCATCTTGTGGCTGATCCCCTGGACCTCGTCGCGCAGCTCGCCGAAGCGCAGGGTGTGCTCCCCGAGGGCCTCGATGATCAGGAGAGCCCACTTGTTGGCTACGTCCGAGAAGATCTCCCGCCCCAGAGAGTCCGCACGCCGCACGTCCGCTTCGTCGATCGAGCCGGTGAACTGCTTGGTCACCATGAGGTTCCCCAGTCACTGAAAAGTGCGTTCTTCCATGTCAACGGCCACTCTCCTACGGTTTCCGAGTAACCACAAGAGAGCAGGGCGCACGTGCGGCTCGATGGAATCGAGCTCACGGGTGCCCATGACAACGAAGGCAGGCAGCATGGCCGTCACCCTGGTGAACCCCAAGGGATTGCCGCACATCGACGCCTACCGGCAGGTGTCCATCGCGACCGGGTCGAAGCTGGTCTTCCTCGCCGGACAGGTCGCCTGGGACGTCGACGGCGTCACGGTCGGCGAAGGAGACCTCGCCGCCCAAGTCGAGCAGTGCTACCTCAACATCGCCACCGCCCTGGCCGAAGCCGGCGCCTCGTTCGACGACGTGGCGAAACTGACCGTCTACGTCGTCGACTGGACCCCCGACAAGATGCCCCTGCTGATGGAGGGGATCACCCGGGCCGCCACGAGGCTGGGGGCCGCCCCGGTCCCGCCGGCCACGCTGCTCGGTGTCGCCGCGCTGGATGTCCCCGAGCACCTGGTCGAGGTCGAAGCCACTGCGGTCATCGACTGAACTATGGCCGTTCCAGTGAACTATGGCCGTTCCAGCAGTTCCGGCTGACCAGGGGTGATCGGGCCGCCGGGCCGGTGGTGTCGGTGGCTTGTCGGGGCTGTCGGTGCGATGTCGGCGAGGGCTGACACCTTGTGAGAGGTCCTGCCGGGTACTCATCCGGCTTGGAGTTCGACGAGGGGGATCTCTCATGCATGACGTGTTGATCGTGGGAGCCGGTCCGGTCGGCCTGGCTCTCGCCTGCGAGCTCGGCCTCGCGGGCTGTTCCGTACTGGTGCTCGAACGGGAGCCGGCGCTCGGTTCCACGCTGCGGGCGGCCCCGCTGGGGAGGCGAGGGATGTCCGCCGCGTCGGTCGAAGCCTTCTACCGGCGCGGAATGCTGGAACCGCTGCTCACGGCATCAGGCGTCCAGGAGGTGTTCGGGGGTGCGGCCCCTGACGAGGACGCGCCGTCACGTCCCCGGATGGGCGGCCACTTCGCCGGCATGATGCTCGACGGGACCCAGATCGACCTCGCCGCCCTGCCGTTCCGGCTTCCCAGCCCGGCACTGACAGCCGTGATGACGGACCTCGAAGCGGTCGAGACGGTGCTGTCCGAGCGTGCGTCCACGCTCGGCGTGGACATCAGGCGCGGCGTCACCGTCTCCGCCGTCTCCCAGAACGGGGAGAGCGTGGTCGCACAAGCCGGCGCTGACTCCTTCGAGGCGCGGTGGCTCGTCGGCTGCGACGGCGGACGCAGCACGGTCCGCAGGCTCTCGGGCTTCGAATTCGTCGGCACCGATCCGCAGTTCACCGGCTACACCATGCAAGCCACCCTCGACGATCCCGACAAGCTGCGCCCCGGGTTCCACGTGACGCCGACGGGCATGTACATCCGGATGCCCGCCGACGGGCACGTCGCCATGATGGACTTGGACGGCGGCGCGTTCGATCGCTCGCAGCCGCCGACGCGCGACCATCTCCAGGCGGTGCTGCGCCGCGTGTCCGACACCGACGTGACCATCCGCGAGGTCCACATCGCCTCCAGCTTCACCGACCGGGCGATGCAGACGACCAGCTATCGCCGCGGACGCGTCCTGCTCGCGGGCGACGCGGCCCACATTCACTCCCCCCTGGGCGGCCAGGGGCTGAACACCGGCATCGGCGACGCCGTGAACCTGGGGTGGAAGCTCGCAGCGACCGTGCACGGTTACGCGCCGGACGGGCTTCTCGACACCTACGCCGACGAGCGCCATCCGGTCGGTGCGGCAGTCCTCGACTGGTCGCGCGCCCAGGTGGCGACCATGAGCCCGGACCCGTTCGCGCACGCGATCCGGGCAGTGGTCCGCGATCTCATCGCAACCCCCGATGGCGCGACCTACGTGTTCGAGCGGCTGTCGGGATCGTGGATCCGCTACGACCTCGGCAGCGACCATCCGCTGGTCGGCCGCAGCGCCCCTGACTTCTGTCTGGAGGACGGTACGCGACTCGGCGACCTCATGGAGGACGGACGCGGTGTCGTGCTCGACTTCAGCACCGACCGGCGCCTGCACGCTTCGGCGACGGGCTGGGAGGGCCGGATACGGTACGTGGCCGGGGCGGCGAGGGACGACCTCGGGTCGGGTGCCGTGCTGGTGCGGCCCGACGGCGTGGTCGCCTGGGCTGGAGACCGTCACCCTGACCGGGAGGCCTTCGAGCAGGCCGCAAGCCGATGGTTCGGTGGTCCGGCCGCCGCGACCGGACTCACCGGCGGCGCCCACCTGGGCGCCGCCCCGGTCCAGCCGGCCTCGCTGCTGGACGGCGCGGCCCCGGACACACCCGAGCACCTGGTCGAAACCGATTCCACCGCCGCCATCGGCTGAACGGGGGCGCCGCGCCCCGGCCGGTTGGCCGGCCCCACTCCCGGCCTCAGTGGCTCCTCAGGGTGCGGTCCAGGAGGGGGAGCAGGCGGTCCCAGTGGTGCCGTAGCCCCGGGGCGCTGAAGGCGTCGGTGTCGGACATGGTGAAGCCGTGGACGGTGCCGGGGTAGATCTCGGAGGTGTAGTCGACCCCCGCGTCGTCCAGGGCGTGGTCGAGCTCGGCGAGGGTCTCGGGCGTCATGTCCCCTTCGGCGTGACCGAGGTGGACTTGTGCGCTGATCTTGGCGTAGAGGCCGGGCCCGTCGGCGCTCACGGGGGCGTGGAACGCGGCGACGGCGGCTACCTGGCCGGGGTGGGACGCGGCGGTGCGCAGAGCCAGGAGGCCGCCTATGCAGTAGCCCGTCACGGCGACCGGGCCGGCGGCGACCTCGGGTCGGGTGGTGAGGTACCGGAGGTAGGAGTCGGCGTCGCGCAGGACGCGTTCGGTGGTGTGCGCCTCGATCAAGGGCATCAACCGGGCGAAGACCGCAGGCCGAGCCGCTTCTCCGATGTGCCCGGGCAACTCGATCACCGGCGCCGGGCCGTGCCGGTAGAAGAGGTTGGGGACGAGGACGTAGTACCCGTGCTCGGCCAGCTCGCCAGCCAACTGCCGCAGTACGGGCCGGATGCCGAAGCCGTCCGAGTACAACAGCACCCCGGGGTGTCGCTCGCCACGGTCGGGGAACGCGGCGAAAGCGTCGGCCCGGCCGTCCGCGGTCGGAATCTGCAACGTCGTGATGGGCATGCATGCTCCTGTCGTGGTTGATCTGTCGAATCCGTGATCAGCACGACGGAGGCGGAGCCCGCACGGCAGCGCAAGAGGCTCGATCGAGAAGCGGGCCCGAACTTGCGCGCGCGGTGCTCAGAGGAGCACCGGGTCACCAATCCGTGTGTGGCGCAATGCCGTCCCGGTAGTCATTCCCCCAACGTAGACCATGGACCGAGGGCGACGCCAGCATCAGAGCGCGGAACGGGTTCACGTGAAACGGGCCGCGGTTTCCCGTCGCCCGGGGGCTCGTCCGGCGGGTCATGGGCCGGTCCAGGGCCGGACCGTGGCGTGGGCCGGCCGGTGCCGTAATCGTGTTGACCGCCCCCGGCAGACAGTGCTGGAGTCGGCACGTGGACAGCATCCCCGCCAACCGGCGGTTCTGGAACCAGATCAGCGGCGCCTACCAGCACGAGCACGATCCGCACATCGGCGCCGCACCCCGACTGTGGGGCATGTACTCCATCCCCGACACGCACCTGCACGCCCTGGGTGACGTCACCGGCAAGCGCGTCCTCGAACTCGGCTGCGGCGCCGGCCAGTGGTCCAGGGCGCTCGCCGCCGAGGGCGCCACCGTGGTCGGGCTCGACCTGTCCGAAGCCCAACTCGGCGCCGCGGCCCGTGCGATGGGAGCGACCCGCTACGCGCTGGTGCAAGGCGCCGCCGAACAACTGCCCTTCGCCGCCGACAGCTTCGACCTGGTGTTCTGCGATTTCGGAGGGCTCAGCTGGGCGCCCCCGCACCTCGCCGTCCCGCAGGCCGCACGCGTCTTGAGCCGAGGCGGGCGCCTGGTGTTCAACGTTGCCAGCCCATGGTTCGAAGCCTGCTACGACGAAGCCGCCAGCCGCGTGACCACGACGCTGCAGCAGGACTACTTCGGGCTGAACACCATCGCCGAGGGCGACGGCGCGACCAGTTATCAGCTCACCTATGGCGACTGGGTGAAGGTCCTGCGCGGCGCGGGTCTCATCATCGACGACCTCATCGAGCCGCGGCCCGAACTCGGAACACCCAACGGCTACAACGAAACCGACCCACCCGACTGGGCACACCGCTGGCCGGCGGAACTGCTCTGGGTAACCCACAAGCCGGGGAGTCCGGTGCGGCGACGTTAAGGCCGCGCGATGACTCGGGGCGCCCCAAGGAGGCTGCATGGCGGGAGAGAGGGACCTGCAGAAGCTGCTTGCGTCGATGAGTCCCCGGCTCGACGAGGCGGAGTACGTGTTCACCCTCGCCCCGGGCGGCGAAGTGCCGGCGGATGTCCGTCCGTTCGTCACGGTTCGGGAGGACGAGGGGCTCACGCTGGTGCTCCTGCGGGAGGAGGCCGACCAGGCCGGCCTCGCGTACGACTACGTGGCCGCTCGGATCACCCTGCGGGTGCACTCCGCCCTGGACGCGGTCGGTCTGACCGCGGCGGTTGCCACCGCCCTGGCGGAGGTGGGCCTCAGCTGCAACGTGGTGGCCGGGCTGCACCACGACCACCTGTTCGTCGCGTATGCCGGGGGAGGGCGTGCGTCGGCAGTCCTGGCCGGCTTGGCGGCGGGTGGCTCGTAGCGCGATGGCGCGCGTCCTGCCGTCAGCCGCCTGCCTCGGCCTCGCAGTCGCGGGGCCCGCTCCGGCGACCTGCCGGTTGCGTGGTCGTGCGTACGGGGGCCAGGGGTGCCGGCGGAGGGCTGGAATCGGGCATCCTCCGAAGAGCTGCGACATTGGACTGGAGCTGGAACGCCACCGCCACCGCCTCGGGCCGCGGCAGCTACCCCGCCGACAGCCCGCCGGCCGGCAACTACCTCAGGGACTTCGCCAGCCCCAGGCGCTGTTCGCAGAGACGATCGCGTGCGACCGGGCCGCGCTGGCCCGCGACCCGGGCGCCGACGCCGGGAAGTTCTTCGTCATGGCCGCAATCGTCCAGCCGGACACCCTCCTCGGCCTGGCCGGCCTGCAACAGAGCTTCACCGCTCTACCCGACTCGACGACCTGCGCCTCGGGCTCCTTCTACGACCCCCGCATGGACGCCTTCCCCTGGCAGGGGCAGTGCTGGTCCTACCCGCCGGACCACCTGCGCAACGTCACTCCCGTCACCAGCGCGAACGCCCGCTGGCGCATGACCCCCGTCCGCCAGGCCCCAGCGGCCTTCCGGGGTCCTTCCGGTATCACCCGCACTTTCCTCCTGGAACGTGCGGCCTCCTCCAACGCGCTCCTGCACCAGCAGCTCCTCGGCCCCTGGACGGCCCCGGAGCTGCGAAAGAACCTGGACATCGTCGCTGTCGACGACGTCACCGGGGAACCGGACGGCCTGCAGCCCGGCGACCTGGCCCGCGCGATCATCGCCTACAACACGCCCTGACCCCTGCCCCAGCCGGAACGTTTCCCGGAGCGCGGCAGCGCCGGAGCGTGTCCCGATACAGGCGCGCGCAGCCGGCAGTGCACGCCCCTTCGGCGCTTCGGTGCGCCGAGACGACGGCTTGGCTGCGGGAGTCGACGCCGTTAGCGTCCCGATAGGCGGGGCACGGCATGCCCCCGGGGGCCACGCACCTCGGGGGACACGGCGCGAGGGGGGCTCGTGTATCTCCAAGCACGACGGAACAGGACGTTCGAAGGCCGGCGCATGTGGCCCTTGATCTTGGTGGCGGCTCTCGTGGCCACCTTACTGGCCGGCTTGGCGGACCAGGTGTCAGCAGCCCCGATCGGCACGGTCGGCGATCCCGGTTTCGAAGAGCAGAACAGTCGCGTCATCTCTGCTCCTTGGTCGGGCGAGGGCCCGGACTACAAGGGCATCGACATTGACCTCGGGTACCAGAAGACCGGGCGGAAGAACGCGTTCATCCGCACCTCAAGCCGTAACTGGAACGCCGTAACACAGAAGGTCACAGTCAAACCGCAGACGGTGTACTACCTCGAAGGCTGGGTGCGTACGTCCGGAAACTACACGACCGGCTACTTCGGAGCCCGCGGAACGAACGGTCGCACGATCGTCCAGAAGAACTACGGGAAGGTCATCAGCAACGGCGCCTACCAGCTCCTCCACATGGCCTTCAACTCCGGTACCAACACCTCCGTCACGCTCTACGTGGGCTACAACGCCCCTGGCGCCGACTCCTGGGTCCAGGTCGACGACCTCCACCTGATCGACAACCCCTACGGCGACGGCAACTGGGCCGGGTACGCGGTACCCAGCAGCCCGGTCAACGCCGCCCCGCGCGCAGTGACCGCAGTGTGGACCGAACCCGCCGTCACTTGCCGTCAGGAGAACCCCGACAACCAGCTCAGCGTCTGGGTCGGTCTCGACGGGCTCGCCGCGAGCGCCACGGAAAGCCTGGTCCAGGTCGGTGTCCACGCCACGTGCCGGGGCGACCTCTTCCCTCAGCACCAAGCGTTCTGGGAGGTCATCAACGCGGGCGGCGACACGCGCGAGCAGCCCGTTCCCCTGGTCGTAGAGGCCGGAGACCGCATGTCGGCTTCAGTGGTCCGAAGCACCGCCGACCCCGCCAAGTACATCCTCACCATCGAAAACCTCTCCCGCCCCGGACAACGCCAGACCCTGACCGAGACGGCTCCTGCGGCGCGCTCGGAGAGCGCCGAGGTCATCGTGGAGCGTCCTCACGTCTTCACTTTGGGTTCGACCTGGCCCAAGGCCGTCAATGTTCCGTTCTCCTACGTCACTGTCGACGGCGCGCCGCTCTCCGCCTACGACACCCTTTCCATCCAAGGACGGCAAGCCGACACGGGGACCGTGTACAGCCCCTCACCGGCCACCACGGACAGCGGCGGCTACAGCAACTTCACCGTTTCCTCGCACCAGGGATGAGGGGCTGCGTCCGGACGTCGCCGGCTGTGCTCCATCACAGCCCGGCGGCCAGCCAGATGGTCACGGCCGCAGTGATGGTGAGCCCGGCGTTGAGTGCGATCCGGCGGTCTTCGCCGGTCAGGTGGACGGTGATCGCACCTGCCTGGAGGAGTACGAAGCCGGTGGCCGCGGCCGGCGCCAGCGGGAGCGCGATGCCCGTCAGCGGCGGCAGGATCAGGCCGGTCGCGCCGAGTATTTCGACCGTCCCCAGCGCCCGGAGGGCGGGCAACGGGATGCGGTCGACCCACGACATCATCGGCCGGAGCTGATCGCGGCTGCGGATCACCTTCAGCGTGCCCGCGTAGACGTAGAAGAGGGCGAGCAGTCCCGCGACGATCCAGTAGGCGATGTTCATAGTTCCCGTTCTTCATGAGTCATCGGTTCACGGCACCGACCTCGGCTGCTTTGCCCGTGGTGGCGTCGTGGTCCTCGTCCCCGACGGTGAACCGCACGGTCCCGGAAGTTCTTCGGTCATGCGCACCAGTGCACCGCCGGGGGCCCGGCGGTGTCCAAGACCCATCCCGCCGTGCCGATACCCCAGGGGTATCGTTGCAGCGTGGAGCTCCGCACCTTGCGCTATTTCGTGGCCGTCGCCGAGGAACTCCACTTCGGCCGGGCCGCCACCCGACTGCACATGAGTCAGCCGCCGCTGAGTCGGGCAATCAAGCGGTTGGAGGCCGATGTCGGGGCCCCGCTGTTCGCCCGCTCGCCCACGGGAGTCACGCTCACTCCGGTGGGCGCAGTGCTGCTGGACGAGGCACGAGCCCTGCTCGACCACGCTGACCGCGTCCGCGTACGCGTCGCCGCGGCAGCCGGCGCCGCGACCGTCACCGTCGGCATCCTGGGTGACGGCACCGACCCGGGAGTGTCCAGGCTGGCCGCCGCCTACCGCCGGACCCACCCCGGCGTCGACATCCGCATCCGTGACACCGATCTGACCGACCCGACGTGCGGACTGCGCACCGGACTGGTCGACGTCGCCCTCACCCGGGCGCCCTTCGACGAGACCGCCCTGACGGTGCGTACGCTGCGAACCGATCCGGTCGGCGTCGTCCTGCGCGCAGACGATCCGCTGGCCCACTGCGACCGGCTGCGGCTGGCCGAGCTGAGCGACCGCCGCTGGTTCCAGTTCCCGGTGGGCACCGACCCCGTCTGGCAGTCGTACTGGAACGGCGGCACCCCGCGCGAGGGCCCAGTGGTGCGCGCCGTCCAGGAATGCCTGCACGCCGTGCTGTGGAACGGCACGGTGGGGCTGGCCCCCCTCGGACACGAGCTGCCGGCGGAGTTGGCCGTGGTGCCGCTGATCGACATGGCGCCGAGCCGAGTGGTGGCGGTGTGCAACGAAGGTGACACCAACCCGTTGATCCGGTCCTTCATCGAGATCGCGGCAGCGGCCTACCGCCCCTGAGCGCGGTGACCGGGGCTGCCGCTGGCGTTCCCCACCCTTGTCGGTCTTTTCCTGCCTGCGCTTCGAGCCGGATGGGGAAGGCTAGAGCTCGGGTTGGTGTCGTGTGTCGATGACGAGCAGCCACTCGTCGCCGCGGTCCTCGACGGTGAAGCCGGCGTTGCGGAAGGCGGCTGCCAGTGCGAGTCCGAAGGCGTGGCGCAGCCCTGAGAGCTCGGGTGGGGGAGCGGTGCGGGTGCGGCGGGGGCCGCGGCGGCGCACGCGCAGGCGGTGGACCTCCTCGGGCATCCAGCCGACCATGGCTCCGCGGGCGTGCTGGAGCACGTGGACACCCTCGGCACTGGTTTCGGCGGGCGCGAATCCGGCTTCGGTCAGTACGGTACGCACGGCCTGGAGGAACTGTTCTTCCTGATCTTCCACGGTGAGAACTGTAGAGCTGTCGCCTGCCCTTGGCGGGGACTGAAACCACCGGCCGCCGGCCGCCCTCTGTCCGCGCGGACGGGGCTACTGGCCTTGACGACAGGGCCTAGGAGCGCGGGCAGCTCGGCATCGACGGCGAGCCCTGACGCCGGGTGTGGTGTGCCTGCTACTCAAGCAACAGGGCGTGACAGAGCCCGGCCGGGGCGCTCGGGGCGTCCGGCCGGGCTCTGCGTGCGAGGGGCGCCGTGCTGTCAGACCTCGTCGTCGCGCAGGGCGCGTTCCTCGTGCAGCGGGTCGTCCTCGCGGCGCGTGATCTCATCGGGGCCCTTGCCGCGGGAGGGGGCACCGGGCTCGGGGTGCACCGGGTCCTGACCGGGCCTGACGGGACGCTGCTGCTCCTCTCGGCCCTTCCCCGGCTCTTGGCGCTTGTCCTTCATACCGCCCATGACGGCGACTCCCTTGCTGCGTGCGGCGTATGGATGCCTTTTCGCCCACTCTGACACGAAACGTCACCTCTCGCACCCTCTCGGATACGGGGTGTGGTGGGAGGGCGATGCGTGCGGGACCCGGATGCGCGGGCAGGCCCGGCCAGGACGGCAGAAGCCGGCGCGAGCCCTCAGTTATGACCGGAGCCCTTCTCTCCCTTCTTCGCTCCAGGGCGCTGGGCCTGGGAGCTGGGGGTGAGAGGGTCACCCGCCTCTCCGTCCTTCCTGCCCGGCATCACCGCTTCTTCGGCTTCACGGCGGGCTTCGCGGTCTCCGCTCTCCCCAGGCGCCTGGGACGGAGTTGTTCGGGGGTGTTCGCGCTTGGTCATGTTTCTCCTCTGGCTCTCGTCACGGTGGGTCGTCGTCTCCACTCGGCCCCGGCAGGCGCCTGCCCGGCTCTCCCGTGCCCACACGCTGATTCCCGCAGTCGATTTTTCGAGTGCTCGACATCGACTGCGGGGGGAGGGCGAGTGGACGCTGGACGAGTGACCGAGGCTCGGCACATCGGCGTTGACCAACACCATGCGCGCATCGAGCGGGCACGGCCGGCCGTCGTAGGGGTGTAGGTCCGCCACAGACGTCACGGGCGAGGGGAGCCCTCCGGTGCGGTGCGTACGTTCGCGCCCGGCACGGGTCAGTGGCGGGTGGCGCCGGCCAGTGGTTCCGTGTCGGCCCCGGCGCCGGCGCGCAGCCCGGCCAGGAACTCCTGGAGCGCCTCCACGGACGTGTGCCGCGGGATCCAGCCCAGCTCTTCGCGTGCCCGGCCGGCGTCGAGAAGCGGCAGCCGGAGCACCGCGTCCAGCAGCCCCGGGGCGGCCGGGACGATGTGGAGGCGCCAAGCGGCGGAGAGTGCCGACCGTGCCGCTGCGGCCGGCAGCCGGATCGTCCGGGCGTCGAGCAGCCTGCCGATGGACCCGCTGTCGAGGACAGGGTCGCTGACCAGGTTGAACGGGCCCCGCACGGGCCGCACCACGGCGGCCCGGTAGGCGTCGGCCGCGTCGTCGGTGTGCAGCACCTGGAACCGCAGGCCCCGGATGCCGGGCACGGCGGGCAGCAAGCCGGGCCGCACGAGCCACCACGGGAGCAGGGGTCCGGCGAAGATCCGCCGCTGCTCCGAGGCGGCCGCCAGCTTGAACAGGAATCCCGGCCGCATCCGCACCACCCGCATCTGCGGATGCGCGAGCTGGAAGCCGTCCAGGTACCGTTCCAGGTACGCCTTCTCCCGGGTGTAGGCAGCCCCGGGCCAGCCGTGAGTGGGCCAGGACTCGTCCACGGGCCGGCCGTCCTCGGGGCCGGGCGAGTAGGCCCCGACCGACGAGGCGTGCACCAACGCGTGCACTCCGTTGCGCGCGCAGGCTTCGAAGACGCGGACCGAGCCGAGGACGTTCGTCCGCCAGGTTTCCACCGGGTCGTGGGTGGGCTGGAACTTCCATGCGAGGTGCACCACGGCGTCGGCGCCGCGGAAGAGGGCGTCGAGGTCACTGCCGCCGGGGTCGACGTCCGCGGCCTCCCAGCGCACCCCCTCCAGCCGGTGGCCCGGCAGGCGGCGGGCGACACCCGTCACCTGGGACAGTTCTGGATCGAGCGCCAGGGCGCGGACCACGCTGGTGCCCGCGTTGCCGGTCGCTCCGGTCACCACGACCCTCATCACGCCCACCCCGCCCTCGGCGCGCGGTGGCGGCTGCGGTGCGGGGCGGCAGGCACCTGCGGGGAGCCGCCGCGCAGGGCGCGGTCCACGGCTGCCAGCCGCAGGCTCTCCAGTGCACCGGCCTGGCGTTCCGCTCGTGCCAGCAGCCGGCCCATGGCCTCGGCGTCCAAGCGGGGTTCGGTGTGGGCCAGGGTGTGCAGGGTCCGCCAGAGTTCTTTCTTGCCCTCCACGCCCATCCGGATCGCCTCCAGCTCGAGGACGTCGCTCAGGGGCGAACGCGTGAGGATCCTGCCGTTGCCCTTCAGCCGGCCCGCCTGGGCGGCGGCGATGCCCAGCAGGCCGCGGACGTGGTTCACGGGAACGTCGAGTGAGGTCATGATCTCGCGCAGGCTGTCGCGGTCTTCGGTGACTTCCTCGATGAGCAAGGCGAGCCGTGGCCCGGCGTCGGAGTCGCGGTGGGCGCGTGCCAGCCGCTTGAGCAGGGAGATTCCGGACCCCGCCCCGGTCAGATGGTCATTGAGGTAGATGCCCAGCAGATGGTGGGGATCCGAGGCGTTGCGTTTCATGGCAGTCTCCGATCGGTCGTGGCGACCAAGCTGTGCGGCGGCCGGCACCGGACGGGGCGCGCGGCCCATGTGCTGCGCACTGCCTGACGGGGTTCTGCGGAGCACGAGCGCGCCGCACGTGCCGCACGTGTCGTACACGTGCCGTAACAGGGCGGCTTTGGACGTGTCGCTCCGGGCCCACCCGGCGTCTTCCCCCGTTTGGATGCTCGACACACGCCCGGCCCCACGGCGTCGGTGCCCGTCGGCGCCGGGCGGGCGTGGCACCCGGGGGCGGCGCCTCGTGACGTGGTACTGCCCGCACGAGGGCCCGTACCGGCCGGTACCGGCCGGTGTACCCGGCGGCGGTTTCATCGCGGCCTCAGCGGTTAGCCGCAGTACGGGCCCGTCCGTGCCCCGCGGCCCCGTCTGCGGCGTGGAGGAGTTGGCTGATGAAGATTTCCGACTACGTTCTGGAACGCCTGCGGGACTGGGAGGTCGAGCACGTCTTCGCGTACCCGGGCGACGGGATCAACGGGCTCCTTGCCGCGTGGGGCCGCGCCGAGAACAAGCCGCAGTTCGTGCAGGCCCGGCACGAGGAGATGGCGGCGTTCCAGGCGGTCGGCTACGCGAAGTTCTCCGGCCGCACCGGGGTGTGCGCGGCCACCTCCGGCCCGGGTGCGATCCACCTGCTCAACGGCCTCTACGACGCGAAGCTCGATCACGTCCCGGTGGTGGCGATCGTCGGGCAGACCGACCGCAGCGCCATGGGTGGCTCCTACCAGCAGGAGGTCGACCTGGCGAGCCTGTACAAGGACGTGGCCTCGGAGTTCTGCGAGGTGGTCACCGTGCCCGCCCAGCTGCCGAACGTGCTGGACCGCGCCATGCGCATCGCCGCCACGCGGCGCACCGTCACCGCGGTGATCATCCCGGCCGACGTGCAGGAACTCGACTACGAGCCCCCCGCACACGCGTTCAAGCAGGTTCCCTCCAGCCTCGGAGTCCCGCACTATGCGCCCGTACCCGCCGAGGAGGACCTCGCCAGGGCGGCGGAGGTCCTGAACGCGGGCGACAAGGTCGCGATGCTGATCGGGCAGGGGGCCCGGCACGCCCGGCCCGAGGTCGAGCAGGTCGCCGGCCTGCTCGGCGCCGGCGTGGCGAAGGCCCTGCTCGGCAAGGACGCGCTGCCCGACACGCTGCCCTATGTCACCGGGTCGGTCGGGCTGCTCGGCACCCGCGCCTCCTACGAGCTGATGCGGGACTGCGACACCCTGCTCGTGGTCGGTTCGAGCTTCCCGTACACCCAGTTCCTGCCCGAGTTCGGCCAGGCCAGGGCGGTGCAGATCGACCTCGACCCGTCCATGGTCGGATTGCGCTACCCCTTCGAGGTCAATCTCGTCGGGGACGCCGGCGTGACGCTGCGCCGACTGCTCCCGATGCTGCAGGCCAAACAGGACGACAGCTGGCGCAAGACGGTCGAGGACAACGCCGCACGCTGGTGGGAGGTGATGCAGCGCCGCGCCGAGGTGAGCGCGGACCCGGTCAACCCCGAGTACGTCGTCCACGCTCTGGACGCGCTGCTCCCCGAGAACGCGATCGTGGCGGCGGACTCGGGGTCGGCGGCCAACTGGTACGCCCGTCATCTGCGTTTCCGTGACGGGATGCGCGGCTCGCTGTCCGGGACGCTGGCGACGATGGGGCCCGGTGTGCCGTATGCGATCGGGGCGAAGTTCGCGCACCCGGACCGGCCGGCGATCGCGATCGTCGGTGACGGGGCCATGCAGATGAACGGACTCGCTGAGCTGATCACCGCCGCGAAGTACTACCGGGAGTGGTCGGACCCGCGACTGGTGGTGGCCGTGCTGAACAACCACGATCTGAACCAGGTCACGTGGGAGATGCGGGCGATGCAGGGCGCTCCGCAGTTCGAGCCCTCGCAGAGCCTGCCCGACGTCCGGTACGCAGACGTCGCCCAGCTGTTCGGCCTGTACGGGGCCCGGGTGGAGCGGCCCGAGGACGTGGAGCCGACGTGGCGTCAGGCGCTCGCGGCGGACCGGCCGTTCGTCATCGACTTCCGCACCGACCCGGCGGTGCCGCCGATCCCGCCGCACGCCTCCTGGGACCAGATCAAGGCCGCCACCCTGTCCGTGCTCAAAGGAGACAGCGACCGGGCCTCGGTGGTCCAGCAGGGTGTGAAGGCGAAGATCCAGGAGTTCCTGTCCGGCCACGGGAGGAGCTGACCCATGCTGTCCGAGCAGGAGGTGGATCCGGCCGCGCTCGAGCGGGCGCTGCGGGCCGAGGTGGACGGCGAGGTCCGCTTCGACGCGGGAAGCCGCGGCGCGTACGCGACCGACGGCTCGAACTACCGGCAGGTCCCGCTCGGCGTCGTGGTGCCGCGCAGCGTGGAGGCCGGCGCCGCGGCGGTGGCCGTCTGCTCGCGGTTCGCCGCGCCCGTCCTCTCCCGCGGCGGCGGTACCAGTCTCGGTGGGCAGTGCACCAACGCGGCCGTGGTGATCGACTGGACCAAGTACTGCCACCGGCTGATCTCGGTTGACCCGGGGGCACGGACCTGTGTGGTCGAGCCGGGCATCGTCCTGGACGATCTCAACCGCCGGCTCGCCCCGCACGGACTGAAGTTCGGGCCGAAGCCGTCCACGCACACGCACTGCGCGCTGGGCGGCATGATCGGCAACAACAGCTGCGGCGCGTCCGCCCAGGCGTACGGCAAGACCGTCGACAACGTCAGCCGCCTGGAGGTGCTCACCTACGAGGGCACCCGGTTCTGGGCCGGGCCGACCGGCGAGGACGAGTACGCGCGGATCGTGGCCGCCGGTGGCGCGCAGGCCCGGCTCTACCAGGGGCTGCGCGATGTCGCCGGCAGGCACCTGGCCGACATCCGGACCGGCTACCCGAAGATCCCGCGCCGCGTGTCCGGCTACAACCTCGACTCCCTGCTCCCGGAGAACGGCTTCGACGTCGCCCGGGCGCTGGTCGGCAGCGAGGGGACCCTCGTCACCGTCCTTCGCGCGGAGCTGCAGCTGGTCGAGGTCCCGGCCGCCGAAGCACTGCTGGTCCTGGGCTTCGACGATATCTACCAGGCCGCCGACGCCGTACCCGGACTCCTCGAGCACAGCCACCCCACCCAGCTGGAGGCCATCGACGGGCGCATGGCGCAGCTGATGCGCGAGGAGCACGCCCATCTCGACTCCCTGGACAGCCTGCCGGAGGGCGAGAGCTGGCTGCTGCTGCAGTTCACCGGTGACACGAAGGAGGAGGCGGACGAGCAGGCGCTGGAGGTGCTGCGGGCGCTGGACCGCGACGAGGACGACCCGCGGGTCGCGCTCTCCGATGATCCGGCGCGCGAGCAGGAGATGCTCAGGGCCCGCGAGGCGGGCCTCGGCGTGACGGCACGGCCGCCGGACGGCTCGGAGACCTGGGAGGGCTGGGAGGACTCGGCGGTGGCGCCGGAGAGGCTGGGTGACTACCTGCGCGACCTGGAACGGCTCTTCAACCGGTACGGCTACCAGCAGGCCTCCCTGTACGGGCACTTCGGACAGGGCTGCGTGCACACCCGCATCCCCTTCGAACTGCGCGACGGTAAAGGTGTCGAGGCGTTCAGGGCGTTCCTGTTCGACGCCGCGGACCTGGTCTCCTCCTACGGCGGGTCACTGTCCGGTGAGCACGGCGACGGGCAGGCCCGCGGTGAACTGCTGCCCCGCATGTTCACCCCCGCGCTGATGGCGGCGATGGGGGAGGTGAAGGCACTGTTCGACCCGGGTAACCGGATGAACCCCGGCAAGGTCGTGCACCCGCACCGCGTCGACAGCGACATGCGCATCGGCGCCACCTGGCGGCCCGAGTCGCAGAGCACGTACTTCGCGTACCCGGATGACGGGAACGACTTCGGCCAGGCGGTGTTGCGCTGCGTGGGGATCGGAAACTGCCGCTCTCAGCAGGGCGGCGTGATGTGCCCCTCCTACCGGGCCACCGGCGAGGAGGAGCACTCCACCCGCGGCCGGGCGCGCCTGCTCTTCGAGATGCTCGGGGGACACGACGATTCGCCGGTCACCGGCAGCTGGCGCTCCACGGAGGTACGCGACGCTCTGGACCTGTGCCTGGCCTGCAAGGGCTGCAAGTCCGACTGCCCGGTCGGGGTCGACATGGCCACCTACAAGGCCGAGTTCCTCGCCCACCACTACCAGGGGCGGCTCCGCCCGGCCTCCCACTACGCGATGGGCTGGCTTCCGCTGTGGACACGGCTTGCGCGTGCCGCTCCGGCCCTGGCCAACGCCGCACTCCATGCCCCCGGCCTGAGCCGGATCGGGAAAGTGCTGGCCGGGATCGCCCCGCAGCGCGATGCGCCCCTGTTCGCCGCCGAATCGTTCCGGGAATCCTGGCACCGTTCCGGCCGGCCGCAGCCCGATCCGGGCGATCCGCGGACGGTGCTGCTGTGGCCGGACACCTTCACCGACCACTTCCACCCGCACATCGCCGACGCCGCCGTGCGGGTCCTGGAGGACGCCGGGTTCCGGGTCGCCGTGCCGGACGGGCCGGTGTGCTGCGGTTTGACGTGGATCTCCACCGGTCAACTGGCCACCGCCACGAAGGTCCTGCGACGCACCACCGCAGTGCTGAGGCCGTGGCTGCAGGCAGGCACGCCGATCGTCGGACTCGAACCCTCCTGCACCGCGGTCTTCCGCAGCGACGCCCCGGACCTGCTCGCCGGTGACCAGGACATCGTCCGCCTCGCGGCCCAGACGCGTACCTTCGCCGAACAACTCGTCAACCACGCCCCCGACAGCTGGCAGCCCCCGCAGCTGAGCCGGGCGGCGACCGTGCAGACCCACTGCCACCAGCACGCCGTCCTCGGAGCCGATCCGGACCGCGAACTGATGCGCCGCGCGGGACTGGACGCGGAGGTGCTCGACGAGGGGTGCTGCGGCCTGGCCGGCAACTTCGGCTTCGAACGGGGGCACTACGACCTCTCGCAGGTCATCGCCGAGCAGGGCGTACTGCCCGCCGTACGCGACACCGCGCCGGGCGCGTTCGTCCTTGCGGACGGCTTCAGCTGCCGCACCCAGATCGAACAGGCCGGCACCGGCCGCCGAGCGGTGCACCTGGCCGAGGCCCTGGCCCTGGCCCTGGACGGGCCACCGCCCG
Organism: Streptomyces sp. NPDC086989; assembly: GCF_044745505.1. NCBI lineage: Bacteria > Bacillati > Actinomycetota > Actinomycetes > Kitasatosporales > Streptomycetaceae > Streptomyces > Streptomyces sp. NPDC086989. Next base: position 279,161 of record NZ_JBIVAL010000008.1, read on the forward strand.
CGGACCACCCCGAGCAGGCCGTCCCGCGCCCGCAGCACCGTCCGGCACCGGCCCGCCTGCTGACCGCGGGCCTGGTCGGGGCCGCTGCCGGGCTGGCCGCGGGCGGTGCCCGCGCCGTACTCCGGCACCGTAAGGCCCGGAAGGTCTGGACACGATGATGCCTCTGCGCCGGCGGCCGCACCGCGAGGGCCGCACCCACAGCGTCTTCGCCCCGCGCGCCACCGGGCTCGCCACCGCCACCCTGGCCGCGCCGGACTCCCCGCACTGTGCCCGGGGAGCCGTCCAGCACACCACCGGGGACCCGTCATGAACGCCGGTACCGGTGTCCCCGTCGTCGAGGGCCTGCACGTGCAGGCCCTGCAGTTCCCGACCGACGCGCCGGAGGCGGACGGCACCCTCGCCTGGGACCGGACGACCATGGTCCTCGTCGAGGCCCGTGGCGGCGGCAGCACGGGCCTGGGCTACACCTACGGCGACGCGGCCACCGCCCACGTGGTCACCGGAATGCTCCGCGACGTGGTCGTCGGCCGGCCGGTGTCCGACCCGCCGGCCGCGAACGAGGCGATGAGCCGCGCGGTGCGCAACGCCGGCCGGCCCGGCCTGATCGCCGGCGCCATCTCCGCCGTCGACATCGCCCTGTGGGACCTCAAGGCCCGCCACCTCGGCCTGCCCCTGGCCGACCTGCTCGGGCGGGCCCGTACCGAGGTGCCCGTCTACGGCAGCGGCGGTTTCACCACCTACGGGCACGGCCGGCTCGCCGAGCAGCTCGAAGGGTGGGCCGCCCAGGGCATCACCCGCTTCAAGATCAAGATTGGTGAAGGGTGGGGTACGCGCGAGCGGCGCGACCTGGACCGCACCGAACAGGCCCGTGCCCGGGTGGGCGACGACGCCGAGCTCTACGTCGACGCCAACGGCGCGTACACCCGCAAGCAGGCCCTCCGGATCGGGCGGGCGCTGGCCGGCCTGGGGGTGTCCTGGTTCGAGGAGCCCGTCTCCTCCGACGACCTCACCGGCCTCGCCCAGCTGCGCGACACACTCACCGCGGACATCGCGGCCGGCGAGTACGGCTACGACCTGCCCTACTTCGCCCGCATGATCCCGGCCGTCGACTGCCTGCAGGCCGACGCCACCCGCTGCGGCGGCATCACCGTATGGCTGCGCGCCGCCGCCCTCGCCCAGGCCCACGGCCTCCAGCTGTCAGGGCACTGCGCACCGCACGCCCACGCCCACGCCGCAACGGCCGTGCCGAACGTGCGGCACCTGGAGTGGTTCCACGACCACGTCCGCATCGAGGACCTGCTCTTCGAAGGCGCCCTCGACCCCTCCAGCGGCAGTGTCCGGCCGGGCCGAGGCGGTGAACCCGGACTCGGCCTTGCCATCCGGGCGGATGTGGCGGAGCAGTACCGTGTCCACCTCTGAGACGGGCCCGACCACCCCCGCGTCCGGACCGGCTTGCGGTACGGGTGCCGGAAGGAGCCGGCCATGACGGCCCCCACGACGGCGAACGGCGCCCCGCTTCCGCACGCGTTGCGGGACTACGCGCTGCTCGCGGACGGGCACCGCGGCGCGCTGATCGGACCGCGCGGCGACATCGTCTGGATGTGCACGCCCGCCTGGGACGACGATGCGGTGTTCGCCGCCCTGATCGGCGGCCGAGGCTGGTACACCGTCACCCCGGACGAGCCGTTCACATGGGGCGGCTACTACGAGGCGGGCAGCCTGATCTGGCGCAGCCGCTGGACCACCACCGGCGGCATCGTCGAGTGCCGCGAGGCCCTGGCCCACCCCGGTGACCCGCGGCGCGCCGTAGTGCTGCGCCGGATCCAGGGCGTCGACGGTGAGGCCCGCCTGAAGGTGGAGCTGAACCTGGCGGCCGGCTTCGGCACGCGCCCGATGCGTGAGGTGCGCCGCGACGAACACGGCCGGTGGACCGGCCGTGCCGGCGCCCTGCAGGTGCGTCTGAGCGGGGCACCGGACGCCCGGGCGGACGGCAGCACGCTGCGGACCGCCGTGGTGCTGCCGGCCGGGGCCCACCACGACCTCGTGCTGGAGATCTCCGACCGGTCACTGCCCGAACCGGTGCCGCCCGACGTGTGGTGGCGGGCCACCGAGAGCCGGTGGACCGCGAGCGTGCCCGGCCTGTCCGGCACGCTGGGCAGCCGCGACGCGCGGCACGCGTACGCGGTCATGACCGGCATGACCGGCCCGTCCGGGGGCACGGTGGCCGCAGCCACCACGAGCCTGCCGGAGCGGGCCGAGCAGGGCCGCAACTACGACTACCGGTACGTGTGGATCCGCGACCAGGCCTACATCGGCCAGGCCGTCGCCGCCGCGGGGGCGCACCCGCTGCTGGACGACTCGGTGCGTTTCACCGTCGCCCGTCTCCTCGATCACGGGCCCGCTCTGGCACCCGCCTACACCGCCACCGGGCAGGCGTTGCCCGACCCGCGGACCCTCGATCTGCCCGGTTACCCGGGTGGGTTCGACGTCGTCGGCAACCGGGCCAACCGCCAGTTCCAGCTCGACGTGTTCGGGGAGAGTCTGCTGCTCTTGGCAGCGGCTGCCCGCCACGACCGCCTCGATGCGGACGGCTGGCAGGCCGCGCGGATCGCCGCGGAGGCCGTCGCCGCCCGCCACCGCGAGCCGGACGCCGGGATCTGGGAGCTCCACGACGACCGCTGGGCGCACAGCCGGCTCGCCTGCGCCGCCGGACTGCGCGCGATCGCCGCCGCCCCCGGGGCCGGCGCCGGCCCCGCCGCCCGGTGGGAGGCGCTGGCGGACCACATCGTCGCCGAAGCCTCGGCCGACTGCCTGCACCCCACCGGGCGGTGGCAGCGTTCCCCGGCCGATGCCGGCGTGGACGCGGCCCTCCTGCTGCCCGCCGTGCGCGGCGCCCTGCCCGCCGACGATCCCCGCACCCTCGCGACCCTGCGTGCGGTGCGCACCGACCTCGCCACCGATCACTACGTCTACCGGTTCCGCCACGACCAGCGGCCCCTCGAGGACGCCGAGGGCGCGTTCCTGCTGTGCGGCTTCACCATGGCCCTGGCCGAGCACCAGCAGCACAACGACGTCGAGGCGGCGTGCTGGTTCGAACGCAACCGCGCGGCGTGCGGGCCACCCGGACTGTTCGCCGAGGAGTTCGACGTCGCCCAGCGCCAGCTGCGCGGCAATCTGCCACAGGCCTTCGTCCACGCCCTGATGCTCGAAGCCGCCGCCCGCCTCGCCGCACCGCGCGCCTGACCGGCCTGCCGGCGCACCCCGGCACCCGTTCACGGCGCGTGCCCAGGCCCCACGCGCAGTCGGACCGGATGCCGGACCGCATGGCCCCATCCCGCGGGCCGAGGCGTGCAATCGCGTGCCGGGCCCGGGCGCAGGCCTGGCCGAAGCGCCGCTCGGCCAGGCGACGGTACCTCGCGGGCTGCAGGAGGTCGTAGGACGACCGCGGTGGCGCGCCGCTCGGCCACCGCGCCCGTTTGCCGCGCCGGATCGGGGAAAGGCGCAGCAGCATGGAACCTGTGGAAGCCGTGCGACGGACCGTCGTCATCACCGGCGCCAGCGCAGGCATCGGACGCGCGTGCGCGGTGGCGTTCGCCGCCCGCGGTGACCGGCTCGCGCTGATCGCCCGCGGCCGGGCCGGCCTGAATGCGGCGGTGCGCGATGCCGAGGAGGCGGGTGCCGCCCAGGTCATCGCCATCGAGGCCGACGTCGCCGACGCGCAGGCGGTGGAGGCGGCCGCCGCCCGGGCGGAGGAGGAACTCGGCCCGATCGACGTATGGGTCAACGACGCGTTCGCCTCCGTGTTCGCCCCGTTCACCGAGATCACCCCCGACGAGTACCGGCGCGTCACTGAGGTCACCTACCTCGGCTACGTGTACGGCACCCAAGCGGCGCTGAAGCGGATGCTGCCCAGCGACCGAGGGGTGATCGTGCAGGTCGGCTCGGCGATCGCCTACCGCGGCATCCCGTTGCAGAGCGCCTACAGCGGCGCCAAGCACGCCATCCAGGGCTTCAACGAGGCGCTGCGCTGCGAACTGCTCGCCTCCGGAACCCGGGTGCGCACCACCATGGTGCAGATGCCGGCCGTGAACACCCCGCAGTTCGACTGGGTCCGCTCCCGCCTGTCCAAGCGGGCGCAACCCGTGGCGCCGATCTACCAGAGCGAGGTCGCCGCCCGGGCCGTGCTGTTCGCCGCCGACCACCCTCGGCGGCGCGAGTACTGGGTCGGCGGCAGCACCGTGGCCACGCTGCTGGCCAACGCGATCGTCCCCGGTCTGCTGGACCGCTACCTGGCCCGGACCGGCTTCGACTCGCAGCAGGAGGACCGCCCGCGCCGGGCTGGGGACCCGGACAACCTGTTCGAGCCGGTCGATGCCGGACGGGATTTCGGGGCGCACGGCCGGTTCGACGACCGGGCGGCCGCCCGCAGCCGCCAGCAGCGGGCCGCACACGTGCTCGGCGCCCTCCCCGCCGCGGTGCGGCGCGCGGCCGGACGGGTGCAAGCGGGGTTCGCCCCGCGGGCGCGCCGCGTGTAGAGGAGCGGCTGAATGTACAACGAGGCGAACAACGAGGCGAACAACGAGGCGAACAACGCAACAGCCACGGCAACATCCACGGCCGCTCGAAGAGGAACACGACAGGAGCCCCATGATCATGGGCATCATCCCCGGGCCTGACCCCGTACAGACAAGTGAGCCGCCGGAGCCGGCCGGGCCGCCGGTGCCCCCGGATCCTCCGGCGCCGCCCGGCTCTCCGGTCCCGCCGACCGAGCCACCGCAACCGGCGGGGCCCGGCCCCGGCCCCGGTCACGAGCCCGCCCCGCCGGAGCCGGGGCAGCCCCGCCCTGCGGAGCCGCCGGACTGAACGCCGCCGGGAATGGGCCGGGCGGGTGATACCCGCCCGCGCCGCCTGCCGCGCCCCGCCGGCAGTGGAGAGCATGCTCACGGGCAACGGGAGGGAGGGTCGTGCGCGCGCTGGTCGAGATCGTTGTGTGGTGGGCGGTGTTGACGGGACTGACGGTGATGTTCATCAGCTCCGTGTCCCCGGTGGAACTGTTGGTGGCCGTCCTCGCCGCGCTGGGCGCGGCGGTCATGGCCCACCGGATGCGCCTGGCCGCGGGCGGCCGCCTTCGTGGGGGCCAGGGGGCGCCGGGTGCGCTCCTCGCGCTGCCGGGTTCGGTCCTGCGCGGTCTGGCCGTGCTGGTGACAGCCATGGTCACCGATCCGGCGGGTGCGCGACCGTGCGACACCTGCGGCTGCGGCCCGGAGCGGAGGCCGGCTGGGCCGGCGCGCTGCTCGCCGCGTCTGCGGACACCTGCGTGCTCGACGTTCCCGCTGACGACGAGGCCGTCGTGCACGCCCTGCGCCCGGGGGCGGGGGCGGTGGAAGAGGCCGTGGCAGGCAAGGGGAGTGCACGGTGAACGCATGGACGGCCGCAGCTCTGGTCCTGCTCGCGATCCCGGCGCCGGCGTGCCTGTGGGTGGCGGCTCAGGGCACCGCGGTGCGCCGCCTCGTCGGAGCATCGCTGCTGTCCAGCGTGGTGGGCGCGCTCTTCCTGCTGCTGCCCCCGGCCTACGACCGGTCCTCCTACCAGGACCTCGCGCTGATGCTGGCCGTGCTGGGCCCGGCCGGCACCCTCGTGTTCACCCGCTTCGTCACCGGCCGCCACCACGATTCCCGGCCCCACGAGTCCACCCCCGGGCCCTGACCGCACCACGCCCACTCGGCGAGGAAGGAGACCGCATTGACGCCGCATCACGTGGTCGTGCTGGTGCTGCTGTGGGCCGGCGTGGCGTGCATGCTCCTGTCCGCGGCCGCTCTCGTGCGGTTGCGCGGCACTCTGATGCGGCTGCACGCCCTGGCCCCGGCCCCGGTGGCCGGGGTGCCGCTGATCGCAGCGGCCGTGGCCGTCGACCAGGGTGCGGGACGGGCGGCCGTCAAGACCCTGTTCATCGGGTTGCTCTTCGCTCTCGGCGGGACGGTCACGGCGATCGCCGTCGGCCGCGCCGCCCGCCAGGCTGAACACGAGGGGAGGAGCAGGCCGTGAACGAGTGGCTGATCGGTGCCGCCGTCGTCTTCGTCGTCCTGGCCGCCACGGTCGCGGTCCTCACCCAGGACCCCGCCCGCCAGGCCGTCGTCCTCTCGGTGCTGGGCCTGGGCCTCGCGGTGCTGTTCGCGGTGCTGCAGGCACCCGACGTCGCTCTGTCGCAGCTGGCGGTGGGCACCGCGCTGACTCCGCTGCTGATCCTGCTCACCGTCCGCAAGGTCACCCGCCCCCCGAGCGGGGAGACGGGCAACGGCGAAGGCGACCGCGCGCAGAAGCGGGGCCAAGGGTGACGGCGCGCTCCCGGCTGGTGATGTTCCTGGTCGCGGCCCTGGTGATCGCCGGCTTCTTCACCGCGGCGTGCCTGCGCCTGCCGTCCTTCGGAACCCCGCACCACCCGTACGGCGACCGGGCGGTGGCGGCGGCCCTGGACCGGCGCACCGCCAACGTCGTCTCCTCCGTCAACTTCGACATCCGCGCCTTCGACACCCTCGGCGAGGAGTCCATCCTCTTCGGCACCGTCCTCGGCGCGACCCTGCTGCTGCGCCGGGCACGCGACGAACGCCACCGCCGTGCCGAAGCCGAACGCGTCATGCCCACCACCCGCCTGTTCGGTGCCCTGCTGCTCCCGGTCACCCTGGTCGTCGGGGTCTACGTCGTGGCGCACGGCCAGCTCTCGCCTGGCGGTGGCTTCCAGGGCGGCGTGGTCCTGGCCACCGCCCTGCACCTGGCATACCTCGCCGCCGACTACCGCGTCCTGAAGCAGCTGCGCCCGCTGACCGTCCTCGATGTCGCGGACTCCCTCGCCGCCGCGTCCTACACGCTGATCGGCTTGGCCGGTCTGATCGTCGGCGGTGCGTTCCTCAAGAACGTGCTGCCGCTGGGCACGTTCAACACCATCACCTCCGGCGGCACCGTCCCGGTGCTGAACGCCGCGGTCGGCGTCGAGGTCGCCTCCGGCCTCATCTGCCTGCTCGCGCACTTCCTCGACCAAGCCGTCGAGCTCACCGACCCCGGCCGGCACAGAGGCGGAGACACCTGATGGGGACCTGGGTGTTCCTGGCTGCCGGATGGGTGCTGCTGATCGCCCTGTTCGGCCTGGTCACGAGCCGCAACCTCATCCACGCCATCGGCTGCCTGGCCGTCGCCCAGTCGTCCACCTACCTCCTGCTCCTCGCCGTCGGATACCGCCGCGGAGCCACCGCCCCCGTCTATTCCGACATCACCCCCGGCACCCGCCCGGTCGTCGACCCCGTCGTGCAGGCCCTCGCCCTGACCGACGTGGTCGTCGGCGCCACCGTCACCGCACTGCTGCTGGCCCTGACGATCCAACTGCGCAAGCGCCACGCCACCGTCGACCCGCAGGCCCTGACCGGCCTCAAGGGCTGAGACCGTGACCGAAGCCACCCTGTTGCCGCTCGCCGTGGCCATCCCGCTGCTCGGCGCGGCCCTGCTCGCAGTCGCCGGCCGGACCCTGCCCCGGACCGGCTGCGACATCCTCGCCACCGCGGCCGCGAGCACCGAGGTGGTCTGCCTGGCCCTGCTCTGGCCACACAGCGGCGACCTCGCCACCGCGGACCTGGGCGGCTGGCCCGCCCGCCTGGGCATCGTGCTCGCCGCCGACCCCGTCGGCGCCGGCCTGGCGCTGCTGGTCGCCGTCCTCGTCCTGGCGGTCGTGGTCTACTCCTGGCGGTACTTCGACGAACCCACCGGGGAGCACGCCGGCGCCTTCCCCGCCCTGATCCTGCTCTTCGAGGCCGGGATGGTCGGCTTCGCGCTCACCGGTGACCTGTTCAACGCCTTCGTCTTCTTCGAACTCATGGGCGCAGCCGCCTACGCCCTGACCGGTTACCGGATCGAAGACCCCCGCCCCCTGCACGGAGCACTCACCTTCGGGATCGTCACCTCCTTCGCCGCCTACTGCTCCCTGCTCGGCATCGGCCTGCTGTACGCCCGCACCGGCGAACTCAACCTCGCCCGCCTGGGAGCCAGCCTGGCTTCGCATCGCACCGACGCACTGACCGTTGTCGCGTTCACCCTGATCTGTACCGCCCTGCTGGTCAAGGCCGCGGCGGTGCCGTTCCACTTCTGGCTGCCCGACGCCCACGCCGTGGCGCCCACGCCGGTGTGCATGCTGATGTCCGGTGTCATGGTCGAACTCGGCGTCTACGGCATCGCCCGCATCTACTGGACCGTCTTCTCCGGCCCCGGCGGCATCCCCCACCCCGCCTTCCGCACCGCCTTCACCGCCCTCGGCGTCCTGACCGCCCTCGTCGGCGCCCTGATGTGCTGGCAGCAGCGCCACCTCAAACGTCTCCTGGCGTTCTCCACCGTCAGCCACGTCGGCCTGTTCCTTGTCGGAGTCGCCCTGCTCACCCCACGCGGATCCGCCGGAACGGCGGTGTACGTCGCCGCGCACGGCCTGGTGAAGGCCGCGCTGTTCGCCCTCACCGGCATCCTGTTGGACCGCTACGGCTCCGTCGACGAGCACGGACTGCACGGCAAGGCCCGCGACCTGCGCCTCGTCGGGGTGCTGTTCGTGGCCGGGGCCCTGGCGCTGGCCGGTATGCCGCCGTTCGGCACCGGGCTCGGCAAGGCCCTCACCGAGGACGCCGCCGCCCGCTGGCAGCCGTGGCTGGCCGCCGTGTTCGTCGCAGCATCCGCCGTCACCGGCGCCGCCGCCCTGCGCGCGGCCCTGCGCATCTTCCTCGGCATAGGGCCCGTCCCGCGCAGCCGTCCAGACCAGGAGGAGACGACCGGCGAGGGAGAGGAACCCGAGATCCGCTCTCCCCAGCGCGACCTGCCGCCCGCCATGACCGTCGTCCCGGCTGCCTTGCTCACCCTCGCTGTCGTGATCGGCGTCCTGCCCGCCGTCGCGGCTGCCCTGGCCCACGGGGCGGCCGTCTTCACCGACCCCGCCCGGTACGCGGCCACCGTCCTCGCCCTGCCGAACGCAGCCGACGCGGGCGCCCCCGCGCCGGCCGCCGAATGGACCGCGACCGGCGTACTCCTCGGTTTGCTGTCCACCGGCATCGCCGTCGTCCTGGCCACTGCCGCGGTCCACCAGCGCACACCCGAGCTGACCACACAGCACCCGGTGGCCCGGGCCGTGCGGACGCTGCGCCGCCTGCACTCCGGACGCATCGGTGACTACGTGGCCTGGCTCGCCCTGGGTATCGCCGCGCTGTGCATCGCCATCGCCGCCCAGACCTGAACCCCGGACGCCACTACAGGCGCTCCTCCATTCCGACTGCCGCCTTCAGGTCCTCGTACGCCTGCCCGCGCTTGCCCTCCTGCTGCTCCAGCATCGCCCGGGCGATCGCGTCGAGCTTGCGCTGGATGGCGTGCTCGGCCCGCCGCTCGGAGTTCTTCAGCATCGCCAGCAGCAACAGCGTCACCGCCGCCATCGAGTCGCCGACCAGTACCTGCCACTCCGTCGACAACCCGGCCACGTGAACCGCGATGAAACCGCCCACCAGCAACAGGCACAGCGCCGCGAACAGCGGCGAACTGGTGAAGTTCGACGCCAGTTCGGCGAACTCCTCGAACCGACCCCGCCGACCGTCCTGACGCTTGCGCGCCGGATGCTGAAACGTCAAAGCTCTCACACCCTCGTTCATCCAGGCTCACGCCGGCGGCGTACCTCCACTGTCCGTCGGCCGCCGTTGCCGGACGCGCAACCGGGCGCCAACACGCCCAGAAAGCGCAGCTCAGGTGGCGGCCGGCCCCGGGGGGAGCCGCCGTGCGCCGCGCGCGGACATGGCTGACTTCCTCCCGAGCGCAGTGGTGTAGACCGCTCCCGCCTGTGAGCCGTACGGGGGAGGCCACCGGGGGCGTGCGGCGCTCTCGGGCGTGCAAGGGGTCAGTCTGGGCAGTCGAAGGGGATATTCCCTCCCCGAACGGACGTCAAGGGAGCTCGTCGTGGCCCATGCAACCGACCCGCCCACCCCCCGGCCCGCTCCCGACGGCGGCGCCGGACCGGCGCCGCACACCTCGGACGACGCCCTCGCCGGGACCGCCCGCTCCCGTGTGGCCCTGCGTGTCAACGGTGTCCGTCATGACCTCGACCTGGACCACCGGGTCACGCTCCTCGACGCCCTGCGCGAGCACCTGGACCTGACCGGCGCCAAGAAGGGCTGCAACCACGGGCAGTGCGGTGCCTGCACCGTTCTGGTGGACGGCCGGCGCGCCAACGGCTGCCTGCTCCTGGCCGTGGCCCTCGACGGCTGCGCGATCACCACCGTCGAGGGCTTGGCCGGGCCCGACGGCACCCTCCACCCGCTCCAGCGCGCCTTCATGGATCACGACGCCTTCCAGTGCGGCTACTGCACCCCCGGCCAGCTCTGCTCCGCGGTCGGCGTGCTCCGCGAAGCCGCCGTCGGACACCCCTCGCACGTCACCGCCGGCGCGGCCCTGGCGGAGTCCGGACCTGCTGTGCTGACCACCGAGGAGATCAGGGAGCGGCTCAGCGGAAACCTCTGCCGGTGCGGCGCCTACCCCGCGATCGTCCGAGCCGTCGCCGATGCGGAAGCCCACGCCGCAGCCACCACGACCGGTGCGGAGGTGACCGCATGAAACCCTTCGCCTACGTACGCGCCACCAGCCTCCGGGAGGCGGCCGACGCCTATGCCGCCCACCCGGGCTCCCGCTACCTCGCCGGCGGCACCAACCTCGTGGACCTGATGCAACTCGGCGTCGAGACCCCTGGCACCCTCATCGACGTCTCCCGCCTGCCGCTCGACGAGATCCACGAGCTCCCCGACGGCGGTCTGCGCGTCGGCGCCACGGTCCGCAACAGCGACCTGGCCGCCGACCCGCTGGTGCGCACCCGCTACCCGCTCCTCAGCCGGGCGCTGCTCTCCGGCGCCTCCGGCCAGCTGCGCAACGTCGCCACCACCGGCGGCAACCTGCTCCAGCGCACCCGCTGCGGCTACTTCCAGGACCTCTCCAAACCCTGCAACAAGCGCGAACCCGGCAGCGGCTGCGGGGCACGCGACGGCCTCCACCGTGACCACGCGGTACTCGGACACTCCGAGCACTGCATCGCCACCAACCCCTCCGACATGGCCGTGGCCCTCGCCGCGCTGGGTGCCGAAGTCGAGTTGTACGGCGGCACGGGCACCACCCGTACCGTCCCGGCCGCCGAGTTCCACCGGCTGCCCGCCGACCGGCCCGAGCAGGACACCGTCATCCGCGCCGGGGAGATCATCACGGCGGTGCTGCTGCCCCCCGCCCCGTCGGGTGCCGTCTCCCTCTACCGCAAGGCCCGCGAACGCGCCTCGTACGCCTTCGCCCTCGCTTCGGTCGCCGTCGTCCTCGACCTCGACGCCGACGACGGCCGGGTGCGCCTGGTCGCCCTCGCCTTCGGCGGCCTCGCCCACCGGCCCTGGCGCGCGACCACGGCCGAGGAGCTGCTGACCGGCGCCGTACCGCACCCCGACGCCGTCCGCGCGGCCGTCGACGCCGAACTCGCGCAGGCGAGGCCCTTGCGGGACAACGCCTACAAGATCCCGCTCGCCCGCAATCTCGCCTGTGACGCCATCGCCGAGCTGGCCGGCACGCACCCCGGTTCCCCCGCCGCGCCGTAGCGGCGCCACGGCCGCACCGACCAGGAACAGGACCACGATGAGCCCGACCTCCGCCACCCTCGAATCCACTGCCTCAGCCCCAGCCGCCGCTCTCGGCTCCTCCGTCCCGCGGCGCGAAGGCCGGGAGAAGGTGACCGGCGCCGCCCGCTATGCCGCCGAACAGCACCTGCCCCTGCGGGCGTACGCCTGGCCGGTGCCCTCGACCGTCGCCCGCGGCCGGATCACCGGCATCGACACCACCGAAGCCCTGGCCCTGCCCGGCGTTCTGGCCGTCCTCACCCCCTACGACGCCCCCCGCCTGGGTCCCTCCGACGACCCCACCCTGCAACTCTTGCAGGACCTGCGGGTGCCGCACCGCGGCTGGTACGTCGCCCTGGCCGTCGCCGACACCCTGGAGGGCGCGCGGGCCGCTGCCGACGCCGTGCGAGTCACGTACGAAAGCGAACAGCACGACGTCACGCTGCGCGAAGGGCACCCGGGCCTGTACACCCCCGAGCAGGCGAACGGCGGCTATCCCGCGCACCGCGAACAGGGCGACCCGGACACGGCGTTCGCCGACGCGCCCGTACGCGTCGACGTCCGCTACTCGGTGCCGCCGCTGCACAACCACCCGATGGAACCGCACGCCGCAACCGCCGACTGGGACGCCGAACGCGGCCACCTCACCGTGCACGACTCCTGCCAGGGCACGACGATCGTGCGCAATGTCCTGGCTGGGCTGTTCCGGCTGGCGGAGGACCAGATCACCGTCCTGGCCGAACACGTCGGTGGCGGATTCGGCTCCAAGGGCACCCCGCGCCCCCACGTCGTCCTCGCCGTGATGGCCACCCGGCACTGCGGGCGCCCCGTCACGCTCTCGCTGCCCCGGCAACACCTGGCCGCCGTCGTCGGACACCGCGCGCCCACCCTCCACCACCTCCGGCTCGGCGCCCGCCCCGACGGCACCCTCACCGCCCTCGTCCACGAGGTCACCACCCACACCTCGCAGATCCGCGAGTTCGTCGAACAGGCCGGCGTGCCCGCCCGGGTGATGTACGCCGTCCACGACAGCCGCACCACCCACCGCGTCACCGCCCTCGACGTACCCACGCCCTCCTGGATGCGAGCCCCCGGCGAAACCCCCGGCATGTACGCCCTGGAGTCGGCCATGGACGAGCTCGCCGACGCCCTCGGCATGGACCCCGTCGAGCTGCGCGTACGCAACGACAGCTCCACCGAGCCCGACAGCGGCCGCCCGTTCAGCAGCCGCCACCTTGTGGAGTGCCTGCGCGACGGCGCGCGCCGGTTCGGCTGGGCCGGCCGCCGACCACCCCACCGCGAGGGGCCGCTCCTCATCGGGACCGGAGTGGCCGCCGCCACCTACCCCGTGTACATCGCCCCCTGCGGCGCCCGGGCCCACGCCCGGCCCGACGGGAGCTACCTGGTCGAGGTCAACGCCACCGACATCGGCACCGGCGCCCGGACGGTCCTGGCCCAGATCGCCGCCGACGCCCTGCACGTCCGGCTCGACGACGTCTCGCTGACCATCGCCAACAGCGCGCTGCCGCCCAGCCCCGTCGCCGGCGGCTCCACCGGAACGGCGTCCTGGGGCTGGGCGGTCCACGACGCGTGTACCGCTCTGACCGACCGGCTGGCCCGACACCAGGGGCCGCTGCCCGCCGTCGGGCTCTCGGCCTCCGCGGACACCACCCAGTCGGCGAACCAGAAGTCCCCGTACGCGCGCCACTCGTTCGGAGCTCACTTCGCCGAGGTCCAGGCCGACACCGTCACGGGCGAGGTACGCGTCCGCAGGCTGCTCGGCGTCTTCGCGGCCGGTCGCATCCTCAACCCGCTCACCGCCCGCTCCCAGTTCATCGGGGGAATGGTGATGGGGCTTGGCATGGCGCTCACCGAGCACAGCGGACTCGACCCGGAGTTCGGCGACTTCGCGGAACGGGACCTGGCCGCATACCACGTGCCGGCCAACGCCGACGTCCCCGCCATCGAGGCCCACTGGATCGACGAGCACGACAAGCACCTCAACCCGATGGGCAGCAAGGGCGTCGGGGAGATCGGCATCGTCGGCACGGCCGCGGCGATCGGCAACGCCGTCTGCCACGCCACCGGCCGGCGGCTGCGGGAACTGCCCCTGACCCCCGACCGTGTCCTGGCCGCTCTCGACACGGGTCAGGAAGCCGCGGACCACGCTGGATGAACCGCGTCTGCGCCTACCGCTCTCCGGTGGCCCGCCGGTTTCCGGGACGCCGGCCTCATGAGGGGAGTGCAGCGCGGGCATCGGCGGTGCGCCACGTGCTGGGCGGTGCTCCCGTTCCGCGCTGGAAAAAGGTGGTGAAGTTCGCGGCGTCCTGGAAGCCGAGGCGCCGTGCGCATCTGTTCACCGGCAAGTCGGTGTGGGCGAGGAGCCGTTTGGCTTCCAGCACGATCCGCTGGTCCAGGAACTCCTTGGCGCCGACACCGGTCGCGGCACGGGTGGCCCGGGTCAGCGTTCGCCGATCGTAGCCCGTCACCCGGGTGTAGTCCGCGACTTGATGCCACTCGGTGAAGTGCTCCTCGACCGCGGCCCGGTAGCGCAGGAACGCGTCCTGAGAGCGCCCCGTGCCCGTGGTGGAGTTGGTGGCCCCGAGCGGCAGCACCCGTAGGACCAATGCCGCCAGGAGGTGGGACAGAAGCGCGGTGGAGGCCAGTCGCGGCGCTCGCACCGCCAGATCGTACTCGTCTCGCAGATGGCCGGCCGCCAGCACCGCATGCGGTTGAACCTGCGGGTCGAGCTGCCAGGTGGCACTCGCGAAGTGGTCCCACGCAAGAGCTGGGCCCAGGTCGGGCAGGAAGCCGGGCCGGAAGAGGATCAGGGGACCGTCAACGCCGTCGACCTCGCTCCAGCGGTGCACCATGCCGGGCCGGATGGACACCACGCTCCCGGCCCGCAGGTGGTACTTCTCGAAGTCCGCCACGTGCTCACCCCGCCCGGAGACGACCAGGGCGAGGACGTGGAACTCCGGTCGCTGCGGCCGGGTGCGTGCACCCGCGCCGTCCATCGCACGGAGCCGCGCGAAGTCGAGAACCTCTACCCCGTACGCCGCGCCGAGCGCGGGCAGGTAGTGCAGTTGCCGCACGGGATGATGTCCGTTTTCCACAAGAGTTTCGTCGCTTTCCACCGTAGTGCGCCCGGAGCACGACTGTAGCTTCGACGAGCGCCACCTCCTGCAGGTGGTGCTTGCACACACGCGGCGGACACGGTCGCGATCCGCCGTGCACCGGCGTCGGGAATGGAAACGGGAATGATGGAAAAGACAAGCACCGTACGTGTGGCGGGCGGCACCGTCGAAGTGCGCTCGAAGGGGCGCACAGGTCCGGCGCTGGTGTTCGTCCACTACTGGGGCGGCTCCGCCGCCACCTGGGACGCGGTCATCGCGAGGCTTCCCGCCGACCAGCTCACGGTCCGCTTCGACCAGCGCGGCTGGGGCACCTCACGGACACTGACCGGCCCTTACGCACTGGACCAGCTCGCCGACGACCTCGGGAAGGTGATCGAGGCGATGGAGCTCAGGAGCTTCGTGCTGGTCGGCCACTCGATGGGCGCAAAGGTGAGTCAGGTCGTCGCCGCGCGCCGGCCCGCGGGACTGGCCGGCGTGCTGTTGGTCGCGCCCGCGCCGCCGAGGCCGCCCGCCGCGGTGACCCCGCAATACCAGGAGGGGTTGTCCCACGCATACGACTCGGCGGAGTCCGTCGCGCAGGCACTCACCCATGTCCTGACCGCCGTCCCGTTGCCGGAACCGCTGCGGGCCGCCGTCGTACGCGACAGTCTCGCCGTCCAGCACCCCGAAGCCCGCCGGGAGTGGCCGCTGCGGGGGATAGCGACGGACATCGCGGACGCCGCTCGGGCGATCAATGTTCCGGTCACGGTCCTGGTCGGCGGAAGCGATGCGGTGGAACCACCCCACGTACTGCGAGATCACCTGCTGCCCTACATCCCGCACGCTGAGATGAGCGTCGTCCCCGGCGTCGGACACCTCCTGCCGCTGGAAGCCCCCGACGTGCTCGCGGCCGAGCTGGGCAGCCTCACCGGCCGTCTCGGCTGCTGCTGACCATTTTCATGTGTACCCGTGGTCGCCCGGGGCAGACGCGACAGCGAGGACCTCTGTTCAACGACGAGATGGTCGAGAAGGGAGCCCCGCCATGGCTGACAAGGCCAAGGGCAAGATGCAGCAGCTGAAGGGGAAGGGCAAGGAGACCGTCGGCAAGGCCACCGGAAACGACCGGATGAAGGCCGAGGGAAAGATCGACCAGGCGAAGGGCAAGGCGAAGGAAACCATGGGTGAGGCCCAGGACCGTGCCCGTGGCGTCGACGACTCCCTGCGCGGCCGGAAGTAGCAGCGGCCGCCGATCTGAATCGAGAGCCACACCCGACAAACCTTTAAACCTTTGAGGACGCAGGAACCCGAACGCGAGCCCGGGGCTTCACCCACAAGGGCCCGCGTTCGGCAATGCCCGGCGCCCGCAGTCGGGACTGGATGCTTCATGCGGCTTGGCGATGCCGGCGCCGGCGGGGTCGGCGGGTCTCCTCCTCCTCCTCGGGTTCCTCTTCGGGTTCCTCAGCCTCTTCCTCGGCGGGCTCTTCCTCGGTTTCGTCCGCGTACTCCCCGTCTTCTTCCTCCTCGCCGTCGTCGTCCTCATCCGAGTAATCCGCTTCGTCTTCCTCGGCTGCGCCGTCGTCCTCGTCCTCGTCCTCGTACGCGTCCTCGTCCTCGCCCTCGTCCTCCGCTTGCTCCTGTTCCTCCTCGTCGAGGGCCTCTTCGTGGGTCTTTACGACCTCGCCGTCGCGGATCTCACCGCGCCAGCCTTCTGGTTCGTCGGTCGTGAGCATGGTGTAGCGGAGGAAGTGCTTCAGATCCAGGCGCAGGCGCCGCCCCTGGGCCCGCCACAGATTGCCGGTCTTCTCGAACAGCCCCGAGGGGTAGTACTCGACGACGATGACGATGCGTGTCAGGGAGGGAGCGAGTTCGTGGAACGTGACGCAACCGCGGGTGGTGCCCTTGGCGCCCTGTGACGTCCACACGATGCGGTCATCGGGGACCTGTTCCTGGACGGTCGCCTTCCAGCTGCGGGTGGAGGGGCCGACCTTGACCTTCCAGTCGCTGTTGGTGTCGTCATCACGGGAGACGTCGCGGACGCCTTTGGCGAACCCGCTGAACTTCTCGTACTGCGTCCAATGGTCGTAGACCGTGCGCAGGGGCAGGCCCACATCGATCGCTTCGACGATGTTGACGACCTTGCCGCCGCTACCCTTGCGGCCACGGCCCTTGCCGCCGAATGCCTGGGAGACGGTGTCGGTCACCTTGTCCTTGAGGTTTCCGAGTTTCTGGCCGGCGATGGCTTTAAGGGGGGAGTCGCCCTGCAGGAGCCGGCCGCCTATGCCGGCGACGTCGGAAAGCGAGCCGCCGTTGTCAGCGACGTCGTAGAGCTGGTCGGTGAGGTCGGAGAGTTTGTCGGTGGCCTTGTCGGCCAGGTTGTCCGCCTGGGCGGACAAGTACCCGGACAGTTCCTTGAGGAGCTGGTCCATGCCGGAGCCGGACTCCGACGCCTGGGAGCGGTCTGAGGTTGCCATGGCCTACCTCCGCGCCGACGGCTTGCGGGCCGCGGTCTTCTTGGCGGCCGTCTTGCGCGCCGGGCTGCGGCCGCTGGCCTTCTTGGCCGTGGCCTTGGTGGCCGTGCTCTTGCCTGCCGGGCGCTTGTCCGAGGCCCTCTTGCGCGGTGCGGGGCTCGTCTTCTTGGCGGCGGCCTTGGACGGGGCGGGCCTGGAGGCGGTGCTCTTCTTGGCGGGTGCCGCCTTGCTGGTTGCGGTCTTCCTCGCGGCCGTCTTCTTGGCGGGTGCCGCCTTCTTCGCCGGCGCCTTCTTGGCGGGAGCAGCCCTCTTGGCCGGCGCGGCCTTCTTGGCCGGTGGGGCCTTCTTCGCCGATGAGGGCTTCGTGGTCGGGGCGGCCTTCTTCGTACGCGCCGCCGACTTCGTGGGCGTGGCCTGCTTGGCCGCGGCGGGCCGCTGAGGCCGCGAGCGGGCACGGCGCCGCGGTGGGGCCGGCTCGGGTTCTTCTTCCTCCTCGGGCTCTTCTTCCTCCTCCTCCGGCTCTTCTTCCTCCTCTTCGGGTTCCTCTTCTTCGGGTTCCTCCTCCTGGTCTTGTTCCGCCTCCTCCTCCGATTCGTATTCCTCTTCACCGTCGTCGGCCTGGTCCTCGGCCTCGGAGCCCTCCTCGTCCCCCTCCTCCGGCTCGTAACCCTCTTCGTCCTCCTCGCCCTCTGCGTCCTCGTAGTCCTCGTCCTCGTAGGGCTCCTCGTCGGCGTCCTCATCCTCCTGATCGCGGTCCGAGCCCGAGCGGGTGAGCTCCAGGGTGCGTTCGTGAATGGTGTCGGCGAGGTCGGCGAGCTTGCGGTTGGCCGCAACAGCCAGAGCCTGCTTTCCGGCGTCCAGAGCCTCTCCTCGCAGTTGCTCGCCGAGGTCGGCGAACTGTGGCATCTCCTTGAGGCGGGAGGCGCCCTCTTTGAGCAGCTGTCCGGGTTCGAGACCGAAGCGACGGCCGGCGAGGTAAGTGGCCATGGTGAATGCCAGGCGGCCCTTCTTCGCGCGGCCGAGTAGGTAGCCGCCAGCCACAGCGGCTGCGAGTGCGATCTTGGTCGTGTCGTCCATGTCATCCCCTACCAGGGAGCCTGCACGCATGTCAGTGCCGTCCGCGGACTCGCGGACCGTGATTTACCGCAACCTGACGGAAGCCCCCGGTCAGGCCAGGCGGATACAAAGCTCCTGCCCCAGACACAGAACTTATGCGCAGATTTAGTGACATTCTGGTTTCTGTGAGCCGTCTCCCCGAGGAAGTGGTACATGGCCGCAGGAGAACCTGCACGCCCCCGGCGCACGCCTTCGCGTACTGCCGGTGAGGGTGGACAGCAGGACAGGAAGGGGCCCGGACGTCCCGCGCCCCGGCGCCGCCCAGGTACGCCCGGCGCTGCGGCGGCGATGCGTGCGGCGGCGGAGCAGTTGGCTGAACTGCTGGGCCGGTTCCCCGACTCCGTCTCCTCGCTCAAGCCGACCGACGAGGGGTGGGAGGCTCAGGTGGAGGTGGTCGAACTTGAGCGGATCCCTGACACCACCAGCGTGATGGCCAGCTACCGCGTCGCGCTCGACGAAGAGGGCCAGCTGATCTCCTACGAACGTACGCGCCGCTACAGCCGCGGCATGATCGACCGGCTGACCTGAGCAAGGCCCGTCGGCGGAAGGAGGCGCCATGACCATGGTGCCGCAGGGCGGCAGCCCCATCGCCCGCGGGCAGGGAGGTGGCACGAGCAGTCTCTACGACGTCCTGGAGCTCATCCTCGACCGCGGCCTCGTCATCGATGTCTTCGTCCGTGTCTCCCTGGTGGGCATTGAACTCATCAAGATCGACGCCCGGATCGTGGTGGCGAGCGTCGACACCTACCTCCGCTTCGCCGAGGCATGCAACCGCCTCGACCTCGAAGCCGGCCGAAAGGCGCCGGCCCAGCTGACCGACGTCATGGGGGACATGGTCGAGAGCGGCTCCCGCGGGAAGACCAAGGGAGCGCTCAGCGGGGTGGTGGAATCCGTGACCGACTCCCTTACCGGCAAGTCCTCCGCATCCGACGAGCCGGAGGGGGAAGAGGCAGAGGAGGCGGAAGAGGAAGAGGTGCCACGGCGCCGCCGCCCCGCCCGGCGTCCCGTACGCCGGCAGAAGGAGTAACCGATGCCGCTCTACGTGTACTCGATCACCACCGAGGACCACCCCCGGCGCCTGGACGGCCTCAGCGGTGTCGGCTCCGACCCCTCCCCGCTGCGCACCGTGACGGCCGGGCCGCTGAGCGCAGTGGTCAGCGACATCTCCGAAGAGATCCGGCCCAAACGCCGGGACCTCACGGCCCACCAGGAGGTACAGGAGAGCCTCATGCGGGACGGGGTGATCCTGCCGCTCCAGTTCGGCTACACCGCCCCCGACGACCTCACCGTCCGCCAGGTGCTGGAGCGCAACGCCGATGACTACCTGGCCGCCCTCGGGCGGCTGGAGGGGTGCGCCGAGTTCCACGTCCGGGCCTCGCAGGCCGATGAGACGCCTCTCCTGCAGCAGATCCTCGAGGATGTGCCCGACGCGCGGGCCCTCAACGACCGGATCCGTGAGGGGGACCGGGACCCGGGACTTCCGCTGGCCCTCGGAGAACTGGTCGCGCACGAGGTGCAGGCGCGGCAGGAGACCCTTGCGGCAGACCTGACCGAAGCACTGCTGCCGTTCTCCCGCGAGCACCTCGCTCACAGCCCTTCGGGAACCGACTTCCTCAACCTCTCCCTCCTCGTCCCCGACGAACAGCAGGAGGCCCTGCGCACCGCGCAGGCCGATCTGGCCGCCCGGATGGGCAGTGACGTCGACCTCAGGTTCTCCGGCCCCCTGCCCCCCTACACCTTCGTCACGTAACCACATCCTCGCCACGCAACCACATCGCCGACCCTGTACCCGGGAGGAGAGGACCATGGGACTGCTGACCCACCTGCTGACGCTCCCCGTCGCACCCGTGCGGGCCGTCACCTGGGTCGCCCAGCGCGTCGTCGACCAGGCCGAAGAGGAGTACTACGACCCCGCCCCGATCTGGCGCCAGCTCGCCGAACTCGAACAGCAGCTGCTGCGCGGAGAGATCGACCAGGAAACCTTCGACCTCTTGGAAGACGAGCTCATCGACCGACTGTCGGAGATCGCAGAGTTCCGGCAACAGCTGCGCTGAGAACGAGGCGGGAGCGCCACCGTGACCGAACCCCTGCCCGGCCGACCCGGGAGTTTCGCTTCCCGCACACCGATGCCGTACGGGCAGCAAACCTCCTCCTCCAGTCTCGCCGACATCCTGGAGAGGGTCCTGGACAAGGGCATCGTCATCGCCGGCGACATCCGCATCAACCTTCTCGACATCGAGCTGTTGACCATCAAACTCCGCATTCTGATCGCCTCCGTCGACAAGGCCAAGGAGATGGGGATCGACTGGTGGGAACACGACCCCTCCCTGTCCAGTCGGCACACCGGCAGCCCCCTGGAGCAGGAGAACCGCCGCCTGCGGGCAGAACTCGAAGACCTCCGCGGCCAGCTCGGACACGCGCAGCCCGATGACGAAGCCGGCCCGGGCGATGACGGCGGCCCGGGCGATGACGGCCCCCGCACCCGCAGCAGACGCAGGAGCCCGCCATGAGCACGCCCCGCCCGCTCACCTACGTCTACGCCGTGACCCAGCCGACCGCCCCCCTGGAAGCCGCGCTCCCGGCCGTGCACGGAATCGGCCGCACACCCCTCCGCCTCCTGACTGCCGCAGTCGGCGACGGCACCGTCCCGCTCGCCTTCGTCGCCAGTGACGTGCCCGAAAACGAGTTCGACGAGACCGGACTCAGACGACACTTCGAAGACCTGCACTGGCTTGAGAACGTTGCCCGCACCCACCATGACGTCGTCCAGGCCATCGCTGCCCACGCCCCCGTCCTGCCCCTGCGGATGGCCACCGTCTACCAGGACGACGCCCGGGCCCGCCACGCCCTCACTGCGCAGCAGCACGTTTTCACCCAGCGACTCGACCAGCTCCGCGCCCACACCGAATACGGCGTCAAGATCTACCTCGCCCCGCGCGCCTCCGCCGCGGCCCCGTCCCCCGCCGAGACCACCACCGCATCTCCCGCCAGCCCGGGCAAGGCCTATCTGAACGCCCGCAAAGCCCAGCACCACGCACGTGAGGCCGTCCACCAACAGGCACAGCAGGCCGCCCAGGCCGTCGAAGCGATCGCCGCCCGCCACACCACCCGCCGCGTACGCCACGCACCCCAGCGCAGTGCTCTCGCCGGACCCCAGGAGAACGTCCTCAACGACGCCTACCTGGTTCCCGACGGCGAGGCCGAGCAGTTCCGCACCGCCATCGCCGACGCGGCCCGCGGCTACCCCGATCTCCGCATCGAGATCACCGGCCCCTGGGCCCCCTATTCCTTCGCCATGCCACCGGCCGACGCCCTTCAGCAACCATGAGCCTCACCGGATACGACGAACCCCTGCCCGGCCGCCAGGTCGCCCTGGTCGACCTCCTCGACCGGCTCCTCAGCGGCGGTGTCGTCATCACCGGCGACATCGTGCTGTCCATAGCCGACATCGACCTCGTCCGCATCTCCCTGCGCACCCTCATCGTCTCCGTCAGCTCCGAGGCCGGTTCGTTCCGGCTGCAGGAGGGCGGCCGCGGTGAACCATGACCGGCCCGATCCCGCACGCCGGAAACTCCAGGACGCCGGCGACAACCTCTCACGCGCCTTCCAGCTCATCCAGGCACCTCCCGACGTGCAGGAACGGCCGGGCCGCCCCGCCCACCGCCTTGGCACCGACCCTGACACCGTCGGCGAAGACCTCCTCAAACTCGTCCTGACCCTGGTAGAACTCCTGCGCCAGCTCATCGAACGGCAGGCCCTGCGCCGAGTCGACAACGGGGACCTCACCGACGAACAGGAAGAGGAGCTCGGCGCCACTCTCCTCGCCCTGCACGACAGCCTCGCCGCTCTGTGTGCCGAACACGGGTACGCCCTCGAAGACCTCAATCTCGACCTCGGCCCTCTCGGCCCCCTGCTCCCACCCAACGACTGACCACTCGCGGTTCTCCAGTCGGTGGGCCGTGTGCCAAGGGCAAGGCGGGGCAGACGAGTGCAACCGTGCATGCCACCCTGGAGGACCGTCGATGTCGTTCACATCCGCTCTGCTCACTGTCCATCTGGACGCGGCGTGGGGCCGTGTGCCCCTCCTCGCCCACTTCGCGTACGACGGTGAGGACCCGTACGCGGTCCAGGTCACGTTCTTCGACGGCCCCACGGCCCTGGCCCGTTGGCACTTCGACCGGCAGATGCTCGCAGAGGGACTGCGCCGCTCGGTGGGTGAGGGAGACGTCAGGTTCTGCCCTCACACGGCGGACGGAGTCGACGAGCTCCGCGTCTCTTTGCGGGGCCTCACCGGGGAGGGGCGAGGAGACGCCGTCGTCTTCGTGGAGGCCCGCGCGCTCACGGACTTCCTGGACGAGGCGTACACCGTCACCGGCGCGGGCGAGGAGTTCCTCGACGTCGACAAGCTCCTCGACGAGTTGTTGGCACGCTGACGCGCAGGCTGTCGTCAGTGCGCCCGCCCGGTTCGCCGCCCATCGCGGAGGGGGTCGCCGTACACAGTCCTGACGGTGCCGGCCAGGGCCGTCATGCGGAGCCGATGGGGGAGAGGGCCGCCGAGTCCGTCAGGTACGGCAGCCGAAGCATCTGGTGGCCGGGGGCCGCGGGGGTGAGGCGGTGGCCGGCACGGAGCTCCTGCCCGCGTTGCCTCCGGACACGCCTTTCCGGGCCTCCGCAGAGCCGTTTCGACCCCCTCACCTCCTACCGCCCGTTACCGGGTCGCCACCCTCCCCCGCGGCCGGTGGCCGGTTCCGTTGGTTCCGTGGCCCGTAGCCGTGCCGGGGGAGAGCAAGGGCCGGGCCTGTGTTCGGTGCTCAATGGTGCTTCCTGCCGCGCCAAACGAGGTACGCGACCACGCTGACGGCTGTGAGCAGCAGGCCGCCCAGGGGCCGCACCGACGGTAGCGCCACGGCGCCGCCGGCCGGGGGAACGCCGCCTCCGGCCGAGCCGGGCAGCTGGTCGGCGATGAGGGCGGCCTTTCGGCGCGCCGGTTGGCTGGTGTGCGTCGTGTGCTTCTTCGTCATGGCCGTGGCATCCTCTCGTGAGCGGCCCGGTTGGGTGGTCGTCGCACCGGACTGCTTCTCCGGCTCGGGCGCGCGGTCCGCGCGCCGGTCACCGAGCGGCACGATGCGGTTCCTCCAGGTGGCGCCCTCGGTACTCTGGCAGGTCACTGCGTCGGCCCCCGGCGCCACGCCGTGCCGCCGCGTGGCCTCCCAGGTTCTTCATCCTCGGAGGGCTCTCGCACAGCGGAATCGTCCGGTGCCGGGTAGGTGTGGGTGTGCGGCATGAGGACAGGTACGGGTCCCACAGGTCCCGCCCACCTGTTGGCCGAGGCCGGTGGGCTGGAGATCAGTGTGTCCCGGAGAAGCACGTGCGTGCTGGTCGACGTCGTCGGAGAGGTCGAATCCGGTGGTGTGTGCGTGCTGGGGGCGGACGACGGGGCGATCGTCCTGGCTTCCGAGTTCACCCCGTTCGCGCGCGGTTTACGGCTGCGGGAGCTGCGTGCCGCGACCGCCGGGCCGCAGCGAACTGCGGCGGGCCGTCGGCATCGCGGACGCGGCGGGTCAGGCCGAGCTGGCCCGGACCCTTGCCGAGGCGGGGCCATGACCCGTGCCGCGGCCGGCGGGGCTCCCTCACCGCGACGTCACGCGACGTCATGCCGCAGCGGGAAGCGCAGTGCGGGCCGGGCGGAACGCCGCGCCCGGAGGTCAGCGGCGCGGGGTGCTTCTGCTGGTCAGTAGCCGGCTCAGCGACCAGCTCGTGATCAGCCGGTCTTCCCCCAGACCGATCCGTGCCGCGCGTGCGTAGCCCGTGCTCTGCCAGTGCAGCTGTTCGGGGGCGTGGGCGTCGGTGTCCACCGCGAAGCGGCAGCCCGCCACCGCGGCCTGGAGGAGCAGGTCGTCCGGCGGGTCCCGCCGTTCTGGCCGACAGTTGATCTCCACCGCGGTGCCGGACTCCGCGCAGGCGGTGAACACGGCCTCGGCGTCGAACTGGGACTGCGGGCGTCCCCGACCGGTGATGATCCGTCCCGTGCAGTGGCCCAGCACATCGACGTGCGGGTTGCGCACCGCGGCCAGCAGGCGGGCGGTCATCGGTCCGGGTGGCGAGCGGAGCTTGGAGTGCACGGAGGCCACGACGATGTCGAGACGGCCGAGCAGGTCTTCGTCCTGGTCGAGTGAGCCGTCGTCGAGGATGTCGCACTCGATGCCGGTCAGCAGCCGGAAGCCCGGGCCCAGCCTGGCGTTCACGGCGGCCACGGCCTGTAGTTGGCTTCTCAGCCGTTCCGCGCTCAGCCCGTGGGCGATCGTCAGCCGCGGCGAGTGATCGGTCAGAACGGCCCACTGATGGCCGAGGGCGCGCGCTGCGTCGGCCATGTCGTCGAGCGGGCTGCCGCCGTCCGACCAATCGGAGTGCAGGTGGCAGTCCCCGGTGCTCGCAGCTGCGAGGGCCCATCCGGCGCGGGCGTTCGGGTCGGCTTCGGCCTCCAGGCGGGCGAGGTAGTCCGGTACGGCGCCTGTCGACGCCTGGGAGATCACCGCGGCGGTGACCGGGCCCACTCCGTGCAGTCGTTCGACGTGCGCGGCGTCCACCGGGCCCGGCGGCAGGCCGCGGGCGGCATCGGCTGCCGTGTGGAAGGCCCGCACCCG
Organism: Streptomyces sp. NPDC086989; assembly: GCF_044745505.1. NCBI lineage: Bacteria > Bacillati > Actinomycetota > Actinomycetes > Kitasatosporales > Streptomycetaceae > Streptomyces > Streptomyces sp. NPDC086989. Next base: position 304,153 of record NZ_JBIVAL010000008.1, read on the forward strand.
GTAGGGGGACGCCCCGCGCCATTCGAGGAGGAAGGCGATCCGGCGCAGAGCCTCGTCCGGAGTCACGGGAAGGGGACTCCACCGGCGCCGTTGACCACATCGCCGGTCATGTAGGAGGCCTGGTCGCAGCTGAGGACCGGTCCGGGGGCCACGCCATCGGCCCGGATGTCTCGCTCCCTCGGCATCTGGACCAGGCTGTGGCGGAGGGAGACGACCACGGACTCGGGCATGGCGCGGTCGCGGGGCTGAGGACTGCGCGGGTAGCCCTGCGGGGCGACCAGGCGGGCCTGCTCATGGGAGGGCATGGTGGTCTCCTTCTGGCAGGGCCGGGTGGGCAACGTCAGGAAGAGGGCGGGTAGGGAGCGGCCTTGAGACGGCGCGCGAGGTGCGCGGTGTTCGCGGCGAGGGTCTTGGTCGTCGCGGCGGTCTTCTCGGGGGTCTTGTCGAGGTCCTGGTAGTCAGTGCCCTGCATGGCTTCGCCGACCCAGTAGGTGACGGCGTTCGGGGCGAGGGAGAAGCCGACGTCGCCCAGGCCCTGGAAGAGTTCGGCGCTGACGTGGTGGGCGCCGTCCTCGTTGCCGACCACACACACGGCTGCCGCCTTGCCGTACGTCAGCATGCGACCTTCGTCATCGCTCTCGCCCAGTTCGGCGTCGAGGCGTTCCAGGACACGCTGGGCGAGGCTGGAGGGGTGGCCGAGCCAGATGGGCGTGGACAGGATCAGGATGTCGCAGCCCAGGATCGTGTCGCGGATCTCCGGCCAGGCATCACCGTCCCCCATGTCGACCTCGACTCCCGGCTTGACGTCGTGGTCGGCGATCCGGATCACCTTTCCGGTGACGCCGTGATCGGCCAGGGCCGCCATGGCCTGCTCGGCCAGCAACTGCGAGCTGGACCGCTTCGGCGACGGGGAGAGCGTGCAGACCAGCGCGACAGCGCGCAGCGGCGTGGTTTCGGTGGTGGTGTCCATGTGATCCGGCTACCCGGATCATCGCCATGTACCCCGCCTTCAGCCCTGGTGTCGGCATTCGGCCTGCGTGCCGTGCGGGAGCGGCACCTACCGGTCGGCGGATCCGGGCGCGGCCATGCGGCGGTGTCCCTCTGCCTTGAGGCTGTCGAGCAGGACCTTGTTGGCCAGGCCCTGTGCCTTGGTCTTGAGGGATCCGGCGACGACCTTGTCCTTGCCCGCGAAGAGAGCGTCGAGGCCTTGCTCGGCCACCTGAGCGGGGTCGTCCTTGTCGCTCTGGCCGACGCTGGTGTCACCCATATCGGCGCGTCGGAAGAAGTCGGTATCGGTGGGGCCCGGCATCAAGGCGGTCACTGTCAGGGACGTGTCCTTGAGCTCGTTGTGCAGCGCCTGGGAGAAGGACTGCAGGAACGACTTCGAGGCGTTGTACACGGCCTGGTACGAACCCGGCATGGTGGAGGCGATGGACGAGGTGATCAACATCCGTCCCTCGCCCGCCGCGGCCATCGAGCGGAGCAGACGCTTGGCCAGATGCACCGTGGAGCGCACGTTCAGGTCGACGATCTCGAACTCGTCTTCCAGATCGGTGTCGAGGAAGGGCCCTCCCTCTCCGACGCCGGCGTTGAGCGCCGCGACGGCCACCGGGCGTCCGGTGGCGGCCACCGCCCCGACGAAGCGCTCCGCCTCGTCGTAGCTGCGCAGGTCTGCCCGGACGGCCTGCACGCTCGCTCCGGTCAGCCGTTCGATTTCCTCGGCCGCCGACAGGAGCCGTGCCTCGTCGGCGGAGTTCACGATCAGATCGAAGCCCCGCTCGGCGAGCTGCCGGGCGAGCTCGAACCCGATACCACTGGACGCGCCGGTCACTACGGCAAGCTCTCGGTTCTGGGTCATGCTCCGCGCCTACCCGTAAGGGGCAGACCATGCAGTCGTACGGGGCAGCCGGCCGACGGCGGTCATTGCACGCAGGGGCCGTCCTGGTCAGTCGAGCGCGGAAGCCGCGACTGAGAGGTCGGCGACGAGCCCGCGGAAGGCGGCCTCGCGGTCGTCGGCCCGCAGTACGGCGGAGGGGTGTGTGGTCGCAAGCAGCAGCCCGCCGCCCTCACCGGACCCGTCTGCGGGCCGGGCCTCACTCCCGTCCCGGCCCCACGAGGGCATCGGCTGCAGGATGCCGCGGTGCTCGCCGACCCGGAAGGAGCTCCCCAGGAGCGCCCTGCCCGCCGTACCACCGAGCACGATGGTCAATTCCGGGGACACCAGGCGCAGTTCCGCCTCCAGCCACGGCCGGCAGGCGGTCATCTCGCGCAGGCTCGGGGCCTTGTGGATACGGCGCTTGCCCCGCGGGGCCATGGTGAACTTGAAGTGTTTGACGGCATTGGTGAGGTAGATCGCCTCATCGCCGAGACCCGCCTCCACCAGCGCGCGCCTCAAGAGCTGGCCGGCCGGCCCCACGAAAGGTTCACCCTGCCGGTCCTCCTGATCGCCGGGCTGTTCTCCGATGAGGAGGAGCCGCGCCGTGGGCGAGCCGGATCCGAACACGGTCTGGGTGGCGTCCTTGAAGAGCGGGCATCCGCGACAGTCGGCGGCCGCACGTCGCAGGGCCTGCATACCGCCGCTGCGCGGTAGATAAGGCCTCGCGTCGTATTCCTGCGCTGTCGGTGACGTGGCCGCGGACCGTTCCGTGGTGGGCCCCATGGGTAGACCTCCTCGGGGTGGTTCTTCGCCGGCGTTCGTGACCGCTGGTCGGCAGTCGGCGCCTCCCCACCATCGCGCCTCGGAAACCTCCGGCACGCGTGCGAGGCCGCCTCGTGGATCTCCTTGGCCTCCGCCTTGCGGGTGCGGCGCACGATGGCTGGTGCGCGGCGTCGGCACTCGGCGGACGGGCGCGTTCGGCGAACCTGTGCCGTGTTCGGGTGTGGAGCGCGATGCTCCAGCCGTGTGGTCGCGGCGTCGGCGCCCTGGGCCCCTGGCTGGACGGCGCCTGCCCGGCCCGACAGGGGCAAAACGCCCTTCGACGGAGCCCGACCGCCGGAGCCACTCCTCGGCTCCCCGACCCGCGTGGGTGCGCACCTGACCGAGCAGGCCGCGCAGCCCCGCGCTCGGATCACCATTCGGGGTGGACGTCGTGGCTGTCGTAGCGGATGCCGGACGCAGTGGCCCAGGGGCGGAAGCGGCCGGGCCCGGTGCGTTCAGGGGCGTAGACGACGATCTCGCCCGTGTCTTCGGTGACGATGACCGCGCCTTTCCTCTGCGCTGCGCGAAGGGCGTGGGTCCAGTGCCTGCCGCGATGGCCGGTGCGATAGTCGGGGATCTTGCATTGGGACATTGAGCGTCACCGCCTCGTGGCGTGCTCGTGGCGTGGGTGTGGCGACAACGGGACCGGACGCTGGGTCTACCCCGAATCCAGGATTTCGAACGCCTTACCGCTCGCGGCCCCGACCGGCGTGGCCGCGAACGGTGCGTGTGTACGGTCGGTGGAGAGCGGACACGGTGGGTCCAGGGGCGGCATCCCGGCGCCGTCCCGCAGGTCGTCTCCAGGATCGGAGAACGAGGCGAGGGGCCGCGCGGACCAGGGCGGCGACGGCCGCGCCGATCGCGCCGCCGGCAACCACGTCGGAGGGGTAGTGAGCCCCACTGTTGATGCGCTGGAACGCCACCAGGACCGTGGGTACGGCGACTGCGGCACCGGCCCACGGCCAGACGGCCGCGACGGTCGCGGTGAACGCGACGGCGGCGGCGGTGTGACCGGAGGGAAAGGAGGAACTGTCGGGCCGGTCCTCGGTACCGCCGTGCGGGATCCATTCGACCGGCGGCCGGCGGCGCGACACCAACTGTTTGGCGATGCCGTTCGACACGACTTCCGCGACCGCCATCGCCAGGATTCCGGCCGCGGCGGCCCGGCGGCCCCGCGAGCCGCCCTTGGCCGCCATCGCCAGCGCCGCGGCCCACCACAGCTTCGTATGCCGGGTCGCATCTGCGACCGCGGACAGCAGCCGGCGTGCCGCCGGGGAGTCCCAGGCCGCGATGCGCCGGGTCAGCCGGTGGTCGCCGGCCTGCACATCTGCGAGCACCCTCATGCTCCGCCACCTCCCGAGTCCGCTGCTCATTCCAGGCGGCGGCGGTCCTCATCCGTCCACTTGCGCGTGTCGCGGGGTTCGACGTACGGCTCCTCGTCCTCGGGATAGCCGCCGGCGACCGCCCGCTGGCGGACCATTTCCGCGTCGAACTCCAGGCCCAGGAGGACAGCGAGGTTCGTTATCCACAACCACACCAGGAAAATGATCACGCCTGCCAGCGTGCCGTACGTCTTGTTGTACGAGCCGAAGTTCGCGACGTAGAAGGCGAAGCCGGCCGAGGCGGCCATCCAGATCACCAGCGCCAGGAAACTGCCCGGGGTGACCCACCTGAAGCCGCGGCCCCTGGCGTTCGGCGCGGCCCAGTACAGGAGGGCGATCATCACGGTGACGAGGAGGACCAGGACCGGCCACTTCGCGATCGACCACACCGTCAGCGCGGTGTCCCCGATGCCGAGGGCAGCGCCTGCCTGCCGGGCCAGCCCGCCGGTGAACACCACGAGCAGGGCACTGACGACCGCAAGGATCAGGAGCGTCACGGTCAGGCCGAGACGCAGCGGCAGCACCTTCCACACCGGGCGGCCCTCGGGGACGTCGTACACGGCGTTGGCGGCCCGGATGAACGCGGCGACGTATCCGGAGGCCGACCACAGCGCGGCGGCCAGAGCCACCACCGCCAGCAGCGAGCCGACGCCGGCGTTGCCCTGCAGCTGCTGGACCGCTTTGCTGATCACGTCGTGCGCGGCGCCCGGAGTGACCTTCTGCAGATTGCCCACGACCTGCTCGGACACCGAGTCGCCCGCGATGCCCAGCAGGGAAACGAGCACGAGGAGGGCGGGGAAGAGGGCCAGCACTCCGTAGTAGGTCAGGGCCGCGGCCCGGTCCGCCAGCTCGTCGTCCTTGAACTCCTTCAGTGTCCCGCGCACCACCGCCTTCCAGGACCGCTCGGGCAAGTCCGACGGCTGGTCCGGTGCCCGCTCCTCCACCTGCCGGTCCGGACCTGGGCGGCCGGGGCGGTCAGGATCCGACAGCTGAGCGTCGTGCTGGTCATTCGCAGGAGGTCTCATGGGCGGCGCCTTTCCCATTACACCCGGCCCATGCATCGCGAAGAGGGTGCCGTTGCCGCAGGGCCGGTGGCTGGTACGGAGCCGGGCGGGTGAACGTTTCCTCGGCAAACGGCGTGGAGGCGTCCGGGGGCAGAACGGCCGTGCGAGGGTGCCAGGGTCGCTGACCCGTTGGGCCGTCGGGAGTTCCGGTGCTCGAACGCACAACGGTGCCACGGCCGACTCCACACCCACCTGACAGGGGACTGTGATGGACGCGATCGTGCTGCTGCGCGACGACCACAAGACGGTCGAGAAGCTGTTCAAGCGTTTCGAGAAGACCTCCGACGACGACGTCGCCGAGCGTCGTGAGCTGGCTGACCAGGTGATCGAAGAACTGACGGTCCACGCGTGGATCGAGGAGCAGTACTTCTACCCCGCTGCCCGTGAGGCCGCACCCGACACCAAGGACCACGTGCTGGAAAGCATCGAGGAACATCACGCGGTGGTGTGGATGCTCTCCGAGCTCAAGGACATGGATCCGGCCGATGAGCGGTTCAAAGCCAAGATGAGCGTGCTGATGGAGCAGGTCCGGCACCACGTGGAGGAGGAGGAGCAGGACTGGTTCCCCGACGTCCGCAAGGCGATGGGGCGCAACCGGCTCGTCGAGCTCGGCGAGCAGCTCAACGCCGCCAAGGCGAGCGCACCGAGGGACCCGCTGGCCGTACCCAGCGCCGCCTCGAAGTGACCCGGCCGCGCCAGGGCGGCCGGACGGCACTGCTCGCGCTGTGCACGGTCCTCTTCGCCCTATGCGGTTGTGGAGCGCCGGCGGCCCGTGAGGACGCCGCGATCCGGACCGGAATGGCCTTCGAAGAGGCGCTGGCGACCGGTGACCACGCGCTGGCCTGCGTACTGCTGGCTCCTTCGACCCGCCGACAGCTCGTGCAAGATCGGCAGCAGGACTGCCCACGAGCCATCGCGGGCGAGGAACTGCCCAGGGGCGGTGGGCTACGCGGTGCCCAGGCGTACGGCCGGCAGGCGATGCTGCGCTTGACGGGCGACACCCTGTTCCTCTCCCAGTTCACCGACGGCTGGAAAGTGGTGGCCGCAGGCTGCGCACCCGAAGGCGACAAACCCTACGAGTGCTCGGTGAAGGGGGCCTGACATGCGCGCCCTGTTCATCACCACGCTGACCGTGATTCTTGGCGGACTCGCCTACTTCATCACCATCGGGGTGCTCCAGCGATGACAGAGGACCGACGCCGGGGCGGCTTCTGGCGGGACAACAGTCTGACCCTGGCCTTTGGTGGAGCCTTTCTGGTGACGCTGGCCTTCCAGGCCGTCGCCGGCCACGCCGAGTTCAACGAGCAGCTCACCGTGGACGGCCTCCAGCCCCTCGGATTCGCCGACTACCTGACCTCCTCCGACTTCGCCGTCGATGTGACGGAGAACTGGCAGTCGGAGTTCCTCCAGTTCTTCCTCTACATCTTCGGCACCGTTTGGCTCGTGCAGCGCGGGTCCCCGGAATCGAAGGAGGTCCACAAGACCGGCCCCGAAAGCGATCAGGAGCAGCGCATGGGCGACCACGCGCGAACCGATTCCCCGCGCTGGGCCGGAACCAAGGACTGGCGCCAGAACCTGTACTCCCGCTCCCTCGGGATCGTGATGGGCGCTCTGTTCATCTTGTCCTGGCTGGCCCAGTCCATCACCGGCACCGCTGCGTACAACGGCCAGCAGCTGCGCCAGCTCCAAGATCCCGTCAGCTGGGTCGGCTACCTCGGCACCCCCGACTTCTGGAACCGGACGCTGCAGAACTGGCAGTCCGAACTCCTCGCGGTCGCGGCCATGGTCGTGCTGTCCATCTATCTGCGCCAGCGCGGGTCCCCTGAGTCCAAGCCGGTCGGCGCCCCCCACACCAGCACCGGCATCGAAGGCTGAGCCGGGCCGGGCGAGACCCGCTCCTCTCACTTGCTGCGACGACGGCGCAGCCGAAGTGACGGACGAGTGCGCAGAGCGGTGCGAGCGGCGTTGGCGCCCGGGGCGCCGTGGACGCCTCCGCCGGGGTGCGCGCGGCGCGTCGTGCCACCGTGCGCCGGACCAGGACCGGCGCGGCCGCCCCGGCGACGGCCAGCAGCCGGGCGTACGGTCCGACCAGCCTCCGCCGCCGGGGGCGGCGGGCGGTGCGCACCACAGCCCGCGCGATGCGTTCGGGGGTCGCCATCGGGGGCAGGGAACGCAGGGAGCGACCGGTGTGGTTCGCCGCGTGCCGGAAGAACGGGGTGTCCACCCCGGTCGGCAGCACGGTACAGACCTTGATCCGCGGTTCGCCGAGCAGCAGCAGCTCCTCGCGCAGCACCTCGTCGACAGGTGGTGAGCGCGGCCTTGGACAGCGCGTAGCCGCCCATGTACGGAGCCGTCACATATCCACGAGTACCGACGCGACGTCGATAAGGGTGCCCCCGCCCTGGCGCCGCATGACCGGTACGGCGGCACGGGCCCCGAGTACGGCCCCCAGGACGTTGACGTCGATGACGCGGCGCAGTTGTCCCAGCGGCACCTGGTCGAACCGGCCCAGGATTCCGACGCCCGCCGCGTTGACCCATACGTCGATCCGGCCGAATCGGCGCACCGCGGCGCGGGCGAGCGCCTCGACCGCGCGCTCATCGCTCACATCCGTGGGAACAGCCAGCGCCTCGCCACCCCGTGCCCGGCATTCCCGGGCCACCTCCGCCAGCTGCACGCCGCTGCGGGCAGCCAGCACCACGTGCGCCCCCCGCCGGGCACACTCCACGGCAGTGACCCGGCCGACCCCGCTCGAAGCGCCGGTCACGACGACGACGGCACGATGCATCCTCACCCACTGCCTCTGACCGGTCGAGCCGGTTTCATGCGGCCCGCAACGTGTTACGTCGGACGTCGCGGCCCGCTCCGTGCCGACGCACACCACGCCTTTCACGGCAGATCCCGTTACGGCCGTCTCAGGTGTCGTGGACGCTGGAATGGGCAGGGGCCTCGTGCTCAGGGGGCCGCACACAAGGAGCGAGCGCATGTCCACCAAACCGACTTCCCACGTACCGCACGGCGAAGGCCCGAGCCGACACCAGGGGACCGATCAACACGGCTGGTCGCCCGACGTCGACTCGACGCACACCCAGGAGAACCCCAGCGCGCGCAAGTCATTCGAAACCCCGAAGACCACCCGCTCCAGCGGGAAGCGAAGGACGGGAACCCAGCCGGTCGACAAGGGCACCCCCGTGGAGAGCCAGTCGCGCCGGGGCGAGGAGCACGCGAAATCGGGCTCCAAGGGCCACCATGACCTGGGACCCAAGGGCCGTTCCGGCCGGCCGAGCGGGGGCAAGGACTCCTCCGCCTACTCCGGCGTCGACCCCGACGCGGACGGCGGCGAACTCCGCAAGGGCTGAACGACACCGAGGGGCGGGCAAAGACACCTGGGCCGGGCTACGGCGCCCCCGCAGCCCGGCCTCCCGCCCGTCTGCAGCAGCCGTGGAACGCGTAGAGGAGATGGCGGGGACGGCGGAGGCGGGTACGGTCCGGACGGCGTCAGGGCGTTCCGTGGTCAGGGCCGACGCTTCTCGTCGCTGTCGTCTCGCAGCCGACGGGCTTCCCGGCGCAGGCCGTCCACGCGCTCGGCGAGTTCCGCGTGGCCTTCCAGGTCCGCATGGGTGGCGGCCAGCGCCTCGACGAGGCGCGCCGCGCCCTGTTGCCCGAGGGCCGCGGTCAGATCCTCGATCCGGGCTTCGCTGGTGGCGGGGAGGTCGCTCAGCCCGATGATCTGCCCGGCGAGCTGGCGCAACGCGCCGATGTTCTGCTCCGCCCAGGCGGCGACGGTGCGGTCGGCGGCCCTCCGGTCACGGACGGCCTGGACGCGCTGTTCGCCGGTGGTTTCGGCGGCGCCGGGTCGCAACCGGAGGTAGCGGCGTTCGGCCGCCTGTCTGCTGGCCACGCCCAGCGGTCCGGCGAGCTCGGCCCAGCTGGCGCCGGATCCCCTGGCGGTTTCGATCAGGCCGCTCTCCCAGGCCGCGAGCGCCTCGCGGATCTCCCGCAGGAGCTGCAGGGCGGCCAGGGCCTGCTCAGGGGCCCCGTCCCGATCACCGGAAGGGGCGTCGTACGCCGCGTGCATCACGGCCTGGATGGCCAGCAGGGCGTCTGCCGCCGCGCCGGCCGAGGCCGGGCCGCCCGTGTGGCCCTCCCGCACGCGGCGGTTGGGCTGCACGGGGGTGTTCTCGTTCGCCCTTCCGCTGTCATCCATTCAGCGACTCCCTTGCTTGTCATCGTTTCGATGACATGCTACAACGGGAGGGCCAAACAGCGTATTGGCGGCGATGACCGGAAACCCCGCAACCCGCACGGAGGTGTTCTGCGAGCCGATGCGGACTGACATGCTCCGCCTGCGATGGGCCGGATCACCCACCCAGCGCTCGGCGGGACGCCGGTGCGTGGTCCAAGCAGTCGGCGGTGCCGACGGACGCCGACCGGCGCGGCGAGGAGTGCGTCACGGCGAGGAGCAGGTCATCGTCTTCGATCCGCCCGGCGTCCCGCGGACGGCCCCGCCGGCGGCGATACCGACCGCTCGTTGCCCACATACGAGAAGAAAGGCGCGCCTCATGCTCACCGACACGACGATCTCCCCCGACGTCACCGGCATGAGCTACCAGCAGCTGCTCGAACGCGTCCGCTATGACGGCGCCTATCCCACGACGGAGCGCGCCGCGGCAGCGGTACACCGGGTCATGTCCGCGTTGGGGCGTCAGATCAGCGGAGACGAACGCGGCGAACTCGCCCGGTGCCTTCCCGTGGAAGCAGCCCTCGCATTCACCGCCCAGATCCCCGATGCCCAGCCCCTCACCGGCTGGGCCTTCGTCAAGGACCTCGCCGCTCGGACCGGTGCCACCCCCGCGACCGCACGCTGGGAGGCGGGCACGGTGTTGGCGGCCGTGTCCCGCCTGGCGGGCCCGCACATCACGGCCCGACTCGTGGACCACCTGCCCGAAGGATGGGCCCTGCTGTTCGGCCTGCCGCAACTGCCCCGTCCCCAGCGCACCGTGTGAATCACGGGTAGTGGGCAGTGCCAGGGGGAGGGCGGCGGCCGGCCCTGTGCCGCTGCCGCCGCCTCCTCCTGCGTCAGTGACCGAGGGCGCTCTTCAGCTGTTGCTTCGTCATGGTGGAGCGGCCCTCGATACCGCGCTTCTTCGCCTCCTGGTACAGGTCGTCCTTCGTGCGCTCGGATGAACCGCCTCCGGACCTCTCGCCGCCACGCTGCGAGGAGGACTTGCCCTGCATGGAGCTGCGGCTCGCCGTCTTGCTCTCCCCCGAACGGGCGCGTTCCTTGTTCACCGTTCGGGAGGCCATCTCCTTCGCGCGGCCCTCCGACATGCCGCGCTCCTCACCCGACTCCTTGATGTGCTCGTACTGACGCTCGCGCTTGGGGCTGGATCCTCTGGGCATGGCACAACCTTTCATCGACGGGGTGATGTCACGGTCATGGTGCGCGTACCCGGATCCCGCCGCATCTCACGAGCGTCGGATCGGGCCGTCCCCGCCGCGGCGGCAGGGGTGGGTCGGAGGCCGTGCCTCGGCGCGTTCGACGGGCTCGTACGGCGGCCCTGGGGGAGAGTGGGGCACGGCACTCGGATGCCGATGACTCCTCGTCACGGAGGGAGGCCCGGTGCAGACGTTTCTTCCGTATCCGTCGTTCGACGCCTCGGCGGCTGCGCTGGATCAGCGAAGGCTCGGCAAGCAGCGGGTCGAAGCCGTGCAGGTGCTGCGCGGGCTGATCGTGCCGGGCTACGGATGGCGCAGGCATCCGGCGGTGCGGATGTGGGCGGGGTACGAGGAGGCCCTCGTCCGGTACGGGTTGGAGATCTGTGCGGCGTGGACCGCTGCGGGGCGTGCCGACACCTGTGCCGTCACCCTGGTCCAGGACTTCACCGCCGGGCAGTCGGGGAGGGGCCCGCGGTCGCAGGAGCAGCTGGCCGCGGACGGGGACCTGCCGCCGTGGCTGGGGACACCGGATTTCCACCGGAGCCACCAGTCCGCGCTGGTGCGCAAGGATCCCGCCTTCTACCGGGAGTACTTCCCCGACGTGCCGGACGATCTGCCGTACGTATGGCCGCGGTCCGACCGGGACACGGACGGCCCGAAGTGACGGACGTGCGGGCGGTGAGCTCGCTACCGGGCCGTGGGTCGTTGCCCGGCGTTCCCCTGGACGTGTGATCCGGACGGCAACCGTCTGCTTTTCCCGGCGGCGGTGTCGAGCAGCTCGATGAGGGCGGCCAGGGCTCCGCAACGCCGCGCTGACCACCCACAAAGCCGTCCGTCCTCCGGGCGGCGGGAGGCGCTGGGCGGACCGAAGCGGGTTTCAGGCGTGCCGCGGGAGCGCCTCCCGAGGGTCGGGGAGGAGCCGAACCCAGCAAGCGGATAGTTAATCCGGATGTGCTAGCGTCACTCCCGAGTAAACGGATGAACTATCCGATTGATGACCCGTGGAGGAGCGCATGAGGAAGGCAGCTGTGGTCACCGCCGGAACGGCGGGGATCGGCTTGGAGACGGCGCTAGGGCTAGCCGACGCCGGATTCGCGGTCACTGTGATCGGACGCGACGTTGAACGGGGTGCCAACGCGATCGAGCGGATCAACGCCACGGCCCCGGCGCACCCCGCCCGCTTCCTGTCCGCGGACCTCGCCTCGCTCGAGCAGGTGCGTGCGCTCGCCCATGAGATCGCTGCCGACCAGGCCGCCTCGGGGGAGCCGCTGGCGGTGCTGGTCAACAACGTGGGCGCGATGTTCGCCGAACGCCAGACCCGGGGCGGTGTGGAGGCGTCGTTCGTCGTCAACCACCTCTCGCCCTACCTCCTGACCGAACTTCTGCTGCCCACGCTCACGGCCGGTGCGCCGAGCAGGATCGTGAACGTGACGTCAGGCGCGGTCGCCGTGGCCAAGCGAGTGTTTGACGCCGCCGAGCCGCCGGGCGGCTACTACGGCTTCCACTGGTACGGTCGCGCCAAGCTCGCCAACCTGGCCTACACGTTGGATCTGGCGGCCCGGCTGGACGGCACGGGCGTCTCGGTCTTCGCCGCCGATCCCGGAGGGGCCGCGACCGACATGACGAACGGCACCATGACCGATCCGAAGATCGTGTCGCCCGCCCTGCGGCTGCTGTGGCCGCTGGTGCGCCGCACGTTCGAACGCTCGACCTCGGGTCCGGCTTCCGCGGCCGCCCGGCCCTCCATCGTGGCCGCCACCGACGGCGCACTGACCGGCCGGACCGGCCTCCTCATCGGCGCCCAGGCGCAGCCGGTCTCCCCCCACCGGGCGGCGGCCGACCCGCGTGTTGTCGAAGCCGTGCGCCGACTCAGCGAACGGCACGCACCGCTCGCCCCCGCCTGAGCCGTGCACCCGGGGCGCCGCGGACGCCGTGCGAGCCGGGGCCATCCGGATGAACCATCCGATTAGCATGGCCCCATGACGACACCTCTACGCAAGGACGCGGTCCGCAACTGGGAGCGGATCGTCTCCGTCGCCCGCGACGTGGTCGACGAGGGAACACCGTTGCAGCTCAACGACGTCGCACGTCGGGCCGGGCTCGGGGTCGGCACGGTCTACCGGCACTTCGCCACGCCCGAGGCGTTGCTGGAGACCGTCGCCACCCCCTGCCTGGAGGACCTGGCCGCTCACGGCCGGCAGGCGCTGGCCGATGGCGACCCCTGGCGCAGCCTGACGGGCTTCCTCCTGCGCACCGTCGAGGCGCAGGTCACCGACGCCGCTCTGCCCCCGGTCGCGGCCGCGGCCACGGACGCCGTACCGCGCACCACAGAACTCAAGCGGTCGATCGCGTCGGCCGGCGCCGCTCTCCTCGCCCGGGCCCGTGATGCCGCAGTGGTCCGCCCCGACCTGACCGCCGCCGACCTCGTCCCCCTCATGTGCGGCATCGCCCACGCCGTGAGCGTCCACGGCGGTACCCCCGCCGACCGGGCCGACACCGCGCACCGCTACCTCGCCGCCCTGCTCGAAGGCTTGCGCACGACACCACCGAGCGCGTAAGGGACCCGCTCCACGGCATATCGGCGCCACGCGGCATGTCCCACCGGCCCTGCCGTCCCCGGATGACGGAGACTGGAATCACCGGACGGGTCGGACCTGCGGGCCCGGCCCGCGGCCGCCACCGACTGGCGCGGCCAGGGCGACAGCGACAACGGCACAGCGGCACAGCGGCACAGCGGCACGAGACGATAGGCGGGCTCCGATGTCTCGCACAGCACTCATCGTGATCGACATGCTCAACACGTACGCACACGAGGACGCCGAACCGTTGGTCGCGTCCGTACGCAAGACGCTCCCCGGGGTCACGACGCTGCTGGAGCACGCGCGAGCCAGCGACTCGCCCGTCATCTACGTGAACGACAATTTCGGGGACTGGCGCTCCCACCACGGGGAAATCCTGCAGACCGCCCTCGACGGCCGCCACGGCGACTTGGTGGAACCGGTTGCGCCTGACGAGAACTCGCTCTTCGTCGTCAAGGCGCGCCACTCGATCTTCTTCGAAACCCCCCTGGCCTACCTGTTGGGCCAGCTCGGCACCGAGCGCCTGGTCATGTGTGGCCAGGTGACCGAACAGTGCGTGATGTACTCGGCCCTGGACGCCCACATCCGTCACTTCGAAGTCGTCGTAGCGGCCGACGCGGTCGCCCACATCGATGCCGACCTGGCCGAAGCGGCCTTGGAAATGATGCGCCGCAACATGTCCGCGGACATCTGTGCGGTGGACGAGGTCACGTTCGACGCCCGGTGTGTGAAGTGACGTTGGGTCAGCGTGACCGCGTCGTCCGGCGCGGCGGCGCGGTGGGCGTGGTGGCGTGGTGGCGTGGTGGCGCGAGTCTGGCAGAGACGAGCCGGCCGGCCGGTCCGTCGCCGCAAAGCCCAAGCCGACCGGTCACGCGGTTGGGGCAGTTCGTACGGGGCAGTCGCCGACCATGAGCGACCCTGAGTCGGCGGTGGAACTGTCGGGGGCGACCGGAGACGACGGCGTGGCCGACCTGGCGCGGTGGGTGGGCATCGAGTCGGTTTCATCCGACGCGCACCGGAGTGAGGACGTACGCCGGTCCGCCGGGTGGCTGGCGGACGCCATGCGCCGCACCGGCGTTCCCCGGGTTGAGATCTGGGAGACGGAAGGCCTGCCCGCCGTCTACGGGTGCTGGCCGGCCACCGATCCGGAGGCCCCCGTCCTGCTGGTCTACAGCCACCATCTGGATGGCCGACACCGGCACGTACGCAGCTGACGGCGAAACGGGGTTCTCGGTGCCGGAGCGACTGTGGGCCCGTCCCTCCGTGGAGGTCGCCCGGCTCACGGCCGGCCGCACCGACGCTCCCGCGCTCGGGCTCATCCCGGCCGAGGCGAGCGCGGACCTGCTGTTCAGACTCGTACCGGACCAGCGGGCGGACCGGGTCGCCGAGCAGCTGCACGCCTGGCTGGATGAGCACCGCCGGCCCGGCTTCACGTACGCCCTGGAGGTCTCCTCGACCATCTCCGACCCGTACCGGACGCCTCCCGGCCACCCTGCACTGGCGGTTCTCGCACGTGCGGTCAGCCATGCCTACGGCGCTCCGGCCCGGTACATCGGCAACGGCGGGGCCGCCCCCGCCGCACAGCTCGCCCGCGCCTGCACGGCTCCCGTGCTCTTCTTCGGGACGGGACTCCCCGGGGACCGCTGGCACGGGCCCGAGGAGAGGGCGGAGATCCGAGCACTTGACCTGGGTGTCCGCACGCTGACCCGGTTCCTCGAACAACTGGCGTCGGCGCCCGGACCTCCGCCGAAGCGGTAGGCACCGAGGGCCCCGGCCGTCGCCCATCGGGGCGCCGCACGTGGCGTGTCGCCCACGTTTTCGTCACGGACCACGGGGCAGGCGCGGCGCATGGACCAGTCAAAGGCACCCGTACTCGACGCGTTGGCCGCCTACCACGAAAGCGGTCAGACGCCCTTCACGCCGCCGGGACACAAACAGGGACGGGGCGCCGATCCCAGGGTGCGGGCCGTCCTGGGTGACGCCGTGTTCCGGTCCGACGTCCTCGCCACCAGCGGCCTGGACGACCGTACGTCGTCCCAGGGCGTTCTCGAGGAAGCACAGGCGTTGATGGCCGACGCCGTGGGCGCGGAGCATGCCTTCTTCTCCACTTGCGGCAGCTCGTTGTCGGTCAAGTCGGCGATGCTGTCCGTCGCCGGACCGCACGAGAAGCTGTTGGTCGGCCGGGACGCGCACAAATCCGTGGTGTCGGGCCTCATCCTTTCGGGCATACAGCCCGTCTGGGTCGAGCCGCAGTGGGACGCCGAGCGCCATCTGGCGCACCCGCCGTCCGCCGAGGCCTTCGAGGCGGTGTTCGCTGAACACCCGGACGCCCGCGGGGCGCTGGTCACCACGCCCACCCCCTACGGAACCTGTTCGGACCTGGCAGCCATCGCCGAGGTCTGCCACCGCCGGGGCAAGCCCCTGATCGTCGACGAGGCGTGGGGCGCCCACCTGCCGTTCCATCCCGACCTTCCCACCTGGGCCATGGACGCCGGAGCCGACGTGTGCGTCACCTCCGTCCACAAAATGGGCTCCGGCCTGGAGCAGAGTTCGGTGTTCCACCTCCAGGGCGATCTGGTCAAACCCGAAGTGCTGAAGGGACGCGAGGACCTGCTGGGCACCACCAGCCCCTCCGTGCTCATCTATGCCGCACTGGACGGATGGCGTCGGCAGATGGTGGAACACGGCGAGGCCCTCTACGACCAGGCGCTCGCCCTCGCACAGAAGACCCGCGACCGCATCGGCCGTATCGACGGGATGCACGTCCACGGCCGCGACGACTTCTGCGGACCGGGCCGGGCGGCCGACATGGACCCCCTCCAGATCATCATCGACATCAGCGCGTGGGAGGTGACCGGCTACCGTGCCGCCGACTGGCCGCGGGACAAGCACCGCATCAACCTCCACGTCGCCGACCACCGCCGCATCAGCGCACAGCTCACCCACGCCGACGACGGCGACACCACCGAGGTGCTGCTGAGGGCGCTGACGGACCTGGCCGAGCACGTTCCGGAGCTCCGTACGGGACAGCCCGTTGAGGTCCCCCCGCCTTCGAGGCTGCGGTTGGAGCAGACGACTCTGCCCCGCGACGCCTTCTTCGGCCGTACGGAACAGGTGTCCTGGCAGAGGGCCAGTGGCCGGATCGCCGCGGAGATGCTGACCCCGTACCCGCCCGGTATCCCGGCGGTCCTTCCCGGCGAGCGCCTCACCGAAGACGTGCTGCGCTACCTGCGGACCGGCGTGGATGCGGGCATGATCGTGCCGGACGCGGTCGACACCGACGTCATGAGCGTCCGGGTACTCCGGGAAGAGTGACGGCTGACTCCGCCTCTTGACTTCCGCCGCAGATGCTTGCGCATCAGAGCTCCGCGGGGTCCTGCTGTTCGAGGGGGTGCAGGGCCGGTCCCTGGAGAACGTCGCCGTCGATGCCGAAGCGGGAGCCGTGGCAGGGGCACTCCCACGTCCGCTCGGCGTTGTTGAAGGCGACGAGGCACCCCATGTGGGTGCAGACGGCGGACACGGCGTGCAGCTCGCCCCGGTCGTCGAGGTGTACGGCGCAGGGCCTGCCGGCCGCCCGGACGACGGTTCCCTGGCCCGGCCGCAGGCTCCGGACGGGGCCGTTGGTGCCGTCACCGAGCGTGTCCAGGCGGTCCTTGACGAAGTGCCTCGCGGTGTCCCACTGCGCTCCGAGCAGCGCGGGGGCGGAGCGGAGAGCGGAGCCGAGCCGGCCTGGGTCGTAGAGACCGCCCCAGGGCTCGTCCTCCCCGGCGACGAGGGAGGCGATGACCAACCCGGCCAGGACTCCGCCCGTCATGCCCCAGCCGGCGAAGCCGGTGGCGACGTAGACGCCTTCGCCGTGCGTGGGGAGCCGGCCGATCAGGGGCAGGGCGTCCGTGGCGCTGTTGTCCTGTGCCGCCCACCGGTGGGTCATCGTGGCATCGGGGAAGTGTCGCTCGGTCCAGGTGCTGAGGTCGGCGTAGCCGGCTTCGGTGTCTTGCCCCGTACCGGGTGTGAAAGCCGCTCCGGTGACGATCAGGAGCCGGTTGCCGCCCCTGAGCGGCGCCGTGCGCACGGACCGCTTGCCGCCCTCCTGGGTGATGTACATGCCTTCGGGGTCCCGGTGAGGGGGCAGCGAGCCCGCGATCACGAGGTCGCGGTGCTGGGTGAGCCGGGCGGCGAGCACCGAGCGGTCGAAGACGGGGTGGTGCGTGGCGATGACGACGTGCCGGGATGCAACGGTGGCTCCGGAGTCGGTGGTGAGCAGGCAGGGATCCCCGTCGTCGAGTCGGGTGACGCGGGTGCCCTCGTGGATCCGGCCACCGAGCGCGACGATCTCGTCGACGAGCCCGTGCAGGTACTTGAGCGGATGGAACTGGGCCTGGTCCTCGACCCTGACGGCGCCCGCGACGGGGAAGGGCAGACCGGTGTCGGTGCCGAACGACGCGCTGAGTCCGGCTGACCGTGCAGCGTCGGCTTCCGCGCGCAGGCCGTCGACGCCCTCGGACTGCTCGCAGTAGGTGAATGCGGGGCGTCTTTCCAGTTCGCAGTCGACGCCGAGCGCTTCGGACACCTCGATGACGTGCCGGAGCGCGGCGCTCTGGGAGGCTGCATAACGGCGAGCCGCGTCGTCCCCGTGCTCGCTGCGGAGCGTGTCGTACACGGCGGTGTGCAGGGCGGTCAGCTTGCCCGTCGTATGGCCGGTGACGCCGCCCGCCAGCCGGTCCGCTTCCAGCACGATGACCGTGAGGCCGGCGCGGGCGAGCTCCCATGCGGTGCTGAGGCCCGCGATGCCGGCGCCGATGACCGCCGCGTCCGCCTCCGTAGCCCCCGAAAGAGGGGCGAAGGACGGCAGGGCTGCCGTCTGCATCCAGTAGGAGCGGCCGTTTTCCCGGATTCGGTTCATACCGGGCGACTGCCCGGGAAACCCGCGATCGATACGTCGCCGTGCCGCGCGAGGCCACCCCGCCAGGTCGGCCTGCGGATCGATCATGGGTCGGGTGCGTAGCGGAAAAGACGGGCATTCCGGTTCGCCGGTGCGGCCGGGGGCACGCGCACCCCGAGGGGACACGCACGGCAGCACACTCTGCGAGGAGGCGTCATGAAGGCACTCACCTGGCACGGTAAGCGGGACGTACGGGTCGACACGGTTCCCGACCCCGCCATCCAGGACCGCGACGACGTGATCGTGAAGGTCACGACCACCGGGCTGTGCGGCTCGGACCTCCACCTCTACGAGGTACTGGGAGCCTTCATCGACCCCGGCGACATCCTGGGCCACGAGCCCATGGGCATCGTCGAGGAGGCGGGGCCCGAGGTCACCGCACTGAAGCCCGGGGACCGGGTGGTGATCCCCTTCAACGTCTCGTGCGGCTCGTGCTTCATGTGTGACCAAGGGCTCCAGTCCCAATGCGAGACGACGCAGGTCCGCGAGCACGGAACGGGGGCATCCCTTTTCGGCTACACGAAACTCTACGGCCAGGTACCGGGCGGCCAGGCCGAGTACCTGCGGGTCCCGTTCGGCAACAGCCTTCCCGTCCGGGTCCCGGACGGCCCGTCCGACGAACGTTTCGTCTACCTGTCCGACGTGCTGCCCACGTCATGGCAGGCAGTCAAGTACGCCTCCGTCCCGCCGGGCGGCAGCGTCGCGGTACTGGGCTTGGGCCCCATCGGCGATATGAGCTGCCGCGTGGCCGCCCACCTCGGCGCCGAAACGATCATCGGCATCGACCTCGTACCGGAACGGCTCGCGCGGGCCCGCCGGCGCGGCACCGCCACCCTGGACCTGAAAGAGTGCGGCGAGGGCCTGACGGATGCCGTCAGGGAACTCACCGGAGGGCGCGGCCCGGACGCCGTCATCGATGCCGTCGGCATGGAAGCCCACGGCAGCCGCATCGCCGGCGTGGCGCAGGAGATGACCACGTTCCTGCCGGACGCCATGGCCGCGGCCCTGATGAAACGCGCAGGCGTCGACCGGCTGTCCGCGCTCCACACCGCCATCGACCTCGTCCGCCGCGGCGGCACCGTGTCCGTGTCCGGCGTCTACGGAGGTGCGGCGGATCCGCTTCCGCTGCTGACCATGTTCGACAAGCAGCTCACGCTGCGCATGGGACAGGCCAACGTGTTGCGCTGGGTCGACGACATCCTGCCCGTCCTCACCGACGGGGACCCGCTCGGCGTGGACGATTTCGCGACCCACCGCTTGCCCCTCGACCGGGCCCCGGAGGCGTACGAGATGTTCCAGAAGAAGCAGGACGGAGTCGTCAAGGTCCTGTTCACTCCGTGATCTGAGTACGTCCGCCGTGCGCTCCCCTTAAGCGGACCGTGTCAAGGCCGGGTTGGGGGATCCGCGTGCGTCGTGGCCCGGCGGGGGTGGCTCCCGACCGGCTCCACGCCGCAGGCGCGCGCTGCCATGCCGGGGGCGCCGTCGGGTCGACGGTGCGGGCTGTGGCTCAGCGGGTCAGCGTGGGCATGGCAGACGAATCGCCCGCTCGACACTCATCCCTGTCACCTTATTGATGACATTCAACTTGTCATCGTTCCGATGACGTGCTACAACGGAAGCACGTTGAAGCGCATTGGCAGTCTCTCTGCCTGAACCAATGGAGGTGTTTCGCGATGTTGATGCGCACCGACCCGTTCCGCGAGATGGACCGGATCGTCCAGCAGCTGTCGGGTACGTCGGGTACGTGGTCGAAGCCTTCGGTCATGCCGATGGACGCCTACCGCGAGGGCGACGAGTACGTGATCGCGTTCGACCTGCCCGGTGTGAGCACCGAGGCGATCGACGTCGACGTCGAGCGGAACATGCTTCGGGTGAAGGCCGAACGCAGGCCCACCGCAAACTCCGACACCGTACAGATGGAGCTCTCCGAGCGGCCGCTCGGTGTCTTCTCCCGCCAGATCGTCCTGGCGGACACCCTCGACACCGAGCGCATCCAGGCCGACTACGAAGCGGGTGTGCTGACCCTGCGCATCCCGATCGCGGAGCGTGCCAAGCCCCGCAAGATCAGCATCGGTGGCGAGGCGGACCGCAAGCAGATCTCCGGCTGAAGTCCCGGCACGTCGCGGCACTCCCGCCGCGAGCTGGCACTCCCGGCACGAGCGTGCGGAGGGCGGGGGATCCTTTCTTCCTCCGGCACCCGCCCTCCGCGACCCCTCGCCCTCTTCACCGCCCGCCGCCTCCCCCCGGCAGGCCGTCGGCTTCAGGCGGGCCGGGCGGGGCCCAGTGCGACGGGTCCGACGCCGGGGGAGGCGTGGGCCAACGGTTCCGCACAGGGGTCGGGGAGGCCGGAGGCCCGGGTGAGGGACTGCGCCAACGACAGCACGCTCGCCCTGTACAGCGGCCACGGTTCGTGCCTGACCGGGGTGCGCCACAGGCGTCCGGCACATAGCGAGTAGGCGTGGAAGCGCTCGGTGAGCCACAGGTCGAGAGGCGCCGCCGCCGCAGTGCCCGCGTTCCGCACCACGAGGTCGTACTCCGGTCCACTGGGCCGACGGCTGCCGGTGTAGCGGCAGTCCGGTCCGTCCGGGGCGACGGTGAGTCCGGCGAGCCGGTAGGGGATCCCGAGCAGGCGAGCCGCGAGCAACAGGGGCTGGGTCACTTCGAGCGAGAGGAACCAGAGGCCGGACGGCCCGCCAGGATGGCGCACGTAGGTCCGCAGATTGGTTTCAGGGAAGGTGTCCGGGACCATCGGCAGCCCGCATACCCGTACGGCGGACATCACGAACGGTGTCAGACTCACCCATGCCCGCCCGTCGTACAGATCCGGCTCAAGGCCCGGCGGCAGCAAGGCCTGCAGATCTTGCGAACGGTAGGGCCAGTGCACGAACGCCTGAAGACGCCAGTGCATCGACAGCACCGGCAGCCGGACGGCAGGCGCGGCCACCGCGCCACGGTCCCCGCAGGAGTCAGTCACAGCGGCGGCTCCCACTGGTTGACGGCGCGTCCTCTCTTCGACGCTACGCCCCGCGTCGGACCCGGCAAAACTCCGCGCAAAGACCCGTTTTATTGTTTTATGCGGGATTCATGGGTAGAGGCCGGACGTCACTCCGTATTGAGGAGGTCGTCATGGCATCAATGCACCGTGCGCCGATCGAAGAGCACCCGGACCTGATGGAGCTGCGGGCCCGGCACGACCGCGCCGCCGTCACGCCGCGCGCCCAGATGGTCGAGGCCCTTGCACTGATCACGGGGCTCTACCTCGCGGCGTCCCCGTGGATCGTCGGATTCAACGCCTTCACGACCCTCACGGTCACGAACCTGATCGTCGGCCTCGCCTACATGCTGCTCCTGGGAGGCCTCGGCACGTCGTACGAGCGCACCCACTCCATGGCATGGGCCGCAGCCGCCCTCGGTGTCTGGACCTGCATCGCACCCTGGGTCGTCGCCGGGGACGTCGCCCACACCCGCACGATCACGAGCAACCTCATCACCGGCGCCGTCGCCACCCTGCTCGCCCTCGCCGCCGCCTCCGGCGCCCGGGACATGAACCACCGCCGCTACCCGGGCGTGGAGCACCAGCGCAGCATGCCGGGCCTCCGCTAGGTCTGCAGCACAGCGGTCGACCAGGAACCATCCCCAGCCCCGCTATCGTCCCTGCGGGGAGGGACGGGTCGGGGTGGGGGTCGGGTGGGTTGTCTGGGCGGGGTCGTAGAGTGCTCGGTAGTGCCTGTGGGGGCGTTTGTGTGAGGGCGTCGGACGGGATGCGGATGGACGGGTTGGGGCAGGTGCCTGGGGATGCCGTGTTGTCGCGGTGGGTGTCGGCGGCGGTGGCGTTCGAGGGTTGGGAGAGTATCGCCGAGGCGCGTCGGCTGGCGGCTTCGTTCCTGGACGGCCTGGGGACCGTGCACGGGTTGACGGTTTCTGAGTGGGTGTCTCAGACGGTGCAGCTGGTGGTGAGTGAGCTGGTGACCAATACGCGCAAGTATGCTCCCGGTCCCTGCCTGCTGACGTTGGAGGTCGTGGAGGGCGGGATCGAGGTGAGTGTGTGGGACAGCAGTCCGACGCCTCCGAAGATCATGCCTCCTGACCCGTTCAGGGTGGGTCAGCACGGTTTGGAGATCATTGCCCGTACGGCCAGGAGTGTGCGGATCAGCCGCGAACCGGTGGGTAAGCGGATCACTGCCGTGGTGGCGCTGGACGACGTAGCCCGCTGACCGGAAGGCGCAACGTCATGGCGCCAGGATCCGTGCGCGGGGCAGAAGCCGGCGGCCCGGGCCAGCGGTGTGAACACGGGCCAGCGCTCCCCGCCCGCCAGGTCGTCGGCGTGGGCCGGGCGGGCGGTGTTGTACGAGTCGATGTTCGGGCTTTCGGACACCTGGGCAGTCCTCGATCCGGACCAGGACCCGCACGAGGTGTCACGCCCATCGGCCGGCGCGTGTTCATGTCCGGACGTCGCCTTGGCCCGGTACGGGGGCCCGGGACGTGGCATGCTCGCCTTATGGAGGCCCTGCCCGGTGCCGACGGCGGTGCAACCCCCGAGATGCTGGCGCTGGCGAAGGTCGTGTCAAGGCTGCGTGCCGAGGTAGTGGACCTGGAGGCCGTGGTCTCGATGACGGCCGTCCTCGAACGCGCCAAGGGCATCCTGATGGCCCGTGCGGGCGTGACGCCGGAAGCCGCCTATCAGGCATTGCTCGCAAGCGCCGACCAGCACCGGCGGACCCTCATGGAGGAGTGCTGGATCGTCCAGGGCCGGACCGGTACGGGGGAGTCCGGGGAGGCGCCGCAGGCTGCCGAGCGCGCCGCCGCGGCCGCCATGCCGGGGCGGGAGCCGTCGCCCTTCGACCCGAACGGCTACGCCGTCGGCGGTGGCCGGCCGACCGGCCCCGCGCAGCTGCTCGCCCGACTGGTCCAGGGGCTGGCCCGTACCGGCACCCGGGACCCGAACGAGATCGCCGGACTCCTGCTGGCGGTGCTGGGCGAAGCGGAAGACGTGGCCGCGGTGATGGTCTATACCGTGGCCACGGCCGGCAGCCTGGAGCTGGCCGGGCACGCTGGGGTGGACGAGGCCCTGGCCCGGCAATGGAGCCACGTCCCCCCGGTCAGCAGTGTGGCCGCCATGGAGGCCATCGTGACCCGGGAGGCGGTGTGGCTCGAAGAACCGGAGCGGGACGCGGCCCATTACGTCCAGATCGGCGAGCCACCCGGCCGGTGGCCGTCCCGTGCGTGGCTTCCCGTCCTCCGTGGCAGACCGGTGTCGGCGGTCGTCGGGTTCTTCCGGACCCGGCCGGGTCCCTTCGACGCCCGTACGCGCATTCTCCTCAAACGGGCCGTGAGGCTGTGCAGCGGCCCCTTGCGGGAAGACGGGGAGCCCGACGGGCAGGACCCGGTCCGGCAGGACGTCGAGGCGATCCAGGCGGTCCTGGACGCCCTGGCCGCCCCAGCGGTCCTGCTGACCCCGCTGCGTTCGCAGACCGGGGAGGTGGAGGACTACCGGATCGACGCGGCGGCCCGGCAGGCGCGGGACGTGGCCGGCCGGCAAGGCAAGGACCTGGTCGGCCGGAAGATCCTGGAAACCTACCCGACGGTGGCCGGCAGTGACCTGTGGGAGGGCTACCTGGGCACCCTTGCGACGGGGATGGTCTACGAGGGGGAGCCCTTCACCTACGAGGAAGTGACCGCCGGAGCGCCACAGCAGTCCGTCTATTCGGTCCGCGCGTCCCGGCTCGGGGAGCGCCTGGTCGTCTCGTGGATCCGCCACGACGCCAGCGACCGCGAGAGCCGCAGGCTGGACGACATGCAGCGGCTGGGAAACCTCGGCTGGGCCAGTTGGAACCTCATGACGGACACCATCACCTGGTCCGACCAGGTGTACGCGGTCTTTGACCGTGACCCGGCTCTGGGACCCCTGCGGCTGGAGGAGCTGCCCGAGCATCTGCTGGCCGAGGACCTGCCGCGGCTGGGAGCGGCCGTCCAGCGGCTGTTGGGGGACGGCGCGCCCATCGACCAGTACTTTCGCATCACCACCGCGCACGGTGTGCGCCACTTGCGGATCGTTGCCGAGGCGCAGCGGGACGCGGACGGCAGTCCGGTGGAAGTCCGCGGCTTCTTCCAGGACCTGACCGCGCTGCGGGGCGCCGAGCAGGCGCTGCGGGAGAGCGAGCGCGCCAATCTCGTCCAGCG
This sequence comes from Streptomyces sp. NPDC086989, assembly GCF_044745505.1. NCBI lineage: Bacteria > Bacillati > Actinomycetota > Actinomycetes > Kitasatosporales > Streptomycetaceae > Streptomyces > Streptomyces sp. NPDC086989. The sequence goes on from NZ_JBIVAL010000008.1 coordinate 328,437, forward strand.
CGGCACGCTCAAGGCCGAACGTGCGCTGGGTGCCCATCTCCAGGATACCCTCCTGCCGATCTCCGAGCAGTCGCTCGAACTGGCAGGCCTCCGCGTCGACGTGGCCTACGTCCCTGCCGAGAAGGGGCTGAACGTCGGAGGCGACTGGTATTCCGCGATCGAACTCCCCGATGACTGCGCCCTGTTCGTCGTCGGAGACGTCGCCGGCCACGGGCTGCCCGCAGTGGGCACGATGGCCCAACTGCGTTTCACCGCCAAGGGCATGGCCATCACCGGCTCGCCCCTGTCCGATGTCCTCGCGCGACTCAACAAGCTGCTGCTGCACACCGCCAAGGGCAACCAATGTGCCACGGCGACGATGGTGATGGGGCGCTACCAGCCTCGGACCCGGCGGCTGACATGGGTGCGGGCGGGCCACCTGCCGCCGCTCCTGATCCGGGGAGGCGAGGCGACTTTCCTCCCGCAGCCCGAAGGGACCCTGCTCGGCGCCGCGTTCGAATCGGTATACGGGCAGGAGGTGACCGACCTGCTGCCCGGTGACCATCTGCTCCTCTACACGGACGGCCTCGTGGAGGAGCCGCGAGAAGACATAGAAGCCGGGCTCGCCCGCCTGTCTGACACGGCTGTGCGGCTCGTGCAGGAGGGCCGCGGCGACATGCTCGCCAAGACCCTGGCCGGCTTGCGCCCGGGAAACCGCGACGACATCTGCGTGTTGGAGATCCACGCACCCGACGAACCCTGAGCGGCGGCCGCCCGGACGCCCCTCGTGCCACGGGGCACCCTGCGCCTGCTTCGGGGGCGTCGCACATCAACTCCGCCACTGCACCGGACCGGTTCGAGGGACTGCCGGGCGTGACTCGCGCGTCCTTTCACCCGGAGTCACCGCCGACCTCGTGCCGCCCGCCGCCGGGCCCTTGCCGCGCCGGACGACACGGGCGTGCGCACCGAACTCGAAGACGCCGCGTACACACTGTGCGTCCTGATGGGACAGCGGAGCGCGCACGGTGCGCTGCCGGCCGCGGAAGAGCTGAGCGCCGCCAACCGTCTCGGGGCGTCCCCGCACCGGGGGCGAGAACCGGAGGCTCCGGGCAGTTGACCTGCCGGGGAGTGTCCGGCCACGAGCCGGGGGTATGCGCCGGTCGTGCATGAGGGAAACGCCGCGCACATGCCGGTGATCGGGACGCTCGATGAGCTGACGGATTTCATCGCGCATCGCAAGCGCCTGTACGTGCGCTGGTCGCTGGGGCCGGACGTCGACCTTCCAGCGCTCGCCAGCCGGGACGATCTGACGGGCATCGCGTTGCCGGGGCTCTCCGCGAGCCCGCTCGACGTGGAGCCCTGGTGGAGCGAGCGCCCGCTACGGCTCTGGGCGGCCCGACGGCTCTACGATTACGCCCACCTCCCACAGGTGAAGGGCCACCGGGTGCGTCCGTGGCTTCTGCGGGCCAGGGAAATCGGGAGGGGCCCCGACAACGAGCCCCTGGTCACCGGAATCGAGCCGCTGGGATGGATCGACCGGGCCGTGATAGACGAAGCCGTCGAGGAGATCCGGCGACAGCGTGGGCGCTGGGGCACCCTGGACAGGACCGGCCTCGGCCGTACCCCGTAGCCGACGCGGCCCGGTGGTGTGGCCCTGTGGAGCGAGCCATGGGGCCGACCCGGCGGCGCCGCTCCGCGACCCGGTCGGTTCCGCATGAGACTCCCGCGCGGGGGAAGACGCTGCAGGCGCACGCTGAGCGCACACGCAAGGACCGGCCCAGGGCCGGCCGACGAGCCTGAGAGGTGGAACATGACCCCGAGGCGAACTGGCCAGAGCCCGAGCCCGACGGACGCCCCCGCCCACGGCAAGGACCGCCCGAGTCCCTGGAGTGACTTCCACAGCGTTCTGGACCAGATGTTCGACCTGCTGGAAGGCGGGCGGCAGGGCGACGGGGTTCCGGCACCGGGAAGCCCGCCCCGCAGGCAGGCGGCCGCCGCCGGACGCCGTGCGCCGGGGGACGCGTCTGCTTGAAGGGCATGCGCGTGGGCAGGCGCCCGGCAAGTTGACCGCCCGTTCGGACCGGCCCGTACGCGCTGGATCGGACCGGCACAGGAGAGCAGACACATGGTGTACGTGACCCGGCCCCCCGAGAGACGTGCGGTGCCGCGGGCGTCCTGCGGCAAGGCCCCGGCAGGCGTGTCATGTGCGGCCTGACCGGGGAAGTGTGCTTCGACGGAAGCCGCCCCGACATGGCGGCGGTCGAGCGCATGACCGATGCGCTGGAGTTCCGGGGACCCGACGGCAGGGGGTTGTGGTCACACGGGGCGGTGGCCCTGGGGCACAGACGGTTGAAGATCATCGATCTGTCCGAGCGCGGGGCCCAGCCCATGACCGACAGCGGGCTGGGTCTCACGGCGGTCTTCAACGGCTGCATCTACAACCACCGTCCGCTGCGCGCCCGCCTGGAAGGGCTCGGGCACCGGTTCTTCTCGGACTCCGACACCGAGGTCCTCGTCAAGGCCTACGCGCAGTGGGGACCGGAGTGCGTCGACCTCTTCGCCGGCATGTTCGCCTTCGCCGTCGTCGACCACGAGACGGGCCGCGTCGTGCTCGGCCGAGACCGGCTGGGCATCAAACCCCTCTACGTGACTTCGGACTGCAGCCGGCTCCGCTTCGCCTCCACCCTGCCGGCCCTGCTGGCGGGCGGGGGCGTCGACACGTCCATCGATCCGGCGGCGCTCCACCAGTACTTGAGCTGGCACGGCACGGTGGTCGCACCGCGTACCGTGCTGGCCGGTGTACGGAAGCTCCCGCCGGCCACGGTCCGGGTCGTCGAGCCCGACGGCTCTCACCGTGACCACCGGTACTGGCAGCCCTCGTACACCCGGCACTCCGAGCTGGGAAGCGACCGAGTGCTCTGGCGGGAGGCCGTGCACGACGCACTGCGCACGGCGGTGAGGCGTCGTACGGTTGCGGACGTCTCCGTGGGCGTCCTCCTCTCGGGCGGCCTGGACTCCAGCCTGATGGTGGCGCTCCTGGCCGAGCAGGGCTACCACGACGTCCCGACCTTCGCCATGGGTTTCGAGGAGGAGAACGGCGAGGACGGCGAGGAGTTCGCGTACTCGGACCTGGTCGCCCGCCGCTTCTCGACCGATCACCACCAGTTCATGATCCCCTCCGACCGGCTTCCGGTAGCGCTGGAGGCCGCGATCAGCGCCATGAGCGAGCCGATGGTCAGCCATGACGCCGTGGCCTTCCACATGCTGTCCGAACAGGTCTCGAAGGAGGTCAAGGTCGTCCTGTGCGGGCAGGGCGCGGACGAGGTGTTCGCGGGCTACCACTGGGATCCGCGTATCGCCGCCGCCCCCCGGGCGGCAGCGGTCGACACCTATGCCCGCGCGTACTTCGACCGGACGCACACCGACCTCACCGCCATGCTCCACCCGGACCTCGCCCTCGGCCGCGACGCCTCTACGGACTTCGTGCGCGAGCACATGGCCGCTGCCGGAGCCGAGACCGCCCTGGACGCGGCCCTCCGGATGGACATCCACGCGCTCATGCCCGACGACCCCGTCAAAAGGGTCGACAACATGACGATGGCCTGGGGGCTGGAGGCGAGGGTGCCGTTCCTGGACCACGAGCTCGTCGAGCTGGCAGCCGCCTGCCCGCCGGAGCTGAAGCTCGCACAGGGCGGCAAGGCCGTGCTCAAGGACGTCGGACGCACCGTTCTGCCCCGCGAGGTGGTCGACCGCCCGAAGGGCTACTTCCCGGTCCCGGCCGTGCGGCACATGGCCGCACCCGTGCTGGCCCGGGTGCGGGACGCCCTCAGGGCCCCGGAGGCACGCCGGCGCGGGATCTTCGACGAGCACCTCGTGGACGAGCTGCTCGCGGCGCCCAACCGCCACCGGGCCAGGCGCGGGGCGAACACCCTGTGGCAGGTGGCGACGCTGGAGATGTGGCTCCAGGCACACGGCATCCACTGAACGCCCCGTGGCCACTCGTTCACCGCCGCGGCCGCCGTCCACGGGGCGGCGGCCGCAGCGGCGGGCGTCGTCACCTCGCGGCGGGGAAGCGCTCCCAGACGCGGTGGGCCGCCAGAAGTTCGATGAGCGGGGAGAGTCCTCGGGCATCGGCCGTCAGGAGGACCCCCGGTTCGCCGGCGGTGATGCCGGCGGCCTCGAAGAGGGCTTCGGCACCACCCCAGCCGGCGACGGCCTTGCCGTGCCGGTAGGCCTCGGTGAGCAGTGCCAGGAGGCGGGGGTCGCCGACGGCGCGTCCGGGGTCTGCGGCTTTGGCGTCGCGGGCCCCGTAGGCGTCGGCGCCGGCCGCGGGCAGACCCGCGAACACCAGCGCGTCGAATTCCACGGAACGGGCCGTGGCGAACGTGCGCTGGACGGTGACGGGGTCGCCGGAGCCGAGTACCCCACCGGCCGGCGCGATCACCAGGGGCACCATACCGGCGTCGAGGACGGCTTGGCGGACCTGCTGTACGTCTGCCATGTCGAGGGCGTGATCGGTGACGATGCCGACGACACGCCCGTCCACCGGCCAGGTGCGGCCGACCTGGGACAGGGCGGGGCTCGGCCGGACGTCCGCGAGGGGCTCGGTGGCCGCAGGCACCGGCAGCCCGAGCCCGGCCGCCACCTGGGCGCAGAGCTCGCCGTCGATGTTGGCGAGCACGGCCAGCGTCCGTTCCTTGACGGCCTGCTCGTAGCACTTGCCCAGTTCGAAGGTGTAGGCGGCGATGATGTGTTCGCGTTCGACGGGACTCATGCTGAGCCAGAACAGGCGGGGCTGGGAGAAGTGGTCGGCGAAGGAGGCGGGTGCCTGGCGGACCTTGCGCCCGGCCGGAACCTCCACCGGCACTTCGATGAACGCCCCCGTGTCGGCGCCGGCGAAGAAGGGGCAACCGCCGTCGAGGCTGTTCGGCTTGTAGGGGGCCACCCCGCGGTGCACGGCCGTCTGGTGCATGCCGTCCCGCAGCATGTCGTTGACGGGTGCGTGGGTGCGGTTGATCGGCAGTTGGGGGAAGTTGGGGCCGCCGAGCCGGGTGAGCTGGGTGTCCAGGTAGGAGAAGTTCCGTCCGGCCAGCAGCGGGTCGTCGGTGGCGTCGATGCCCGGTACCAGGTGGCCGGTGTGGAAGGCGACCTGCTCGACCTCGGCGAAGAAGTTCGAGGGGTTGGCGTTGAGCGTCAGCAGTCCGACCGGTCGTACCGGAGCCAGCTCCTCCGGGACGATCTTGGTGGGGTCGAGGAGGTCGATGCCCTCGAACATCTGGTCGGCCGTGTCGGGGAAGGTCTGGATGCCCAGCTCCCACTGCGGGTACGCTCCCGATTCGATGGCGTCGAAGAGGTCACGCCGGTGGAAGTCGGGGTCCACACCTGCCAGGATCTGCGCCTCCTCCCACACCAGGGAGTGCACGCCCAGCTTCGGCTTCCAGTGGAACTTCACGAGTGTGGTGGCGCCCTGCGCGTTGACGAGGCGGAAGGTGTGGACGCCGAACCCCTCCATCATCCGGTAGGAACGCGGGATGCCCCGGTCGGACATGTTCCACAAGGTGTGGTGGGTGGCCTCGGTGTGCAGGGACACGAAGTCCCAGAACGTGTCGTGCGCGCTCTGGGCCTGGGGGATCTCGCGGTCGGGGTGGGGTTTGCCGGCGTGGATGATGTCGGGGAACTTGATCGCGTCCTGGATGAAGAAGACCGGGATGTTGTTCCCGACCAGGTCGAAGACGCCTTCCTCGGTGTAGAACTTCGTGGCGAAACCCCGGGTGTCGCGCACCGTGTCGGCGGAGCCCCGCGACCCGAGCACCGTGGAGAACCGCACGAACACCGGCGTCTCGGAGTCCTTCGCGAGGAAGGCCGCCTTGGTGACCTCCTGCGCGGTGCCGTAGGAATGGAAGACGCCGTGGGCGGCGGAGCCGCGGGCGTGGACCACCCGCTCCGGGATCCGCTCGTGGTCGAAGTGCATGAGCTTCTCGCGCAGGTGGTGGTCCTGCAGCAGCACCGGGCCCCGGGGGCCGGCCTTCAGGGAGTGGTCGGTGTCGTACAGCCGAGCCCCTTGGGCGGTGGTGAGGTACGCCCCGCTCTGCGCGACCCTCGCCTGGTCGGCACCGGTGGGCTGCCCTGTCGGGCTGACCGTCTCGGGGCCGCTCTGGTCCGGCTTCGGGGGCAGCGGCTCCCTCGGTTCCACGGGCTCACTCGACTGCGGGGAGACCGGGCCGGGCTTGCCGGGGACTCCCTCCGCGGGTCCGGGTCCCCCGGCCCCGGCCTGGTCGGCGTGCATGACGTCTGCGATCTTGTCTGCGACCGCCTTGACCGGGTTCTTCTCCGACATCGCTTCTCCAGACACGGGGGACGGTTCCCTACGTGTGTCCCTGACCGCGGGTTCGAAAACGCGTACTGGCCTGTTCGGCGGTGCGATCGTCCGCAGCACGAGCCATGCGACACAGTGGTCCGGCCGGTCAGCACACGGCCCGAAAGGAGGGGCGGGGCCGAGGCGGTGGTCGTGCGCCAGCGCCTCCGAGGGCCGTCCCGTTCACGGGGGCAGCGTACTTTCCGGTGACCTGTACACCGGAACCGAGGCGGTCGGTCTCACAGCCTGCGCGAGGCGCTGGGCCGGCTGCCGACGTTGCTCGCCGTCGACCTGAACGCCATCGACCTGTTCACCGCCGACGGCCTCAACCTCCCCCTCGCCCTGCGCGACAGCGCCACGGCCCACGGCGTCCCTCTGGTCCTGGTCTCGCCCAGCCGCGGGGTCATGCAGGTGCTGGAGACGACCGGGGCCGCCAGCTCCTTCCCCGTCTACGCCACGGTCGAGGAAGCGGTCGCCTGGTACGGGCAATGACCCGTCGCTGCGCCGTGTACTGACACGGACCCTGGGCAGGCGCTGGGCAATCGAATGCCGTCGGCCGTCCGGGAACCGCCGTGGGACCTCCCCAGTCCGCTGTCTTGCACCACCGTGAGCTCGACTTCGACCGCGGTGACGCGGAGGCGTGCGGCGCGGGGATCGCCTGTGTACGCCAGGCCCTGGCGGACTGGGATCTGGCCGCCGCCGACGACGCGACCCTGGTCGCCGCGGAACTGCTCACCAACGCCTTGAAACACGCCGGTGGCCCCCGGCGCCTGAGCCTGGATCACAGCGGCGGTGTGCTGCGCATCGCCGTCACCGACCGGAGCCCGTCCCCGCCCCGCCTGGGCGCTCACCGGGCGGACGCGATCGGGGGGCACGGCGTGTTCATCGTCGACCAGCTCGCACTGCGCTGGGGGACCCGGCCCGAAGGCGCCGGCAAGACGGTGTGGGCCGACCTGCGCATGTTGCCCCGTAGGTGACCTGAGCGGCCCCGACGCCTTCTCATGAAGGACTTCCGGCTCACAGGCTGGTGAGGATCTGCGGCGACACGGTTTTGATCATGGTGTTGGTCCAGCGCATCTGCCGAAGGGTCTGGGGGTGGCAGGCGGAGGACAGGGCCAGGAGCCGGTCGTCGGAGGCGGCTTGTGCGTACTGGGCGAGCATCTCCCAGTACAGGGAGTTCTCGGTTGCCGCCAGATGGAGCGTGCGCAGGTCGCGCAGGAGCAGCAGGCCGGGTTCGGGCCGGTGTCCGAGCGCTTCGGCGGCCTTCTCCCGCACGGCGGCGAGCAGACCTTCGCCGGGCCGGTCATCAGTGCCGCCGCGCAGGTCGAGCCCGTAGGCCCGGGACGCTTCCGCGATGCGCTCGGCGTGTTCGTCCGACCAGCGGGCGAGGTCGGTGGCCACGTGATGGATCTCGTGTTCGGCGCGGTGGTGTTCGGCCGCGGCGGCGAGTTGCCTCTCCATGTGGCGTTCGCCGTGGTGGAGGGCGCGAAGGACGAGGGTGGCAGCGGTCATGGCCGTTCCTCCGTGGCGTGGGCTCCTGGCCCGCCGACGGTGGCGGGGACGTTCGAAGGCTCGCTCGGGGCGGAGGCCGTGTTGGTCGGGGCCGGCGCCGGTGTCCCCGCGCCCCGTGCAACGCGTTCGATCCGGGCGGCCGCCGTCTTGTACAGGGGCTGTTTGGAGGCCGGGTCCCAGTCGGTGATCGTGGTCTCGTTCGCGGCCCGGCCTGTTGCGTCCGGGGCGGGGCCGTGGCCCCCTGGGGTGTCCCAGTACCCGTAGTGGAAGGGCACGAAGACGAGGCCGTCGCGGATGTCGGTGATCCGGACGCGGGCCTGCAGTGACCCCCGGGGCGTGGTGATCCGCGCCAGGTCTCCTTCGCGCAGGTCCCGTGCGGCGGCCTCGGTGCGGCTCAGCTCCACCCATACCTCGGGTGCGGCGGCGTTGAGCTGCGGCGCCCGGCCGGTCTTGGTGCGGGTGTGGAAGTGGTACAGGGTACGGCCGGTGGTCAGTTGCAGGGGGTACTCGTCGCTGGTGTCCTCGTGCGGCGGAAGGTACTCCGCGGCCTTGATGACGGCCTTGCCGTCGGGGTTGAGCGACCGGTACTCGACCACCTCGACGGACGCGCCGGTGACCAGGTCCTTGCCGTAACTCTCGCAGACGTCGGGGTGCGCCCAGCTGATGCCGTCGGTGTAGAGCCGCTCGGTACCGTCGGGGGCGTCCGCGTTACAGGGCCACTGGATGCCGCTCCCGCCGCGCAGCTTCTCGTACGTCAGGCCCGTGTAGTCGCAGGGGCGGCCGGCGCTGCAGCGCTTCCACGCCTCGAAGGCCTCCTCGGGTCCGCTCCAGCCGATCAAGGGGCGGCCGTCGCGGTCACGGAAGTCCATGCGCCGCGCGTAGTCGAGAAAGATGTCCAGGTCGGAGCGGGCCGACCCGGGCGGGTCCACGGCCTTTTCCGACAGGTGCACGGTGCGGTCGGCGTTGGTGAACGTACCGGTCTTCTCCCCCCACGTCGCAGCCGGCAGGACCACGTCCGCCAGCTGCGCGGTCTCGGTGAGGAAGAGATCCTGGACGACGGTGAACAGGCGCTCCTGGCCGAGGATGCCGCGGATGCGGGCGAGCTCCGGCAGGGACACGGCGGGATTCGTGCCGCTGATCCACAGCATCCGCACCGACCCCTGTTCGGCGTAACGGAAGATCTGCATCGCAGGGGTCGGCGGGGCGTAATGGGGGATGGCCGAGGGGTCCACGTTCCAGACGCGGGCCAGGTCGGCCACGTGCTGATCGTTCTGCCAGTTGCGGAAGCCCGGCAGATCGCCGTTGGCCCCGGTCTCACGGGTGTTCTGGGCGGTCGGCTGGCCGTTCATCTGCAGCACGCCGCACCCCGGCCGCCCCAGCATCCCGCGAACCAGGTGCAGGTTGTTGACCTGCACGGCTGCCGCCGTCGCCTGGTGCGACTGGTAGAACCCCTGCAGCACCGTCGACATCAGCCGCTCGGCGCCGCCCAGCAGTTCCGCAGCCTCCTCGATCGCCGCCGCCGGGACATCGCAGATCTCCGCAGCCCAGGCCGGGGTACAGGGCGCAACCTGTCTGCGCAGCTCCTCGAAACCGACGGTGTGCGAGTCGACGAAGGCGTGGTCGACCCGGTCGCGCCGGATGATCTCGTGCAAGAGGGCGTTGAGCAGTGCGACGTTGGTGCCCAAGCGGGGTGCGAGGTGCACGTCGGCCCGCCGGGCCACCACGGTGGGGCGGGGGTCCACGCACAACAGGCGCGGCGGAGCCGCACCTTCCAGCCTGTCCAGCACCCGCATCCACAGCACCGGCTGCGTCTCGGCCATGTTGTGCCCGAACAGCGCGAGGGTGTCGGTGTGGTCCACATCGTCGTAGGAGCCGGGCTGGCCGTCGCAGCCGAAGGACTCCTTGAGCGCCTCGGCGGCCGTCGCGGTGCACAGCCGGGTGTTGCCGTCGAGGTGGTTCGTGCCGATCCCGGCGCGGGCGAGGACGGCGAGGGTGTAGTACTCCTCCAGGAAAAGTTGCCCGGAGGTGTAGAAACCGAGGGCTCCCGGGCCGTGCGCGGCGAGGAGTTCCTGGGAGCGTTCGACGATGCGGCCCAGGGCCGTGTCCCAGTCGCACTCGACCAGGCGGCCGCCCTCGCGCACGAGCGGGTTGCGCAGTCGGTCGGTGGCGTGGTTGGCCTGCCAGCCGAACAGGTCCTTCGGGCCCAGGCGGCCGCGGTTCACCCGGTCGACGGACCTTCCGCGAACGCCGACGATCCGGCCGGCCTTCACCGCGATGTCCATCGCATCACCGTCGGAGTGGAGCACCGAAGCCGACTGCACCCACCTCTCCACTTCGTCCGGGGAGATGCCTTCGGCCAGAAACATGTCCACGCGGGTCGGCCAGGCCTCGCCGGGCCCGTAGGCGGTACGTCCACCCCAGGGCTGCGCGATGCGGTCCACGGACCTCTCCACCAGGCACCTCCGCCTTCTGCGCTGATCAGCGAGCCTCGTCTACCCCCGCCGAGGCGGGGGCAAGCACCACGGAGGGGCTGTGCACCGGTAGGGGGGCGGCGGTACGTCGCACTGGGCTAGCGGGAGGCACGGGGGTGGGTTTCATGTCCTCGCGCCGTGCTCGAACCGTTGGTGTCGTACCCGTGTCCGGGTAGAGCAGCCGGGAACAACCGGCCCCGGTTGACCGTTGTCGGGGTGTGGGGCAGGGTGCGGCGCTGATGTCCCGGGGCCCAGCCAGTCGCCCGAGGGAAGATCGTTAGGCGAAAGCCTTGCAGAGTCCTCCACCGGCAAAGGATCCCCGACCGGCGGGCCCGGCAGGGTGCTCCGTCGTGAGGTGACTTCCCGTTTCCGTCCCCACACCGCATACGCCCGGCCAGCCCTCCCCCCCCCCGGCTGGCTCGGGCCACGCCCCGATCGGCTCTCCCCCCCCGGCCGGTCGGGGCCCTACGTACGCCTGACCGCCGCGAGAGCCCCGGTCCCGGCGGTCAGGCGTACGCGCTCGGCGCCCGCACCGCTCTCACCGAGAGCGGGTGACGGGTGGAGCGGGGGGAGGGGGAGTGGGCGGTTGCTGAGCGGGCAGGGGCCTGCTGAGGGGCCCGACAGCTGCGGCGTGGGGGGCGAACGAGACGCGGTACCGGTTCGGCAGAAAGCTGCTGAAGCCTCGCGCCGGACCGGATGGTGAGGTGAAGACGATGGCATCCTCTGTGCGCAGGCACGCCGCCGCGCGTGCCGCCGACCGCAAAGCACGGCAAGCGGCCACACGGTGGCGGCACGATGGTTCGGAAGCCCAATGGGCTCGCAGCGATCTTCCACTCCGACGCCTGCTGTCGCTCTGGGCCGCCCCCGTATTCGCGGCCGGGAGCGCCCTCTTCGCGCTCCTGGCCTCACAGACCACCGCTCAGGCCGACCCGCCCCGTAGCGTCTACATCGTGCTGGCAGCTATCTGCTTCGCCGTAGCCGTTTTCGCGATCATCGATCTGCAAGTGATCAAGCAACGTACCCGCGAGCAGCAGCGGTGGCACCGTCCTTCGTGATCACCCACGGCGTCGTCCGGCTCTTGCGTGCCACCGTGGCGGCGAGAACCCCTTCGGGGGGGTGGGGCAGTCGCCGGGGGGCGGCCGGCACGTGGCTTTCTGTCCGCTGACGGCGTTCCACGTTGCCGGCCCATCCCGGTCGGGGGCGGAGGGTGGCATTCTGCGCCGGCGTAGCAGCCGGTCAGGCGGATAGGGCTTCGAGGAGCTCGCCTACCTGCGGGTCGGGAAGGGCACGGGCGACGTCGGCCTGCGCCACGATGCCGACGAGGGTGTGGCCGTCGATGACGGGGAGCCGACGGACCTTGTGCTCCGTCATGGTCCGCAGGATTTCCCCGGCCTCGTCGTCGGCGCCGATGGTGACCGCTTCCCCCTGCGCCAGGTCGCCGGCCTTGACCTGCTCGGGGTCCTTGCCTGCGGCCAATACCTTCACCACGATGTCCCGGTCGGTGAGCAAGCCCTTCAGCTTGTTGTCCTCGCCGCAGATCGGGAGCGCGCCGACCCCGTGGGCGGCCATCTTCTTCGCTGCCTCCAGAACCGTCTCCTGGGCGCCGACGCAGGTCGCGTCCCGCACGCGGGGCTGCGATGCGACTCCTCCCTCGCCCTGACCTGCCGAGGTCGTCGTCAGCGAACGGAACCGCTTGACCTTGTCGCAGCGACAACGTTTCTACTGGCGCCATGCGAATCGGAGAACTCGCCGCCGCCGTCGGCGTCACCACCCGCGCAGTGCGGCACTATCACCGCATCGGGCTGCTGCCCGAGCCTCCTCGCCAGTCCAACGGATACCGCGACTACACGCTGCGCGACGCCGTCGAACTGGCCCGCATCCGCCGTCTGACCGAGCTCGGGCTGAGCCTGGACGAAGTGAAGGACGTTCTGACGGATGACGTGGGCAGGGATCTGGTCGAGATCCTCGCTGAGCTGGACGCGGACCTGGGCCGTCAGGAGGAGGAAATCCGACAGCGCCGCGTCCGCCTGGGCCGGCTCCTCGAACAGGCCAAGCGTACCGGCCAATTGCCCGTCGAGGCCCCGGTCTCTCCCGAACTCACCGCCCTCTTCGATGACATGGCCCGCGCCTCAGCGCGGTTGCCCGGACCGGAGCCGGCGATGGCGGCCAAGGAACGGGAGCTGCTGGCCCTGCTGGAGACCGGCTCGTCGGGCGCCGACCTCGGCTGGCTCTACGCCATGGGGCAAGGTCTGATTGCCGACGCCGAGGCCATGCGGCGTGCCTACACGGTGTACGCCCAGATGGACGCACTGGCCGAGGCAGCCGAGGATGACCCACGTGTGGAGGAGACCGCCCGGGCCATTGTCGACGGCATCCCGGACGAGGCGGCGCAGGCGATGATCGCGGCGGAAGGCAAGGGCGGATCATGTGAGGAGGACGGCTTCACGGACGCCCTCTTCGCGGAATTCAGTCCTGCCCAGTCGGCAGCCGTGCGCCGCGCCATCGAGCTGCTCCGGGAGCGTGCCGGGTGAAGGCGTTGCGAAAGGCTGTGAGCTGGGGCTTCGCCGGGGTCGCACCGTGTGAACTCGCCATTTTCATGTGTGTGGTGGGCGGGGTGCGAGTAGCCCCGGCCGCATGGCTGGCGGGGGAACTGGCGGGGTCTGCGCTCGTGGCCGGGGCGACCGCACTGCTTCTTTTCGACTACCGGCGGCACCGCCGCGAGGGGCTCCACCGGCACTCCGCATTCCTGGCCGCGATCGCTGACGACGTCCCGGCGTCCGTGCGCAGGCTGATCAGCCACGAGATGACCCTCGCGACCAGCTTCTTGCGCTGGGTGACCCGCCGGGGTCCGCACGGCGTACGTGGCGGCGACCACGCCGTTCCGTACGCGCCGGCCCAGACGGCGACCATGTACGGCTGGCTCTTCGTCTGCGTCGTCGAGACCGTCGCCCTCGCTTACCTGATCCCCTGGCCGGTGGTGCACGTCGCCACACTCGTCCTCGACGTCTGGGGCTGCTACTTCCTTCTCGCCCTGCACGCCTCCTGCGTGGTCCGCCCGCATGTGATCGGGGCCGACGGCTCGCTGCGCCTGCGCCATGGCGCCCTGCTGGACATCCGCATCCCAGCCGACCGCATAGCCTCCGTCCGTCTGGACCGGGCATTTCCGAATGGCAGGCTGGCCGCTGCGGATGAGAGCGGCGTGGCCGACGTGGCTGTGGCCGGCCTGACAACGGTCACCGTCGAGCTCACCGAGCCGGTGCGGTACGTACGTGTCCTTGGCAAGCGTGCCGAGGCCCGCGCCTTCCGCTTCTACGCGGACGACCCCGTGGCCGCCGTCCGACGGTTGGGCGGCGCGGGCCGGAACGGCAGCCGGCGAGCCGTGGGGCAGACGCGGCAGCGGTGACCGTCGCACGGTGACCGTAGGGGAGTGATACGGGCGAGAGCGGGCAGGTGCTCCGCGTGACTTTCCTGAGGGGCCCAGGGCGAGACCCCCGCCCACTCTCGCCCTTCGCCCGGGATGGGGCTGCGACGGACCAGCAGCCCCATCCCCTGCTTGTGCCACCGGGGCCTGGCCTCACGTCCGGCCCGCTCGGAGGAGTTCCAGGACGGCGCGCTCGACCCCACCTTGCGTGGACGGACGCCCGAACAGGCCGTGCTTCCCCAGCTTGCCGAGAGCGGGAGCGATGGTCTTGCCGTCCTCGTAGAGCTCTATGACGCGGGGGTCGATGTAGGACGCCCGGCAGACGGCGGGAGTGTTGCCGAGATAACCGCTGACTTCGCAATTTCACCGCTCCGGCAGGACGCGTGTTCTCGCAGCAGGGTCGTGAGCCCGTAGCTCCCGTTGTCACGGGCGTAGCGTTCGCCGCCGATGCGCAGGAATCCCAGGTCGAGCAGCCGGGTCATGCAGGCCAGAACACGGGAGCGGGTCAGGCCGCGTCCGCGGAGGTCCCCCGACACGTGTTCGCGCAGTCCTGGCAACGAGCGGGCCACGCGCTGGACGTGCGCGTGTTTGGCGGCGTCCTGCTGACTGCGGAAAGCGGGGTGGTAGAGGTACTGGCGCCGGCCGGCGGCGTCCGTGCCCACCGCCTGGATGTGGCCCGTTGGGCCAGGGGCAGATCCAGACGTCCTCCCATGCCGGAGGGATCACGAGCGCACGGGCCCGATCGCGGTCCGCGGCGGCCAGGCGTCGACCGTCCGCGTCCAGGTAACGGAATCCGCGGCCATGACGTATCCGGCGGCATCCCCGGCCGTGGGGGTCGCTCGTCCGCAGGCGCACGTCAGCAGCCCTCAGTACGCGCCGGGGTGAGCCCGGGTACCTTCCTGGGCTGTGATTTCGCCCGGGGTCCATTGGTTCATGGTCCATTGGTTCATGTCATTCATGGCGGGCGCCTACCCCTGTGTGAGGCGTCGATGCCGGGGCGACGGCCGCCGGCGTGCGGACGGTTCCACCGGCCTTCGCGGACTGGTGGTCGACCGGGTCCGTCCGTGGCTGCCACCGCCTCACAGCAGAGCAGCGGCCGCGCCGCCTGGTGGCCTAACCCCGCGCGCCGCGTGCCCGGTCCGTGCCCAGAGTGGGTCCCACGACACGCGACGGGCCGGCCCTCCCCTCCCGGAGGTGGCGCCGGCCGCCGGAACCTAGGGAAGGCAAGGCACAGCATGAACAGCGCGGCACAGGTCGACCTGAAGGACAAGCAGGCTTTGGTCACCGGCGGGGCCCGGGGTCTGGGCGCCGCCATCGCACGGCGGCTCGCCGCGGCCGGCGCCTCCGTCCTGGTCGCCGACGTACGCAAGGACCTGGCCCAGGAGCTCTGCGCGGACCTCGTCGTGACAGGCGGCCGTGCCCGCTTCGTCGAGATGGACGTGTGTGACCCCGGCGCGGTCTCGGCCGTCTTCGGGGACGTCGAGGCGGACGGCGGTCGCGTCGACGTCCTCGTCAACAACGCGGCCGTCGACGTCTCCAAGTCCGTCGAGCACCTGACCGCGGAAGAGGTCAGGCACGTCGTGACCACCAACCTGCTCGGGCCGATGTACCTGTGCCTGGAGACCTACCGGCGCATGGTCGCCGCGGGTGGGGGCCACATCGTCAACATCCTCTCCACCGCCGCGAACCGGACCTGGACGGAAGCAGGCCCCTACGCGGCGAGCAAGTCCGGGCTGCGGGCGTTCACCCACACCCTGTTCAAAGAGGCACAGCGGGACTGCACCGGGATCGGCGTCACCGGGATCATCGCCGGTGGAATGGAGACCGCTTTCATCATGGACCGGTTCCCGGACGCCGACACCGCTCTGCTCCAGAGCCCGGAGATCGTGGCCGACACGGTCATGTACGCGCTGTCCGTGCCCGCCGGGAGCGTGGTCGGCGAACTGGTCGTAGTGCCCCGGCGGGAACCCTCCTGGCCCTGACGGGAGGCTCGACGATGATCAGTCCTCTGCGCTTTTCCCCCAGCACGGCGGTCGTCACGGGCTCCGACTCGGGAATCGGTCGCGCCGTCGCCGTGCGACTGGCCGCGGCCGGTCTGGACGTCGGCATCACCTGGCACGAAGACGAGGAAGGAGCCGAGCGCACGGCCGAGGAGGTCCGGGCACGGGGCCGGCGTGCCGTGCTCGCCCGGCTCGACCTCACCGACCTGCCTGCCGGCGCCGACGTCATCGACCGGCTCGCCGACGGACTCGGGCGCATCGACGTGCTCGTGAACAACGCGGGCACGGGAACCGCTACGCCTTTCCTGGACCTGGACCTGACCACCGTCCGCCAGGTCCTCGACGTCGACCTCGTGGGCCCGCTGTTGTGCGGTCAACGGGCGGCCCGTCACATGATCCGACAGGGCACCGGCGGCCGGATCGTCAACGTCACCTCGGTCCACGAACACCAGCCGCGTGTCGGCGCCGGCCCGTACTGCGCCGCCAAGGGCGGACTGGGTCTCCTCACGCAGGTCATGGCACTCGAACTCGCCGAATACGGAATCACCGTCAACGCCGTGGCTCCCGGAGAGATCGCCACCCCCATGACCGGCCAGGAGGACCAGGACGTGCGTGCGGAGCCGCGACCGGGCATTCCCGCCGGCCGGCCGGGCGACGCCCACGAGGTCGCCGCCGTCATCGCCTTCCTGGCCGGCCCCTCGGCCTCCTACGTCACCGGTGCCTCCTGGGCGGTGGACGGCGGCATGCTGAGGATGGGACCCATGGCAGGCTCGCACATGGACCACGACCGGTGGCGCCGGCCCTGAGCGCCGTCCCTGCCCGCGCCTCCCTGTCCGCGCCCTACCTGTCTGCCCCCCCACCCTGACGGCCGAACCCGTGGTCCCGTACCGGCCCGGCCGGGGCCGGTTCGCGGCGGCCGGCTGTTAGTTTCGCCCGGTGGCAGCGGACCGACGGCGGAAGGACCACCCGGTGGGCGGCTCGGGAAGCACTCACCAGGGCGCCGGACAGCGCGCTCACATCGGTTCGTTCGCCTCCGGCGGAGGCCGCGGGATCACCACGGCGGCCGTGGACCCCGTCACGGGGGCGCTCACCGTCCTGGGCGTCGTCGACGGCTCGGGGGACACCTCGTGCCTGGCCCTGTCCGCCGACCGGCAGGTGCTCTACGCCGCGGGGGCACCGATCAGGGGGTGGTGGCCGCATACCGGATCACCGCGGACGGTCTTGCTCCGCTCGGTGGGCCCGTTGCCGTCGACGGCCTCGGTCCCGTGCACCTCAGCGTCGTCGGAGACCGGCTGCTGATCGCCGACTACACCTCCGGCAGCGTGCGCGGTCTCCGGATCGCGGGCGACGGCAGGCCGCAGGGCCCCGCGGCCGTTCTCCGCCACCGCGGCCGTGGGCCCGACCCCGAGCGACAGGCCGGCCCGCACGCCCATCATGTGACGCCCGATCCGAGCGGCCGCTGGGTGCTCAGCGTGGACCTCGGCACCGATTCGGTACGCGTGTGCGGGCCCGATCCGGCCGACGGGTTCCTCCGCGTGCGTGCCGAGACGCCGCTGCGCGCCGGGAGCGGTCCCCGTGAGCTGGCCTTCCACCCCCGCGGAGACGTGGCGTACGTCATCCACGAGCTGGAACCGCAGCTGACCGTCTGCCGGTGGGACGCCGACTCCGGACGCCTGTACCCGACCGGTGAGGTCTCACTGGGCTCGGCCGGCGCCGTGGCGGACACACGCGCCGTGGCGGACGCAAGCGCCGTGGCGGACGCAAGCGCCGTGGCGGACACGAGGGAGTACCCGTCCGTCGCGCTGGTCTCGGAGGACGGCCGGTTCGTTTGGGCCGCGATCCGGGGCAGCAACCTCATCGTGACCCTGTCGCTGGCCGACGGCCCCGAAAAGCCGCGGATCACGGGCGTCGCCAACTGCGGCGGTCAGTGGCCGCGGCATCTGGCGGCCGGCCCGGCGGGTCGGCTTTACGTGTCCAACGAGTGGTCCGGTGACGTCACCTGGTTCGACACCGATCCCAGGAGCGGGCACCTGCAACCGGCCGGCAGACTGGACGTCCCGGCAGCCGCCTGCGTCGTATTCGCCTGAACACGGCCGCCACTCGATTGCCGGTTCCCACGTGCCGATCCACCCCGGCTCCAGCAGGCTGAGGGCGTACCTGCGGGGTTCTACCAGGCACGAGCGGGCCCCAGGCGGCCCCTTGGGTTCCTGCCTCCCGCGCTGTCCCCGTAGCACGAGGAGATCACCATGGGCTCACCGCGCGCGCCGCGCTGGAAGCACGCCGTCGTCACCGGCGGTGCGGGCTTCGTCGGCTCCCACCTGTGCTCCGCCCTGCTCGCCGCGGGGACCGCCGTCACCTGTGTGGACGACTTCAGCACGGGACGACCGGAGAACATATCGGAACTGGTGGGGCATCCCCGATTCGCCGTGCAGGAGACGAACGTCTCGCGTCCCTTTGCCATACGGGCGGACCCTGACCTCGTTCTGCACCTGGCCTCCCCGGCCTCCCCGGCCGACTACCTCCGGCTGCCGCTCCACACGCTGGAGGCCGGAAGCCTCGGCACGCGCAACGCCCTGGAACTCGCGCACCGCAGCGAGGCCCGCTTCGTCCTCGCCTCCACGTCCGAGGTGTACGGCGATCCGCAGGAGCACCCCCAGAACGAACGGTACTGGGGACACGTCAACCCCGTCGGCCCCCGCAGCGTCTACGACGAGGCCAAACGCTTCGGCGAGGCGCTGACCACCGCTCACGCCTCGGCCCTGGGCACGGACGCCTGCATCGTGCGGCTGTTCAACACCTACGGTCCGCGCATGCGGGGCTACGACGGTCGCGCGGTTCCCACGTTCATCCGCCAGGCCCTCGCGGGTACCCCGCTGACCGTCACGGGCGACGGCCTGCAGACCCGTTCCCTGTGCTACGTCGAGGACACCGTCGCAGGCATCCTCGCGGCGGCCGACCACGGAATGCGCGGGCCCGTGAACCTCGGCAACCCGGACGAGCTCACCATGCTGGAGCTGGCCCGGTGGATCGTCGAGCTGACGGGCTCCTCGTCGGAGATCACCTTCGTCGAGCGGCCCACCGACGATCCGACCGTGCGCTGCCCGGACATCACGCTGGCGCGGGACAAGCTCCAGTGGGAGCCGCGTGTGGCTGCCGCGGACGGGCTGCGCCGCACGATCGACTGGTTCCGCGCGCGGCGCGAGAACTGACCCTCGGCGCTCTTGTACCTCACCGGCGGCCCACCTGCGCGTCCGCCCGCTCCCTCAGCCGAAAGGTCCCTCCGGCCATGCGCATCCTCGGAATCAACGCGCTCTTCCACGACCCGTCCGCAGCACTCGTCGTCGACGGCCGTACGGTCGCCGCCGCCGAGGAGGAGCGGTTCTCCCGTCGAAAGCACGGCAAGCGGCCGGTGCCCTTCTCCGCCTGGGAACTTCCGGAACAGGCCGCGGCCTGGTGCCTGAGGCGGGCCGGTCTGCGTCCGCAGGACCTCGACGCCGTGGCGTACTCCTACGACCCCGCTCTGGCCCGGTCGGCCGACGCCATGGGCCTGGACGATCCGTGGGACCACCTCCGCCAGACGTATGCGCGTGAGGCCCCGGGCTTCCTGGCGACCGCCCTGCCCGGCCTCGACCCCGGCCTCGTGCGCTTCGTACCCCACCACATGGCCCATGCCGCGTCCGGCGCGTTCGCGGCCGACGGCGCGGACCGCAGTTCCGTCCTGGTCCTCGACGGACGCGGTGAGCGGGCTTCGCACCTGGCGGCCCGCCGGATGGGCGACAGCCTGGAGCCGCTCCACGCGCAGGACCTGCCGCACTCGCTCGGACTCGTCTACGAGGAACTCACCGAGCACCTGGGCTTCCTGAGGTCCTCCGACGAGTTCAAGGTGATGGCACTCGCCTCCCACGGAAACCCGCGGATGCTGACCGAGCTCCGCCGCTACGTGTACCCCACGGGCGACGGCGGCTTCCGTGCCACCGGCGTCCCGTGGAACGAGTTCTGTCCACCCCGGGGCCCGGACGAGCCGTGGAGCGGCGCCCACGCCGATCTCGCCGCGAGTGCCCAGGCCGTCCTGGAGGAGACACTGCTGGACCTGGTCCGCTGGCTCCACGGCCGCACCCACGACGACGTCCTCACCCTCGCCGGGGGCGTGGCACTGAACTGCGTGGCCAACTCCCGCATCGCGCGCGAAGGCCCCTTCTCCCGCGTGTGGGTCCAGCCGGCCGCCGGAGACGCGGGAACGGCGCTGGGCTCCGCGCTGCTTCTCGCCGCCGGGGCGGGGGACGCCCCCGAGCCGATGACCGGCGCGGATCTGGGCCGCGACTGGTCCGACGCCGAACTCGGCGCCTGGCTCAAAACGGCGGGAGTCCCCTTCGAACGGCCGCCGGACATCGCGGCCACCGTCGCGCAGGCACTCGCCGACAACGCCATCGTGGCCTGGTTCCAGGGGCGTTCGGAGTTCGGGCCGCGGGCCCTCGGACACCGCTCACTGCTGGCGCATCCCGGGCACGCGGGAAACCTGGAGCGCCTCAACGACGTCAAGGGCCGCGAACAGTTCCGTCCCGTGGCCCCGATGGTGCTCGCCGAGCGGGCGGCCGAGATCTTCGACGGTCCGCTGCCCAGCCCGTACATGCTGTTCGTGCACGACGTGGCTGCCGACTGGCGCGAGCGCATCCCGGCTGTGGTCCACGTCGACGGCACCGCCCGCATCCAGACGGTGGATCAGGAGCGTGAGCCCCTGGTGGCACGGATGCTCACCGAGTTCGAACGGCGTACCGGGCTGCCGGTCGTCGTCAACACCAGTCTGAACACCGCCGGCCGGCCGATGGTCGACGACCCCCGGGACGCTCTGGAGTGCTTCGGCTCGTCGCCCGTGGACCTGCTGGCCATCGGGCCGTACGCCGTCCGCCGGGACGGCATCTTCCGCGCCGCAGAGGAAGGCTGACCGTGATGCTCCAGGCGTCGGCGCCCCCGCCCCCGTACGCGATCGTCGTACCCACCCTCGGCCGGCCCAGCCTCAGAGCCTGCCTGGACGCCGTGGCAGCCGCCACGGCCTCGGGGCACGGCCCCGTCCGGATCGTCCTCGTACACGACCGTCCCGGCCCTGACGGAGCACCTCCCGCCCTGGACGTTCCCCCCGCGCTCCGCCCGATCACCACCGTCGTGGCCGGCCGGGGCCGGGGCCCCGCCGCCGCCCGCAACACGGGAATGCGGGCGGCGGGCCCGGTGCCCTGGATCGTGTTCCTCGACGACGACGTCGTGCCGGGACGGGGCTGGGGCGAGGACCTGGCGAGCGATCTGGTCTCGGCCTCCCGCGACACCGCGGCCGTCACGGCCCGCATCGACGTCCCCCTGCCGGCCGGCCGCCGTCCCACGGACTGGGAGCGCAACACGGCGGGTCTGGCCACCGCCCGCTGGATCACCGCGGACATGGCCTTTCGCCGGGAGGCGTTGGAAGCCGCCGGCGGCTTCGACGAGCGCTTCCGGCGCGCCTTTCGCGAGGACGCCGAGCTGGCCCTGCGCCTGATCGAGGGCGGCTGGGTCCTGGCCCCCGGAAGCCGCCGTACCACGCACCCGGTCCGGCCCGCAGATCGCTGGATCTCGGTGCGGCTCCAGGCGGGCAACGCCGACGACGTACTGATGTGCCGACTGCACGGACACGACTGGTGGGGCCGGGCGGGCGCTCCCCGCGGGCGGCTGCCCCGCCATGCCGCCGTGACCTCGGCCGCCGCCGCAGCCGTGGGCTGTGCGCTGGTCGGCAGGAGGCGCGCCGCCGCGTGGTGCGCGGCGGGCTGGCTGGTCGGCACCGCCGAGTTCGCCGCCGCCCGGATCGCACCCGGTCCGCGCACCCGGTCCGAGGTCGTCACCATGGCGGCCACGAGCACGGTCGTCCCCGCTATGGCGGTCTGGCACTGGCTGCGCGGGACGGTCGTACACCGCCGTGTCCACCGAGCGGATCCGGCGGCGCCGCCCGCGAGCCGCTCGCAGGCCCCGCAGGGGACTCGCCGCGAGCAAGTGCGATCATGAGGAACCGGTCCGGCGCAGGCGCCTCCGCGGGTGGGGCCCCGGCCGTGGCCGTCCCCTGGCTGTGGGGCTCCTCCGGTGCGGCCGCCACGAGCCCGGGTCGGTCCCGTGGGGCAGGCCCCCTCCCGGAAGCGGTCCTCTTCGACCGCGACGGGACGCTCATCGTCGACGTCCCGTACAACGGCGACCCCGACCGGGTCTCTCCCATGCCCACGGCGCGGGCCGCGGTGACCGCGCTGCGCGAACTCGGGGTGCCGATCGGTGTCGTGAGCAACCAGTCGGGCGTCGCCCGCGGGCTCCTGACGCAGCAGCACGTGGCGGCGGTGCGCCGGCGCGTGGACGAACTGTTCGGTCCGTTCGACGTGTGGGCCGTGTGCCCCCACGGCCCCGCGGACGGCTGCGGCTGCCGCAAGCCCGCACCGGGCCTGATCCTCGCCGCGTGCGAGCGGCTGGGCGCGGCCCCCGAACGTACGGTGGTCCTCGGGGACATCGGCTCCGACGTACGGGCCGCCGCCGCCGCGGGGGCGCGCGGCGTGCTGGTGCCGACACCCGTGACCCGCCCCGACGAGGTCGCGGCCGCTCGCGAGACGGCGTGCGACCTGCTCACCGCCGTCCGGAAACTGCTCGTCTCGTCCCCGGCCGGCGCCGGCCGGGACACGGACGTCGCGCCGGCCCCCGGACCAGCGCGGGCGCGCCCACACGCTGGGGGCGGTGCGGGATGAACGCCCCGCGCAGCCTCGTCGTACGCCTCGACAGTGCCGGGGACGTACTGCTGGCCGGGCCTGCCGTGCGCGCGGTGGCGGCCCGCTCCTCCCACACCGCGCTGCTCTGCGGACCCCAGGGGGTCGCCGCGGCGCGGCTGTTGCCCGGCGTGGACCAGGTGCTGGTGTACGAGGCCCCCTGGGTGGGGCTGGAGCCGGGCCGCACCTCTCGCGAGGAGTGCGGCCTGCTGGTCGACGCCCTGGCCGCCGGCCGCTTCGACCGCGGTGTGATCCTGGTGTCCCATCACCAGAGCCCCTTGCCGGCGGCCCTGCTGCTCGCGCTCGCGGGAGTGGAGCAGGTCGCGGCCGACTGCGAGGAGTACCCGGGATCCCTGCTCGCGCTGCGGCACCACCGGCTGCCTGACCGGCACGAGGCGGACGCAGCGCTCGACCTGGTGCGGGACTTCGGTTTCGCCCTGCCCGACGGCGACGACGGCGCACTGCGGGTGTGCGTCCCGCCGGACACGACGCGGTTGACGGGTCCCGAACCCTACGTGGTGCTGCATCCGGGAGCCGCGGTGGCCGCCCGGGCCTGGAGCCCGGCCAGGGCGACGCGTGCCGCGGCCGCGCTGCACGAGGCGGGGCACCGGGTGGTGGTCACCGGCAGCCCCGCGGAGAAGGAGCTCACCGCCGAGGTGGCCGGCCGTCACGGACTCGACCTGGGCGGCGTCACGGCCGACCTGCACGAGCTGGCCGGGGTCCTGGCCGCCGCGCAGGTCCTGGTGGCGGGCAACACGGGCCCCACCCATCTGGCCGCCGCCGTGGGCACACCCGTGGTGTGCCTGTTCGCACCCGTGGTGCCGGCGGGCCGGTGGCGGCCGTACCGGGTACCGCATGTGCTGCTCGGCGATCAGCGGGCTTCGTGCGCGGGCAGCAGGGCGCGGGTGTGCCCCGTTGCGGGCCACCCCTGTCTGGACTCGGTGGATGACCACGAGGTGCTGGCGGCCGTCGCCGGACTCCTCACGGACGGCCCGCCCGGCAGCCGCAGACCGAGGCCGCCCGAACCGAGCGAGACCGATCGAGGAGTGACCGTATGAACATCCTGCTGTGGCACGTTCACGGTTCCTGGACCACCGCGTTCGTCCAGGGTCCGCACACCTACCTCGTACCGGTCACCCCGGACCGGGGGCCCGACGGGCTGGGCCGCGCCCGCACCTTCGACTGGCCCGATTCGGTGCGCGAGGTCACGCCGGCCGAACTGGCCGCCGCCCCGGTGGACCTCGTCGTGCTCCAGCGGCCCCACGAGATGGAACTGGCCGAGCGCTGGCTGGGCCGCCGCCCCGGACGCGACGTCCCCGCCGTGTACCTGGAGCACAACGCACCGGACGGCGACGTGCCGCGCACCCGTCACCCCTGCGCCGACCGCGCCGATCTGACACTGGTTCACGTCACCCATTTCAACCGGCTGTTCTGGGACAACGGTGCCGTACGCACGGCGGTCATCGAACACGGCATCGTCGACCCCGGGCACCTCTACACCGGTGTGCTTCCCCGCGCGGCGGTGGTGACGAACGAACCGATCAGGCGGGGCCGCCACACCGGGACGGACCTGCTGCCCGAGCTGGCCCGGGCAGCGCCCCTGGACGTCTTCGGCATGGGCACCGACGGCATCGCCGAGCACCTGGGGCTGTCCGCACGACGGTGCCGGGCCTACGAGCTGCCTCAGCGCGAACTGCACACGGCGATGGCGGAGCGCCGCCTGTACCTCCACCCCGTGCGATGGACCTCCCTGGGCCTGTCACTGCTGGAAGCCATGCATCTGGGCATGCCCGTCGTGGCGCTGGCCTCCACGGAGGCCGTGGAGGCCGTCCTGCCCGGCACGGGGGTCCTCTCGACCCGTCCGGAGGTGCTGGCGCGAGCGGTCGTCCATTACCTCAACGAACCCCAGGCGGCTGCCGAGGACGGCGCTCGCGCCCGGCAGGCCGCGCTCGAACGGTACGGTCTCAAACGCTTCCTGGCCGACTGGGAGCGCCTGATGGCGGAGGTACGGTCATGACACCTCCCACCGCCCGTGCGACGCGGCCGCCACACCGGCTACGGCCGCTGTCGCTGGCCCTGGTCTCCGAGCACGCCAGCCCCCTCGCGACACTCGGCGGCGTCGACGCGGGCGGCCAGAACGTGCACGTCGCCTGCCTCGCCGGGGCACTGGCCGACCGAGGCCACCATGTCACGGTGTACACGCGGCGGGATGCCGGGGACCTGCCGGTCAGCAGCCGGCTGCGCCCCGGCGTCACGGTCCACCACGTGCCGGCCGGGCCGGCCGAACCCATGCCCAAGGACGAACTGCTGCCGCACATGCGGGAGTTCTCGTACTACCTGATGCACCACTGGCAGCAGACCGGTGCTCCCGACCTGGTCCACTCCCATTTCTGGATGTCCGGGCTCGCCTCGCTGGCGGCGGCGCGCGAGCTGGGTCTGCCGCTGCTGCACACCTACCACGCGCTGGGAACCGTCAAGCGGCGCCACCAGGGCGCCGCCGACACCAGTCCCCCCGCACGCATCGGTTGTGAGCGGGAGGTCGGTTTCGGCTGCGACCGGGTCGTGGCGACCTGCCGCGACGAGGTCACCGAACTCGCTCGGATGGGCCTTTCCGAGGACAAGGTCGACATCGTTCCGTGCGGCGTGGACACCGAGCGGTTCCGGCCGGAGGGTCCGGTCGCCGAGCGGGGGACCGCCCACCGCCACCGACTGCTCCAACTGGGGCGGCTCGTCCCGCGCAAGGGGGCGGCCGTGTCCATCGCGGCCCTCGCCCACCTGCCGGAGTCGGAGCTCCTGATCGCCGGCGGCCCCGCGGCCGGCGGCCTCCTCGACTCCGACCTGGAGGTGCGGCGCTTGCGCGCCATCGCCCGGGGGGCCGGGGTCCTGGACCGCGTGCGCTTCGTCGGCGCGGTGCCCTGCGACCGCGTGCCGGCCCTGCTGCGCAGCGCCGACGTCGTGCTGTGCCCGGCGGACTACGAACCGTTCGGCATCGTGCCCCTGGAGGCGATGGCCTGCGGCCGCCCGGTCGTGGCCAGCGCCGTCGGAGGCCAGCAGGACACCATCGCCGACCGGGAGACCGGACGTCTCGTGCCGCCCGGAGACGTCCGCGCGCTCGCGGCGGCCACCGCCGAGCTGCTGGCCGACGACACGGTGCGCCGGGAGTACGGGGCTGCCGGGCGGCGGCGTGTCACGAGCCGTTACGCCTGGTCCCAGGTCGCCGCCGCGACAGAACGGTCCTACCGCTCGGTGCTCGCCGGGCGGCTCGTGGGCGTGGGGACGACGACGTGAGCTCCGTGCGCCACACGTCAGTCCGGCCGGCCACCGTCCGTGCGGCCACCGTCCGTGCGGCCACCGTCCGGCCGGCCACCGTCCCGACGAGCGTCTCCGGTCGGTCACGACCGTTCCCGTCCCCGCGCAGTACCGATTGACCGAAGGAGGTGGGGTGCGGACCGCTCTCCCGAGCGCCGCCCCGACGCCATGAGCCGATCTCCCGCAACCACAGGAGCCCAACAGCACTGCCAGGCACTGGAGGACGCGCTGAGGCGTCTACGCGTCCACGGTCTGGACCAGCTCGCCCACTGGGGTCACCGGCTCGCCACGGTGCTCCCCGCCGGAGGCCGCCTCCTCGCAGCCGGCAACGGCGGCAGCGCCGCCCAGGCGCAGCATCTGACCGCAGAGCTGGTCGGCCGGTACCGCGAGGAGCGGCCCGCCTACTCGGCCATCGCCCTGCACGCCGAGACGTCCAGTGTCACAGCGATCGGCAACGACTACGGCTTCGAGCAGGTCTTCGCCCGGCAGGTCGCGGCACACGGCCGGGACGGTGACGTCCTCATCGTCCTGTCGACGTCGGGGCGCAGCGGGAACCTGCTGTCGGCCGCAATGACGGCCCGCAGTGCGGGGCTGGAGGTCTGGGCCCTGACCGGAGCCGGCCCCAACCCGCTGGCGGAGGCAGCCGACCAGGCCCTGTGCATCGACGCCGCCTCGACGGCGACCGTGCAGGAAGCCCACCTGGTGGCCGTGCACCTGCTGTGCGAGTCCTTCGACGGGGCCCTCGCCTCCTTCGGTACCACCGCGGTGAGGGCGGGGCCCCGGCGCGCCGTCGCCGCCGTCAGGAGGGCCCGGTGAACGGCCGCGCACCGCTGGTCGTGGTCGGCGACGTCCTGCTGGACCGCGACGTCCGGGGGATCGCTTCCCGTCTCGCCCCGGACGCACCGGCACCCGTCGTCGACGTCACGGACGACTTCTCACGACCCGGAGGCGCGGGACTGGCCGCCGTGCTGGCCGCCCGCTCCGGCCGCGAAGTCGTCCTGGTCACGGCACTGGGGCAGGACAGCGCCAGCAACCGTGTGCGGGAGGCGCTGGACGGCCGCGTCAGGCTGGTCGAACTCCCGTTGGAGGGCTCCCTGCCGGTCAAGACACGGGTTCTGGCCGACGGTCGCCCCCTGGTCCGGATGGACCGGGGCGGCGGCGAGGTCGGCGCCGTCAACGCGGCCGTGGGCCGGGCACTGGCCGAGGCGCACGCCGTCCTCGTCGCGGACTACGGCAGGGGCACGGCGCAGGCGCTTCGCCCCCTGCTGACGGACAGCGCGCGCCGCGTACCTCTGCTGTGGGACCCGCACCCGCGGGGCGGACCACCGGCGCTCGGAGCCCGCCTGGTGACACCGAACGCGGCGGAGGCGACCGCGCTCTGCCCCGGCGAGGGCGACTCCCTGGCGGCGCACGCCCGGCGCGGTGCGGAACTGGCGGAGCGCTGGGGCGCCGCTGCGGTGGGGGTCACCCTCGGCGAGCGCGGGGTGCTGCTGACCCGGCCCCTGTCCGCGGCGCCCATGCTCGTGCCCTCGCCGTACCGGGCCGTGGGCGATCCGTGCGGGGCGGGCGACTGCTTCGCCGCCGTGGCGGCCTCGGCCCTCGCGGACGGAAGCCTGCCGGAGGAGGCGGTACAGCTGGGGGTGGCCGCGGCCGCGGCCTTCGTGGCGGCGGGTGGTGCCGGCGACCCCGCCCTGTGGCGCGCGTCGCCCCTGACCGGCGTCACCCGGCCCGCGGGCGGCGACGCCTTCGCGACGGCCGCGAGCGTACGGGCGCGCGGCGGAACGGTGGTCGCCACGGGCGGTTGCTTCGACCTGCTCCACGCCGGGCACGTCGGCCTGCTGGACAGCGCGCGGCGGATCGGTGACTGCCTGATCGTCTGCGTGAACTCGGACACCTCGCTGCGGCGGTTGAAAGGGCCGGGGCGCCCACTGAACCCGCTGGAGGACCGTGTACGGGTGCTGGCGGCGCTCGGCAGTGTCGACGCGGTCGTGGCCTTCGAGGAAGACACGCCCGAGACGCTGCTGGGCCGGCTGCGACCGGACGTCTGGGTCAAGGGTGGCGACTACTCGGCCGACGACCTCCCGGAGGCGCGGGCGCTGCGGGCCTGGGGCGGCCAGGCCGTCGTCCTGCCCTACCTCGACGGCCGCTCCACGACCGGTCTCGCCGATCGCGCTGCCCGGGCCGCCTCGGGTGCCGCGCCCTCGCCCTGAGCCGCCCGAGCCGCTACGCGGGTGAGCGGTCGCGACGCTGACGCGCGCGGGTGCCGTCGCGGCCGCCCGATCAGGCGGCGGTGCTCAGCCGGGCACGGGCTGGGAGGGCCGCCTCCGTCATCGGTATGAGCGCCCCGCCGCGCGGCCTGCGTCCCTTCAGCAGGTAGCCCGTGGTCACGAACGCCGCGATGACCAGCCCGCCCGTGATCAGCGTGGCCCGTACACCGGCCAGCTCCATGCACAGTCCCAGCATCGGCGGCGCCGCCAGGCCCCAGACGGTGCGGATGCTGGACCAGGCACCGAGCACGCGTCCCCGCATGTACGCGGGCGGGTCGGTCTGGAGCACCGTGGACTGGGCGGTGTCCCCGACGGATTCCGCCACCGCCATGGGCAGGACGACGACCAGGAGCACCAGCAGGGAGGGGGCCAGGCCGGCCAGGACCTGCAGGAGGGCCCCGGCCAGGGTCAGGGCGGCCACCACGCGCACGCTCGGCGTGCGCAGCCGGGCACCCAGGACGGCACCGATGATCCCGCCGACGGCGAGCACCGTGGAAACCTTGCTGAAGGAACCCGCGTCGCCGGCGAGGGGACCGGTGACCAGCACCACCAGGGTGAGGGAGTAGTTGCGGCCGAACAGCGCACTGACCCCGTTGAGTGCGGCGAGTGCGACGAGCCGGGGGCGCCGCATGAAGAACGCGAGCCCCTCCCGGGCGCTCATGCTTCGCGCCGTGACCGCTTCGGCCGCCGGCGGCGCAGCCGGAGCGGGAGCGGGGACGACCCGGTGGGTGACCTCGGAGGGGCGCGCTGCCTTGAGGAAGGGGATCACGCAGGCCACGAACACGAACGACAGACCGTTGGCCGCGTAGGCCGCCGCGGTGCCGAGGAAGCCGACGGCCACACCGGCGAGGGCGGCGCCCGCGAGCCGCCCCGCGCTGTGGACGAGCGAGCCCACTCCGATGGCGGAGGGCACGTCGGGGGCGCGGACGAGGTCATTGCCGAGCAACGAGCACGCGGGGCCGTCGACGGTGGCTATCAGGCCGGTCACCGCGGCCAGCGCCAGCAGGACCGGGAGGTCGAGGCGGCCCCACGCGACGAGCACGGCCGTCACCAGCGCCACCGCACCGAGCAGGGCCTGTGAGACGGCGGCAGTCAGCTTGAGGGGCCAGCGGTCGACGGCCGCGCCGCCGGTCAGGCCGAGGAGCAGGCCGGGTGCCATCTGAATGGAGACGGACAGGCCGGTGGCGGCGGCCGATCCCGTGATCTGGAGGACCAGAAGGTTCTGCACCGTCAGCTGCATCCAGGTGCCCGCGTTGGACACGAAGTTCGCGACGGTCCACCAGCGCATGCTGCGGTAGCGGAGGGACCGCCACGGAGAGCGGTTGGGAGTCGGGGCGGAAGAGGACGTGGAGACGGTCGCAGACACAGGAATGACCCAGGACGGAGCGCGAAGCGCAAGAGGCGGGCGGGGGCGGGGCGCTCCGCACCGCCGACGCGCACGATGGCGCACGGCAGCAGAAGGGGGGGAACGGTCCCGCGGACCATGGTGACAGAGCCTCTCGCCCGGATCGGCGACCTGAGGCGCCCGACGGTCCGGCGGCAAGGCCGGGGCCCCGGCATGCCAAGGCCGAGGGGGCAGCCGGTGTGTTTGCTCACAGCGGCCGCGCGGAGCCGGCCCGGAACTCGCCCGGAGTCGGTCCGGAGCCGGCCCCGAACCCGCGCGGAGCCGGCCCGGGTCCGTGCAGCCTAATCCGGCGTGCCCCGGGTGACCGTTCTCGGGACAGTGGAGTGCGGCAGCCGCGTGGCGCGGCTTCCCACGGTCGCCGCGGCCGGCAGCAACGTGGGAGGGAGCACCGCCCAGAGGCGGACCCCCCCCTGGCGAAGGCGGCCGGTCACCCGCCCGCCCCCTTACGAGCTGCGGGAGGAACTCATGAGTGTGCACGAGCGGCCGCACCCCGCTCCGACGGAGCAGGTGTCCGCGGACAGCCGCCCGCGGGTCCTGGTTCTCCGGGCCCTGGGCCTCGGCGACCTGCTGACGGTGGTGCCCTGCCTGCGGGCGCTGCGCAGGAGCATGCCGGGGTGCGAGATCGTCCTGGCCGCGCCCGACCGGGTGGGCACCGTAGCCGTCGCCACCGGCCTCGTGGACCGTGCCCTGCCCACGACCGCACGTGGACGTGCTGTGCCCGCCGGGCTGAGCTGGCACGGACCGCCGCCGGAGCTGGCCGTGGACCTGCACGGGAACGGGCCACCCAGCCACTTGCTCCTCCAACGGCTGCGGCCGCGTCGGCTGATCGCCTACCGGCACGTGAAGACCCCGGACGTTCCCGGACCCGAGTGGCGCGAAGACGAGCACGAGCGGGAGCGCTGGTGCCGCCTGCTGCGCTGGTACGGCATCGAGGCCGATCCCGCGGACCTGTCCATCGCCGCGCCGTCAGGTGCGTCGCCCGCACCGGGTGCCGTCGTCGTCCACCCCGGCGCGGACGCCGGGTCTCGCCGGTGGCCACCGGAACGCTTCGCAGCGGTCGTACGCGCCCTGCGCCGAGCGGGCGAGGACGTGGTCATCACAGCGGGCGCGGGCGAGGGGGCGCTGGCGCGACGGGTGGCGAGGGAGGGCGGACTGTCTGAGCGGGCGGTCGTCGGCGGCGCCGCCGACGTGCCCTTCGACGAGCTCTGCGCACTGGTCGCAGACGCGCGCTGCGTCCTGGTCGGTGACACGGGTCTGGCGCACCTCGCGACAGCTCTGGGTACCCCGTCCGTCGTCCTCTTCGGCCCTGTGGCCCCCCGTCTGTGGGGCCCGCCACCCCACGCGAAACACCGGGTCCTGTGGTGTCCCCGCGCAGGTGAGGACCCCCTGCGGCCGGGCGACGCCCACGCGTCGCTGCCCGACGCCCGGCTCCTGCGCATCACCGTCGGCCAGGTGGTCGAGGCGGTGCTCAGCCACTGTCCTTGAACGGGACGCCAGGCAGAGGTTCAGTGGGCAGGATGCCATTGGGTGAGGAGGATGGTGGCGTCGTCACGGAGGCGGTGTTCGTGGTGGGTGAGAAGGCCGTGGACGAGGCGGCGCAGTACTTCGGGAGGGTTGTGCCCTGAGGCGAGGGCGCGGATGACGGTGTCGGCCAGCCGGTCTTCGCCGTAGAGGTCACCGGTGGGGGAGCGGGCTTCGGTGACACCGTCGCTGTAGATGAGAACGCGGTCGCCGGGCTGCAGCCGGGCCAGATGCTGGACGGGGGGCTTCTGGGTGTGGAAGCCGAGCCCCAGGGGCAGCTGTGACTCGCGTTCCAGGGCATGAGGCAGCACGTGGCCGTCCCGGATCAGCAAGGGGGGCGGGTGGCCGCAGTTGACCCAGGTGAATTCGCCACGGTGGGTGTCGAGCGCGGCGATGACGGCGGTCATGAGCCGGTCCGGGATCCACTGCTTCAGGGTGCGGTCGATGGCGGTGGCGATGTCGGGGAGGGTCCCACCGGCACGGCGTGTGGAGCGGCACGCAGCGATGCCTGCGGCGCTGGCACCTCCGGAGGCGAGGTCGTGGCCCATCGCATCGAGCAACGTCAGGTGGAGAACTCCGTCGGTGAACGTGTGGTCGAAGGCATCACCTCCGATGTCGTAGGCCGGTTCCAGGACGGCGGCGGAAGTGGCGTGGCCGGTGCCGATGGTACGCGGGGGTAGGAAAGCCCACAGCAACTCGGCCTGAACACTCATCGGTGTGATCCGCTCGCGCGCGATGATCAAGTCGTTGTGGGAGGACTTGGAGATCACGAGGAGCGTGGCCATGGTCGCCAGCGCCAGGCCCACCTCCATGACGTCCTCTACCGGGCGCGGACAGAACGCCCTCATCACCCCGATTCTTTCGACCCCGTCGACCATCGGGAACCAGGCGAACCCCTCGCCGCGTGCCACCTGGACCCTCTCGCTCCTGTACGCCAAACCGGCCAGGGATCCGTCGATGTCGAGACCTTCCGGCCCCGACCGAGCGTTCGCCACGGGAGTTCCGGGCTGAGGCAGCGGAGTGAGCCGCTGCTGCTGGAGATCGGCCAGGAACAGCCGGGTTGATCCGATCCCCAGGCGGCCGGCCGCCTCGTCGATCAGCCCTGCCACCTCAAGAGCCGAGACCTGGTGGGAGCGTTCCAGTACCCACGCCAGTACCGGCCCCAGCGCCTGCGCGTTCCCGCCCTGCAGCGCGCCGCTCACCAGGATCCTGATCCACTACAGCGCCGAGCCACCGAATGCCGCCCCTTCCGGGATGAGGAACCGCTACCCATCCTCTGCAATGAACCGGCCTGCGGCGACTCGACACGGCATGTGCACCCGCAGACGGGAACATGCCCGACGCAAGAGCGCGCCGAGCGTACTTATGTCGGACGGGTCTGATGGGTGCCGGGCGGGGCGGCGGTGCGGGTCGCTCACTGGCCCGTACCGGGGTGCCCCCCGCGGAAGGGGACTCGGCAGCGCGGATATCCCAGGGGCCAAGAGCGTGCCTACCCAGTAGTACCACCGCGCTCACTCCTCGCCGGCGACCGTGCGGACCGTTCTCCTTCAGGAGGACGGCAGGCCGGCCGCCGCGATTCCACGAGACCGCCGGGCCGGTGCGCGCCAGCACCTCGGGCGGGAGGGCGCGCCAGCACCTCGGGCGGGAGGGCCCGACGCACCGGCCGGTCCCCGTCCCGTCGTCGCGCGCACTGGTGGACGCCCGAAACGGCGGGCCGCGGCAGGGCTCGACCTGATGGCTCACCGCGTAGTCCGTCGGGCGACCTCCGAGTCGGTCGTCACGGATTCTCGTCAGAGGGCGAGCATGATGCCGTACGCCAGGAAGAACAGGGCGACGATCACCGCGAGGGCGATGATGAGCACGAGGGGGCCCTTTCCCCAGCCGCGCACGAGCGGACGGTACGGCCCGGTGGCCGGGCCGGTGCCGGACTCAGCCGGTGGCGTCTCACCCGGCGGCACCGGGACAGGGCCCTGGAAGTCGGGAGCGGCACGGGAACGCGGGTCAGGAGTGTTGGTGTCCATGCGCGGCGTCTCCCCGGGATCAGGTCCCCTATGCGCGTCAGACGAGCGGGTTGCCCGGAGCGGCGGACGGCGGGCCACCCGGCGGAGGCGACACCCTTTTCCAGGGTCCCGTCGGGGCCTCCTTCCCATGGCCCGCACGCTGCGCGAGCGCATGGACTGGGACGCCCTGTACGGGACCCACCGGCACGCCCCGAGCCGAGACCGTGCGCGACCGGCTCGAACTGCACGGTGCCAACGGTCGTCCTGCGTGGACGGCGCCCCGCGCCACCCGGCCGCCGAGGCCGGATCGCCGCGGACGCGCCGGCTCGCGTTTCTCCCCTGCCGGCCCGGGAAGGCGCCCGACGGAGGGGTAGGAGGAGGCTGATGACCATGGGCAGGAAGGCCCCGAACCAGAATGCGAACTCCCTGCCGCTTCCCGACAGAGGAGCTGCGGTGGACGAGCACGGCCGCGCGCCGGGCGTTCCGTCCCGGACTGGCACGGGTGCCGGGCCGCCCGCGGACCCGGACCGAGTGGACCGCGCCCGGGCGGGAAGCGGACCGGTCACCAGCGACCAGAGGGCGGGCGGCCGCTCGAATGACGACGCAGCGTGAAGAGCATGCCGTGGGTGGCGGCGCCCGCCCGCCCGCACGCGCCTGACCGCACGACGCACCCCGAGCGGCCCCAAGCGGCCCGGGTCCGGTAGCGGTGTACCCCGGCGGGCACCTCGGCCACCTCGGCCACCTCCGCGCGCACCAGCCGGTTGGGCGCGCCATGGACGGGCGGCGCGGCACAGGTGTGGGCGCGCGGCCCTACCCTTTCCCGTATGCGGTTGCTGCTGACGTCCGATACGCATGTTCCCACCCGCGCCCGAACGCTTCCTCAGGCCCTGCTGGCGGCCGTGGATGACGCCGACGCCGTCCTTCACGCCGGGGACTGGGTGGACGAGGCCACACTCGACGTGCTCGAATCCCGGTCCCGTCGGCTGATCGGCGTGTACGGCAACAACGACGGCCCCCCGTTGCGCGGCAGGCTCCCCGAGGTCGCCCGCGCAGAGCTGGCCGGGCTGCGGTTCGCGGTCGTGCACGAGACGGGCGCGGCCGGTGGACGCGAAAGGCGCTGCGTCGAACGGTTCCCCGATGTGGACGTCCTCGTGTTCGGCCACAGCCACATTCCCTGGGATTCCACGGTGGGTGGCCTGCGCCTGCTCAATCCGGGCTCCTCCACGGATCGGAGGCGGCAGCCCTTCTGCACGTTCATGACCGTGACGGTCGAGGACGGGACGATCCGCGACGTCACACTCCACCGGTTGCCCCCTAAGGGCTGACTGTTCCCCGCGCGTCTCGGATGACCCTGGGGGTGATCATGCCGGAGCCGGGTAGTCGCGTGGTGTGATCACCGTAGGTGTAGAAGAAGAGTACTTGCTCGTGGATCCGGTTACGGGGGCGCCGATGCCCGTCGTGGAGGACGTCCGGCGCACGGCCGGCATCGGGCCCTTCGCAGAAGTCGACGAGGTCCAGGACGAGCTCCTGCAGGCCCAGATCGAGGTCGCCACCCCCGTGTGCTGGAACCTGGAGGAAGTGGGGGGCCACCTCCTGCGCCTGCGCCATGCCGTGGGCTCGGCGGCAGAGGCGAACGGTTGCCGGATCGCCGCCACGGGGGCGGCGCCGCTGCGTGGCGCCGTGCCTGTACCCGTCACCCGAACCCCGCGCTACTTGAAGATGGAGGGGGAGGCGCGGCAGCTCGTCGACGAACAGCTCATCTGCGGAATGCACGTCCACGCCGGAATCCCCGATCGGGAGACGGGTGTGGCGGTGCTGAACCGGATCCGCGGCTGGCTGCCGACCCTGCTGGCCATGTCCGCCAACTCGCCCTTCTGGGACGGCCGGGACACGGGCTTTGCGAGCTGGCGCACCCTCGTGTTCGGCCGGTGGCCCGTCAGCGGACCGCCGCCGCATTTCGAGGGGCTCGCCGACCACGAGCAGCGGGTGGAGGCGCTGGTGGCCTCGGGTGTCATCGCCGACCGCGGGCAGGTCTACTGGCAGGCCCGTCTGTCCGACCGCTACCCCACCGTCGAGGTGCGCTGCGCGGACGTCCAGATCCGGGCCGATGATGCCGTCATGTTCGCCGGTATCGTCCGCGCAATGGTCGCCACGGCGATCGCGGAGGAGAAGGCGGGCGCGCGGTTGTCCGTCACGCCACCGGAGTTGGTGCAGGTTGCCAACTGGCAGGCGGCCCGACACGGTTTGAACGGCACATTGCTGGATCCGCTCGGCCGCCCGCACAGCAGCGGCGACGTTCTCTACGCGCTGCTCGACCACATCGCGCCTGCGCTGGAGGAGGCCGGGGATCTCCGGGTGGTCAGTGCGCTCGTGCACCGGCTCCTGCGGGACGGCACCGCGGCCGACGGCCAGCGCCGGGCCCTGACCGAGGGCGGGCTGCCGGGGCTGCTCGATCTGCTGACGGGTGCCGCCGCGTCCGACTGAGTCGCTGGGTCAGGCGCCATGACCGAGCGGGCCGGTCGCGGCGGCGACAGTCCGGTGTCGCGTGCGACCTACAGGGCGCGGAGCAGTCAGGTGCGGAGGTGGCTGTTGGTGCCGTCGTGGTGGTCGGCGTCGGTGTCGTCGAACCAGTAGTCGCCGGCGGCGAGGTAGCGGAAGGCGTGGGTGCCGCCGGCGGGGAGAGCGACGCTGGCGGCTCGCATGCCGTCTCCGCGAGGCGCGAGGGGGTGGGCGGCGGGGTCCCAGTGGTTGAAGTCTCCGACGACACTGACAGGCCCGGGCGGGGTGCCCTCGGGGAGGACGAAGGTGACCTGGGTGTGGTTCTTGAGCCGCTTGCGTTCGAGCACGAAAAGACTCCGGTCATGTAGGAGATCGACGGCCCCACATCTTTCTCTCAGCGCCTGTGCCACGGGACCGGACGCGCCCACGAGGCCCGGGCTCTCACTCGGTCAGCTGTCGGGCATGTAGGCATGTACTGGCCTGTGTCGCACGGCTCAGAGCTGCCGCCGTGCCGTACGTCCGGTCGTCGGGACCAGCGGGAGGACTTCACGAAAAGACGCGCGGCGGGCCCGACGTCGGAACGGCGGCACGGTCGTCACCGAGGGCGAACAGAAGCCCGCCCCACCGATCGTTGCCGGGCCGGCCCTCACGCCGGACCGCGGCCAGGGCGGCAGTCAGTTGGCCGGGGCGACCGAGCGCCGGTGTTCCAGCCGGTCTGACCGCCTGGCCGAGAGGCGGCCCGGACTTCGGCGAGGGACTTTTCCAGGGCTTCCAGGGCTTCCAGGGCTTCCAGAGCGGTGCGGTCGGCCGTGTACGCCGCTTCCCGCCTGTCAGCGGCCGGTCGGTCCCCGTCCGCGGAAGTCGTCCGGGGCGCTCCGCTGCTCGCGGGTGTCCTGGCGGAGCTGTTCTGTGTGCCGGGTCAGGGCGTCGATGCGTTCGGCGAGGCCGGCGTCCTGGGGCCGTAGATGGGCGCGGGCCGCGGCCAGGGGTTGCACCAGGCGGGCCGGGTCGTTGTCGGCGAGGGCCCGGTTCAGCTCGCCGACCGCGTCTTGGGCGCTGGTGGGAAGGTCGGTGAGGGCGGTGACCTGTCCGGCGAGGCTGCGGAGGTCGGCGGCGTTGGTGCGGGCCCACATGGTCACACTGCGGTCGGCGGCGCGGGTGTCGCGGGTTGCCTGGACGCGTTCCTCGCCGGTGCTGCCGGCTGCGCCGGGGCGCAGCCGCAGGTAGCGGCGTTCGGCTGCTTGTCGGCTGGCGACGCCGAGGGGGCTTGCGAGGTCTGCCCAGCTCGCGCCTTGGCCCCGGGCAGTTTCGATGAGTCCGCTTTCCCAGCCGGCGAGCTGTTCCCGGACTTCGCGCAGCATCAGGAGTGCGGCCAGAGCGGGGTGCGGGCCGGCGTCGGCAGTGGGTGGCGCTGCGGCCGTCGGCGACTTTTCGGACTGCTGCTGGGCGCCCTTCACGGTCTGGCTGATGGCTTCCAGTGCCGCCGCGGCGGCGAGAAAGGGGACCGGCGCGGCCGGCTGTGGTTCTTCGCGCATGGGAGTTCTCCGTCTCAGTGTCATCCTCCAGACGACACCCTGCTTGTCATCGTTCGGATGACATGTTACAACGGAAGCACGTTGAAGCGCATTGGCAGTTTCTGCCTGAACCAATGGAGGTGTTTCGCGATGTTGATGCGCACCGACCCGTTCCGCGAGATGGACCGGATCGTCCAGCAGCTGTCGGGTACGTCGGGTACGTGGTCGAAGCCTTCGGTCATGCCGATGGACGCCTACCGCGAGGGCGACGAGTACGTGATCGCGTTCGACCTGCCCGGTGTGAGCACCGAGGCGATCGACATCGACGTCGAGCGGAACATGCTGACCGTGAAGGCGGAGCGCCGCCCGGTCGCGAAGGCCGACTCCGCGAAGATGGAACTCTCCGAGCGGCCGCTCGGTGTCTTCTCCCGCCAGATCATGCTGGCTGACACCCTCGACACCGAGCACATCGAGGCCGGCTACGAAGCGGGTGTGCTGACCCTGCGCATCCCGATCGCCGAGCCCGCCAGGCCCCGCAAGATCAGCATCGGCGGCGAGTCCGGCCGCAAGCAGATCTCCGGCTGAAGCCCCGGCACGAGTCGGCACGAGCCGGGACGAGCCGGCATGAGCCGGCACGAGCCCGCGGAGGGCGGGGGGATCCGATCTCCCTCCGGCACCCGCCCTCCGCGACCCTTCGCCCTCTTCACCCCTCATCGGAGGTGACGTGATGTCGATGCGCAGCGAGTCGTTCCTGGCCCACGTCCAGGAACGAGGCGAGTACGAGACCACGCAGGAAGCTGATCGTGCCGCGCGTGTGGTCCTGGCGCTGCTGGGCGCCCATCTGGTCGGCAGTGTCCGGGCCGAGCTCGCTGCCCGGCTCCCCGAAACCTACGCGCTGATCCTGCTGAACCCCTTGCAGGCCGCGGAGCCGCTGTCGCCGCAGCGCTTCGTCCGTGCGACCGCGGCCTGGATCGAGGGCGCCACCGAGGAGACGGCCCTGTGGGACATCGGGGCGGTCCTGTCCACCGCGGCCGCAGCCGCGGGGGACTCCCTCACCCGCGAGGTCCTCCTGCAGCTCCCGCCCGGCTACGACCTCCTCTTCGGCCAGCCCCAACCCACCTGACCACCACCGGCCGAGACCGGCCCCCCGCAGAGCTGACGGGACCGCCACACGCGGGCCGCGCAGCCGTCCGCCTGCCCCGCCCCCCCGCATCGGCTTTCTGCGCTGATCAAAACCCTGCGGAAGGACATGATGCGTGCACGATGAGCAGCCGGCCGGCAGCGAAGGCATCGCCGTCGAGGTCCATGGCACCACAACGGTTGTCCGCCCCCACGGAGAAATGGACCTCGCCCGGGCCGATGACCTCCGAAAGGTGCTGCTCGCGGCCCTCTCCGGCGATCAGCGTCCCCACGACCTCGTTGTCGATCTCCAGCACCTGTCCTTCTGCGACTCCTCGGGCCTCAACGTGTTCCTGCATGCACGAGCCGTCGCTGGCAACAGCGGCCAGCACCTCTACCTCGCCGCCCCCAGGGAGCAGTTCACGCGTCTGCTGAAGATCACTGGTGCCGCGGATCTGTTCGAAGTCGAGCCGGTGCCCCCGTTCTGACACGCCCCGGTTCTCGGCGGTGCCCCAGAGGCCCGGGCAGCGGCGGCGAGCAAGCGGCGTGTCAGCCGAGCAGGGCGGGCAGGACGTCCTGCCGGTAGGCGTCGAAGAAGGCTTCCTGGTCGGCGCCGATCTGACCGATGTAGACCTCGTCGAAGCCGGCCTCGGAGTAGGCACGGGCGGTCTGGATGTGCTGGTCGGGATCGTTGCCGCAGGTGACGGAGCCGGCGACCATCTCGCGGGTGACGAGCTCGCTGGCCTGTTCGAAGTGGGCGGGGGTGGGCAGGATCTGGGCGAGCTCGCCGGGCAGCAGCTCGGTCGGCCACAGCCGGTGCACGGTGTCGATCGCTTTCTCCCGGTCGGCGTTCCAACAGACCTTGAGCCCGCCGATGACCGGTTTGCCCTGGCCACCTGACCGGTGGAACGCCCGGACGAGATCGGTGTCGGGTGTCATGGTGACGAAACCGTCGCCGATCCGCCCGGCGAGCTCGGCCGCGTTCGGCCCGAACCCGGACACGTAAACGGGCAGAGGCCCTGCCGGCGGAGTGTAGAGGCGGGCGTTGTCGACGGTGTAGTGCCGGCCGTGGTGGTTCACGAGGCGTCCGGCGAACAGGTCGCGCATGACCGCGACGGCCTCTTCCAGCATGGCGGCACGTTCGTCGAAGGGAGGCCAGTGATCGCCGTGGATGTGCTCGTTCAGGGCCTCGCCGGTCCCCACTCCCAGGACGAAGCGTCCACCGAGCAGAACGGAGGAGGTGGCGGCTGCCTGCGCGGTGACCGCAGGGTGCAGGCGCACCGTCGGGCACGTGACCAAGGTCGTGACGGGCAGGGCGGTGGCCTGTGACAGCGCGCCGATCATCGACCAGACGAACGGGCTGCTGCCCTGGGCCTCGTTCCAGGGGTGGTAATGGTCGGAGATCGCCAGGCGCGTGAAGCCCGCCTCCTCGGCGCGTCGTGCCTGGTCCAACAGCTCACCGGGCGTGAACTCCTCGCAAGACAGGAAGTAGCCGTATTCGGTCATGGTCTCGTCCTCCCGATCAGTTGGTTCTCTGCGCGGGCCCCTCGTCAGCGGCTACCCCGCCGCCGCCCCAAGACACCGGTCCGCCCTAAGTCACAACGGCCGTCAGGGTGATGCCGAAGGCGGCAAGCGCGGCCAGTCCCCGCGGCCGGTGGGACCAGGCGCTGCGGCGGCTGACGCCGCCTCGTAGGCTGCGACCATGACCGAGATCAAGACTCCGACGCCCCGCGAAGCATTCGAACTGCTCATGGACGGCAACCAGCGCTTCGTCCGCGGAGCCACCGAGCATCCGAACCAGGACGCCGCCCGCCGTACCGAGATCGCACCGTCCCAGCAGCCGTTCGCCGTCCTGTTCGGGTGCTCCGACTCCCGACTGGCCGCTGAGATCATCTTCGACCGCGGCCTGGGTGACCTGTTCGTGGTGCGCACCGCCGGGCACGTCGCCGGCACAGAAGTACTGGGGTCCATCGAGTTCGGCGTGAGCGTCCTCGACGCGCCGCTGGTCGTCGTTCTCGGCCACGACTCCTGCGGTGCCGTTGCTGCGGCTTGCTCCGCCCTGGAGAACGGGCAGACGCCGGGCGGCTTCGTCCGTGACGTCGTCGAACGGGTGACGCCGAGCGTGCTGGCGGCCCGCGCCGCCGGGCGTGAGACGGCCGAGGAGATACTGGCCGAGCACATCGAGCACACCGTCGACCTGCTGCTCGAACGCTCCCGCGTCCTGGCCGAGCGGGTGGCCGCCGGCCGTCTGGGCGTAGTGGGGCTGTCCTACCGGCTGGTCGACGGCAGTGCACAGCTCGTCGCCTCCCGCGGCCTGGACGCGGCGGTTCCGACCGGCACCTGATGTACGGCTCGGCCGCCGAGGCAGAGGTCCGGGGACGCGCAGCGGAGCGGTTGACGGTGCCGAGCCCCGGGCCCACCTGTCCGGCAGGGTGCGAGGACGCAGCCCTGCCTGTCGGGGGAGCAGCAACCCGTACGACGCCGGCCCACAGGCGGCCGTCGAAACGGGACCGCTCGCCGCAGATGATCGGCGTCCGGCGGGCGGCTGTGACCCGCCAGCCCGCACAGCGCCCCCGGCTCCGGCGCTGGCACCCCGCCCCACCTGCGCATCGTGTCAGCGGCTCCCGTCTCTCGGAGCGAGGACGCGGAGGTACGGTCGCTCGCCCCTGCCGCCCCTCGTCAGGCCGAAAGGCGCCGTTGTCGATGCCTCGCGGCCCACTCGTCCGACGGTCCGCGGTCGCGGATGATGGACGGATGAGATGGGCGACCCAGGGCATATGAGACAGCGTGGGGCGGGGCCTGTGAAGGCATCGCGGCGGTGCGCGACGGTCGCAATGCACGGAGGCAGCCACCCGTCCCTTGGGATCACGATCCGGGCAGGAGGGCGAGTGAGCATGGGGCCGGCGCGGTTTCGCAGCAACAACTTGGCGGAGACGGAAGCGTTCCTGTCGTCCTCGTACACGCCCATGACGATCGGCGGCGTCCCCGAACGCACCGGAGCCCGCATCGAGCGGCGTACCGTCGGCGAACTCACGGTGGATCGTCTCGCCTTCGACTTCACGATGTCGTACGACGCGCAGCCACTGGAGAAGATCTGTCTGATCACGGTCGACCGCGGAGTGCTCACCAGCGGTGAGGAGACCTGCGGTCCCGGGGAGACCTTCCTCGTCGCCCTGCCGGACCGCCCCTACGCGGGGGAGGTCCGTGCCGCCCGCTACACGGTCACGATGTTCGACACCAGCCTGCTGGAGGAGGTCGGCCAGGGGCCGGAAGCCGTCCGGCTCACGGGACAGGTACCACTCGGCCCGGCCGCCAACAGGCTACTGGGCCGCACGGTCGCCCACATCCGCGCCACGCTGCGCGTGCCCGGTTTCGCCGATCAGCCCCTCCTGACGGGCGCCGCGGCCCGGCTCATGGCCGCCACCACCCTCAGCTGCCTGCCGCACACCGGCGGCGGTGCCGAGGCCGGCCGGGCCGATGAGCGCGACGGCACCAGCGACACGCTGCGTCGGGCCGTCTCGTTCATCGAGGACAATGCGCACCGCGACATCGGCCTCGCCGAGATCGCAGCCTCGGTCCCCGTCACGCCGCGCGCCGTCCAGTACGCGTTCTCCCGGCACGCGCAGACCACACCGCTGGGGTATCTGCGCCGGGTGCGCCTCGCCCGCGCCCATGAAGACCTGAAGGCCGCGTCGCCGTCGCACACGACCGT
Source organism: Streptomyces sp. NPDC086989 (assembly GCF_044745505.1). Classification (NCBI taxonomy): domain Bacteria; kingdom Bacillati; phylum Actinomycetota; class Actinomycetes; order Kitasatosporales; family Streptomycetaceae; genus Streptomyces; species Streptomyces sp. NPDC086989. Next base: position 370,282 of record NZ_JBIVAL010000008.1, read on the forward strand.
CACCGCCGTAGCCCTGCGATGGGGCTTCGCCCACCCGGGACGCTTCGCCGTGGCCTACCGGGAGGCATACGATCTCACCCCCGGCTCGACGCTGCGCGGCTGACCGCGGAGCGGCCGGAGAGCAGGTCACGGTCACGGGCCTTCGTCGGCGGTGACCGGCGGTGTCGGGCACCCCGACCGGTCCCACTCCCACACCACCGCGCGACCGGTCCCACTCCCACACCACCGCGGCCGGGTAACTCGACAGCTTGCCCGATCCGACGGCCTGGCCAACCTTGTCGGCGGCCACGCCGCCGCATTTGAGCGAGGGGCAGTCCGGCAAACGAAGCGCGGGCGCGTCGCACTGTCCGGTCCGAACCCGCCATTGCCGCCCCGCGCCCTTGGCGGGCACGGCGGCGCAGCCGTTTCGGCGCCTCCCGGAGTCGCTGCGGAGACTTCGCTGTGCAGGCTGACGGGCGACGTGTGAGACGCCAAGGTCGAAGGGGGGATCTCGGTCGCGCAGCATCGGTGTCAGGAGTCGGGCATGATCACGGGCTTGCACGTCAGCCACGCGAGGGCGCCCACGGGCACGCGCGTGCTGGCCTTGACGGGCGAAGCGGACCTCGACGGCGCGCCGCTGCTCGCCCGCGCTCTCAACGAGGCGCTGGACGGCGCCGAGGCGCCCATGACGCTGGTGGTCGACTGCTCGGGCCTCCGCTTCTGCGACTGCGCCGGACTCAACGAGTTCCTGCGGGCCCGTCGTGCCGCTGCCACAGCGGGCATCGCCGTCCGACTCGCGGGCCCCGGGCCCCAGTTCACCCGCCTGCTGGACCTCACCGGCACCTACGGCCTCTTCGACGTCCAGCCCGCCCTCGAGTTGACCCGAACAGGGATGTGCATCCAGGCATCGGCCCTGGCCGCGCAGGTCGAACTGCAGGCCGGCAGCGGGCAGTGGGAGCTCTCCCGCGATGAGATCGCCCTGGCGCACTCCACCTCCGCACACCTGGCCGAGGCCGTCGGCCCTGCCACCCTGCAGGAAGTACTCCCCGGCATCGAACGCCTGGAACGCCTGCGCGAAGCCCTCGCCGCCCTGGCCATCGGCATCGCCCACACCCACGGCCAGCTGGCCTGGTTCCTCGCCCGGACCGCCACGGTCCTGGCACCCGTCCTGCAGTGGCGGGCGTTGACCGCCGAGGGCGAAAAGGCCCTCGGTACCGTCGTCCCCTCCGCCGCTGAGTTCACCGACGCCGAGGACGCGGTCCGCCTCGTCCACACCCTCCTCGCCCGCACCACCTCACACGGGCCCGGCACGAAACCCGTCTCCGTCCAACCGGACACCGTCGGCTGAGGCCGATCCGGAAACGGGCAGCCGATGCTCTGGAGGATCCCAAGCGCTTTCCGGGTGCATGAAGCCGTGTTCCGGGGAAGGCGCTCTGGTGATTCGTACACCTGAGGAGGGACGGACACCATGGCGCGACCGAGGATCGTGGTGGTCGGCGCGGGCTTCGCCGGCGTCGCCTGTGTACGCCGCCTGGAGCGGACGCTGTCAGCCGGGGAGGCGGAGATCCTGCTGGTCACCCCGTTCTCGTACCAGCTCTACCTGCCCCTGCTGCCGCAGGTGGCCTCCGGGGTGCTCACCCCCCAGTCAGTGGCGGTGTCACTGCGCCGCAGCCGGCGCCACCGGACCAGGATCGTGCCCGGCGGGGCCGTGGGCGTGGACACCCGGGCCAAGGTGTGCGTCATTCGCAAGATCACCGGGGAGTTGGTGGACCAGCCGTACGACTACCTGGTGCTCGCACCGGGGAGCGTGACCCGCACGTTCGACATCCCCGGCCTGGCGGAGCACGGCCGCGGCATGAAGACGCTGGCGGAGGCGGCCTATCTGCGTGACCACGTGATCGCCCAGCTCGACCTGGCCGACGCCGCCGCACCGGGCTCGCCGGAGCGGGCCTCCCGGCTCGGCTTCGTGGTGGTGGGCGGCGGCTACGCGGGCACCGAGACGGCCGCCTCCCTGGAGCGGCTCACCGCGAATGCCGTCGGCCGCTACCCCCGGCTGGACCGGCGCGAGATCAGCTGGCACCTCGTGGACGTGGCTCCGAAACTGATGCCCGAGCTCGGCGACCGCCTCGGCCGAGCCGCACTCGAGGTGCTGCGCCGCCGCGGCATCGAGGTCTCGCTCGGTGTCTCGGTCGCCAAGGCCGGTCCCGAGGAAGTCACCCTCACCGACGGGCGCGTGCTGCCCTGCCGCACCCTCGTCTGGACGGCCGGCGTCGCAGCGAGCCCGCTCATCGCCACGCTGGGCGCCGAGACAGCGAAGAGCGGCCGGCTCGTCGTCGCCCCTGATCTCCGCATACCGGGGGCAGTCGGCGCGTTCGCCCTCGGTGACGCAGCCGCCGTGCCCGACCTCGCCGCCGACGGGGACGGTGCGGTGTGTCCCCCCACGGCTCAGCACGCCGCGCGCCAGGGCCGGGTCGCCGCCGACAACGTCGTCGCCACGCTGCGGGGCACACCGCTGCGTCCGTACGTCCACAAGGACCTCGGGCTGGTCGTCGACCTCGGCGGCCGCGACGGCGTCTCCCGACCGCTCGGCATCGACCTGCGTGGGACACCCGCCCAAGCTGTGGCCCGCGGCTATCACTGGGCGGCGCTGCGCACCGGCGCCGCGAAGACCCGGGTGATGACGAACTGGCTCCTGAACGCCGTGGCCGGAGACGACTTCGTCCGGACCGGCTTCCAGACGTTCAAGCCGGGGACGCTGCGCGACTTCGAGTACACCGACCAGTACCTCACCCCGGAGGAGGTACGGGCCCGCACCGCGACCGACGGACGCTGACAGCTCCGCTCAGACGCCTGCGTGACATCCTGGAGCGGTGTCCACGCGTCCACGCGTCCACGCATCAGCGCGGGATGCCGTCAGTGGTTTCTCTGCAACTCACCCCCACCGCTGTTGTCACCCTTTCTCTCACGCGGTGCCGGTATCACGGTGCCGCTATCACGGTGCCGGTATCCGCGCTCAAGAGGGGCAGCTCGCAGGGCGGCCGCCTCCGCACCGCGCCCACTCGATCAGCCGGCTTCGACGTAGGGGCCGGGGGGTGGGGTAGGCGCTGGAAGCCCAGCGAGAAAGGGGCGAGGAGGTGAGCCGCGTGGCCCGTCCTGCGGGGGCCGGCAATATGCCGTTCGGGCTGGTCAGCCTGCCCGTGCGCCTCTACGCGGCCACCCGCAGCCACACGATCCGCTTCCATCAGCTGCGGCGCGGAGAGGGCGCCGCGACGTTCGCGATGCGCCGGCACGGGTACCTGGTCGACCGCGCCCCCGCGGCTGAAATCGCGGGCCGCTCCCCGATGACCCGGGCCGGCCTGCTCAAGCCCCTGGCCTCCATAGGACCCGAAAGAGGGGGGAGGAACAGGTGACGTTGCAGCCACCGGTCGAGCCGATGCTCGCGCAGGCCGTGGAGTCGGTCCCGGGCACCGCATCGATCGGCGAACTCGCCTACGAGCAGAAATTCGACGGCTACCGCGCCCTGCTCTTCAATTCCACCCGGGCGGGACGCGGGCCGGTGGTGCAGACCCGGCGGGGCCTACAGATTCAGGACCGGTTTCCCGACCTCGTCTCCGCCGCCGCGCAGCTCCCGGACGGCCTGGTCCTCGACGGGGAGCTCGTCGTCTGGGACACCAAGACCCGGCGGCTCTCCTTCGAGGGGCTCCAACGGCGCACGGCCGCCCGCGGCCGCACCACGCGGCAGGGCCTCACCCAGTCCCTGCCGGCATTCTTCGTCGCCTTCGACATCCTGCAGCAGGACGGGATCGAGCTACTGCGTCACCCCTACCGGCAGCGCCGCCTGCGGCTCGAAGCCCTCTTCACCGACCACGAGCTGTCCAGCCCATGGACGCTCTGCCCCATGACCACCGACCTGATCAAGGCCGAGCAGTGGCTGGAGACCTGGACCGAGCTCTCAGGCATCGAAGGCATCGTGGTCAAAGCCCTGAACCAGCCCTATCACCCAGGGCACAGAGGCTGGTACAAACTCCGCCGCCGCGACACCACCGAAGCGATCATCGGCGCGATCACGGGCACACCCATCCGCCCCCAGCTCCTCCTCCTCGGCCGCCGAGACCCGCAGGGCCACCTCCGGCCCATCGGCCGCACCGGCCCCCTGCGCGCCGAGGCCAGCCGCCTGGTCGGCGGCAACCTCACCGAAGCCACTCCGGAACACCCCTGGACGGGCATGCGATTCGTCTCGGCCTGGGGAAGCCGGGACGCCTTGAAGGTGACCCTGGTCGCCCCGGAACTGGTCGCCGAGATCAGCGCCGACACCGCCGTCAACCGAGGAGGCGTCTACCGCCATCCGGTCCGCTTCAAGCGACTGCGCCTGGACGTGACGGCCGCCGAGGTTCCCTTGTACGCGGACGCGTAATACCGTCCGAGCCGCTCACCGACGGTCTCGGCCGCTTGACCGGTACCTGATGTGCGAATTCGCGCATTCCTGCCGCGGCCGAGGAAGCGGCCACATGCCAGGTGCATGCGCAGCTGCCGGAGGGGTAGCCGGTCTCTCGGAGGTCGATGACCATGGTTGCCCCTGCTTGCTTTCCCGCGGGCGCCCGGTGAAATCCGGCCTATTCCACGCCGGGCGCCCCCGGCGTGGAACAGAAGCTGAACAGCAAGGACGGAAAGACTGGCCGGCCGGCGCCGACCCGCAACGCCCGGACGGCATGCATTATCAGGCGCTGGCGAGGCACAAGAGAGGCGGACCCCGTGTTCTCATTCCCATTCCTGGCCGCCGGCACCGCGGGTGCCGGCCTCCTGGCCGTCGGCGTCGTGGTGGCCGTGGTCCTGATCGCGGCAGTCTGGTGGGGCATCAGGCGCCGCGCGGATCGAACCGGCCCCACGGCCGCGTCCCGCACCGTCGCCCGCCCCCACCACGTCGATGAGCACCGCGAGCCGGAGCCGGACGCCTTCCCGGATGGCGCTGGAAGGCTGTCCCCGCATGAGATGAAGGGCTACGGCAACCTCGGTTCCCGGCCCGCCGCGCCCCCTCGCGACGAGACGCAGGATTGAGCAGGCACGTAGGTCTCTCCGCCATCGCCGCGCACTCAACGCATGGGGCGGGGTTTGACGCCACTTCCAGCCCCCGGGGAGGTCTCGGCCCCGCTGACCTATTGCGAGCCAGCGGCAGCGATCAAAGGGGGAACCCACCCGCCTCAGCGATCGCATCGACCTCGACGCCCGGCTCCACCGAGCCAGAGCAGAGGTCGAGTAGCAGTTACGGGCCCGGGAGAAGACGAAGCCCGCCTCCGCCAGGCCTGCTCGCCGGAGAATTCGGCACACCCTCGACCGGCGTCCCGCCGCGCGAGAGGCTTATGAAGCCGCAGGCCAGACGCCTGTTGCCGGCTCGGCACGGCAAGCCACCGCTGATGCTGGGAGCCCGGTGCCGACGTCGGCAGCCGTCCGGCGATGAAACCGAAGTCCGAAGCCCGTGAAAGAAAGCTTCGAGGAGCCCCAGCAGGCACTCTCGGATACCGCGATGGTCGGCCTGGGATCAGCGTCATGGGGCAGTACCCATACAACGCTCGCCGCCCCGGGCGAGTGCGACCGGGGGTACGGCCCCTTCCCCCTGCCATGAGCGCCCGCACGCCCGGCGGATCGCCGGCCCGGGCTCAGCAGGGGGATGGAGCGGGGCACAGCGATCCTTTCAGGGCGCGGCGTGCGCTCCGACGGCCTGTCGGTAAGCCACGTGCCCGCCCAGCGCACCGCTGACGGCTACGGCAGCCATCCCACCCAGGGCCCACACGCGGCCCCTCGCCGAGCGGCCGCGGAGCCGCGCAGCCAGTGAGGCGGTGTAGCAGGCCACCGCGGCCACGTTGGAGGCCGCGTGGACCAGGCCGACCCGGGCCTGCTCGGGCGGCAGGTCCGCCCAGTCCGCCCAGCCTGCGACCGCGGCCGGGGCGACGCCCGCCAGTCCGACGGCGGTCAGGACGCTCGTCGCGTGGTGGGCCCCCGGCACGAAGTCGAGCACGGAGGCCGACAGCCAGCAGCCGATGGGTACCTGCACGAGCACAGGGTGCACGGGGTGCCCCAGCGGCCTGCCGCGCAGCAGATCGCGCGCAGCGCCCAGGGGGAGTGAGCGGATTCCCCGCTGGAGCACCCGGATGACCGGATCGGCGACCGTTGTCCGTTCGAGCTGGTCCAGAGTCTTCAGCCAGCATGCGGAGGCAGTGTCGAGGGCTGCGATCGGCCTGGCCGTGGGCGAGGTGTTATGGATCGGTGAGTTCATATACGACGCCTACCCGCTCCCTCGACGCCATCCCACCCTGGCCATGACTGCACCCGAACGACAGGTCCGCCGAATGGGGGAGTCACGGTCTCAGCCCGCCGCCGACGCGGGGGTCGGCGCGACCGCCCGCCTTCTCAGTTCTGAACGCGTCGGTCGTAGTCCGTTTGGTGTGCTCGGATTTCGTCCGTGTGCTCGACCGTCCATGCGTGCAACCGGCCGAACGGCTCCCGCAGGGATTCGCCGAGTGGCGTGAGGGAGTACTCGACCCCGACCGGCGAGGTGGGCAGGACGCGGCGGACGACCATCCCGTTGCGTTCCAGGCGGCGCAGGGTCTGGGTCAGGACCCGCTGGGTCACGCCTTCGAGGCGTCGCTTGATCTCGTTGAACCGGCGGGGCTCGTCAAGGACTGCCATCACCATCATCGACCACTTGCCAGCGATCTGGTCGAGGATCGGGCGGCTGGGGCAATCGGACCGGTAGACGATGCCGCTGCCGGCGTAGGCGTCGGTTGGGGAAGTGGCCAGGTAGGTATCCTTCGCGACCTTGAGATGCCGAAAGTGCGTTATTGACGCCGGTCGCCCGCCACCACACTGTGAGCTGTGAGTAGGCATCAGGAACCTAGGTGCATACCGGGTACCGCTCGGAGATCTTCATTAACCACGACGCCTACGCGACCTGGGTGATCGTGTTCGACAGCGCCGACCCGGAGTTCTTCATAGCCCACGTCGACATGTCGCTCGTGGACACGCCAGACGCCTTCGACGAACTCGCGGCCGATCTTCCCGACGGCGTCAACGTCTTCCAGGCTCTGGGAGAGCTGCTGCGACACCAGCCCCAGGTGACGATCGTCAAGCTGGCCGGGATGGCGCGCGGCGGAGGGGCGGAGTTCGTCACGGCCGCGGACATGGCGTTCGCGGCCATCGGCTCGCCCGCAACATCGGCGCTTTGCCCGCAGGCGTGATCGCGGCGGCCAAACGCGCCATTGCCCCGGATGACCTGACGGAGGGTCTGCTACGGGAGCACGACGCCTGGTCGGGCCAGATCGTTCGGCCCGCGGCCGAGCAGTTGATCCGCGGTGGACTGGCCCACGGTGCCCAGACCCGCGACGGCGAGCGCGATCTGGAGGGACTGCTCCGAAGGTTGGCGGGATGGCAGGTGGTGCCCCTGGAGCCGTCACCGCGACGCTGCCTCAAATCCGGGCTCCCGGGGAGCAGTTCGTGCAGCTGCCGGAGGCCGCCGGGGTGGACGGGCGCAGCCGGCCGGCCGGATCGCTTCGTCTGCCCGTACGGGGGGTCCGCGCCGTACCAGTGCTGCCGGCCTCGGGTCCGTACCAGTGCTGCCGGCCTCGGGACAGGTGACCGCCTTTGCCCCCGATCCCGTCAAAGCCCGGCGGCGGCCAGCCCGCGGTCGGTAGTTTCGCCGCCGTGACCATTCCTCTTCTCGACCGGCGCCCGTCGTCTCCCGGGCCCTCGTCCAAGCCGCCGCCGGGGCGTCCGTCCACCGGCCCTCCCACGCGGCCGGACAAGAACCCGCCGTTCCCGCCGAACCACCCACAGCAGCCCCAGCCGGGGAACTGACCGGGCATGCGCGTTGATCGGCTCCCGTTCGAGGAGCTTCCCGAGGCAACCCGGCAGGCCATCGCCGCCCGCGTAGGGGAGGACTGCCCGAGAGCCGAGGTGGAGTCCGGAACCAGCTCCGCGCTGGCGTCGCTTTTCTGGCCGCCGTCCGGCCCGGAGATGGTGTTCGTCAAGGGGCTGCCGCTGGACCACGAGCGGATCGGCGAGCTGCAGGCCGAGGCGGCTGTCGCCCCGTTCGTTCCCGGCATCGCCCCGAGGCTGTTGTGGCAGGAGGAGGCAGGTGGGTGGCTGCTGCTCTGCTTCGAGGGCGCCCACGCGTCCGCATGGGCGCATTTCGGCGATGACGGTGACCACCTGGAGCCGGTTGCCGCGGTCCTGCGCCAGCTGAGCTTGCTCCCGGCACCCGACGAGGTTCGGCTGACGCCGTGGGACCGGTGGGGCGAGTACTGCGACCCGGCCGACGAACCGCTCCTGAGAGGTGACCGGCTGGTGCACTCCGACCCGGCCGCCACCAACTTCATGGTCGAGCGAAGCGGTCGGGTGTGGATGATCGACTGGGCGTGGGCGATGCGCGGCCCCGCCTGGATCGACGCGGCGCTGTGGGGATTCCGGTTGGTGCTGGACGGCAAGCAGACCGTTGAGGAGGCGGCGCGCTGGGCGCGGACCGTCCCCGCGTTCGCGAGGGCTCCGCGCGAGGGGGTGCGGGTCCTCACGGAGGCGGAGGCGGGTTCCTGGGAAGACTGGCGGGAGCACGGCATGACGGAAGTGGACGAAACGATTACCGCTGCCCGTGCGTGGGCCGAGTACTGGAGCTGACAGTGCGCAGCGGCGCGGCACCCGGCGCGGCCACCCGGTGCCGCACCGGGCACCGTACCTGGCGATGCTTCGTCCGTGAGACGGGCAGGGCGGGCCGCGGTGGGGCCCCTCGGGGTCGTCACGTCACCGTGCAGCGCCTGGTCCCACAGCGCAGCTTGACCACCGCAGGAATTGCGGAGAGTGACCGGATGTGGCGTACGTGTAGTCGGCGCTGAGGCCGTGGCGGTCGAGCGACGGCCGTACGCAACGGGCCGGTCTATCCCAGGGGGACGTTCTGGTTCTCCAGCAGTTCCAGCAGGTCTTCCCGGTGGAGGGCGGCGACCGGCTCCAGGAGGTCGGGGTGGCGCAGCAGGGGAGCGGCGTCGTACTCGTGGCTGCCCGGCTGTGTGAGGCGACCCAGCTCGCCGGGCAGGCTGCTGTCGGCGAGCGCGTGGGCCTTGTCGGCGAGGACGGGATCGGCGAGGAAGCAGGCGGCCCAGCTGACGATCGTTTCGTCCACCCACGTGCGCCAGGCGGTGTCGGCGGTGTCACTGTCGTGCTCGGCGCCGGTCAGCCAGTCCAGTCGGTCGCTTCCGCCCGGTCCCAGAAGTTCCAGCAGCTCGGCGTCGAGAGCGCTGGGATAGCGCAGGGCGGCGGCAAGGGTGGTGGCCTGCCTGCCCTGAGCCTCGGCCAAGGCCAGGCTGAAGCCCCCGGGGGAGGGCGGGAAAGCGGTCAGCAGCCACCGCGTGGCAGCGGCTATGACGGGGGTGAGATCGGCGGACACGGCGGATTCCTCTGAGGGGGGCTCGCACTGCCCTGCGACGGAACCAGCGAGCTGCGGCGCGAAGCCGCGCTGCTCCGCCTGTGACCGACCAGCGTAGACCGGAGCGGTGGGCGCGCGACATGACGCCAGTCACCTTCCGACCGAACGATGGCGGTTCCGCACGAGGGCGTGCGGAACCGCCATCGCATGGTTGTCAGGACTTGCCGCGGCCCGTCACGAAGTCGCGCGCCCGGTCGACCAGGCCGGCCCCTGGCGCGAGGAGCTTGCTGGCCATGGGGGTGCTGGGCGCTGCGGGGTGTGGCCGGGTGGGTGCCATTGCCTTGGCGCGACGGATCTTGTCACCGAGATCGTCCAGCTGCTCCGGGCTGCAGGCCCTTCTCAGCATCGGGAAGAGGTTGTTCTCCTCGTCCTGGACGTGCGAAGCCACTTCCTGCATGAGCTGGTGGAGGACAGTGCTCATCCGGGTGTCGTCGGTGTCCATCTTCTCCAGTTGTTTGAGGATCTTCTCTACGCGCCCGTGATCCTCGAGCTCCTTGTCCGCCATCAGGCCGCCGCCTTCGACATGCTCGCGTACTGCCGGGTAGAGGTACTGCTCCTCGGCGACCGAGTGTCGTACCAGCTCGATGGTGATCTCGTCGATGAGGTCACGAAGCTGCTGCCCGGAGCCGGTCATGGCCTGGATGCGGGCGAACATCTCCTCCACCTCTCGGTGATCGGCCATCAGCTCCTCGATCACGTTTCCGCCGTGCCCCATATCGTCTCCCTTGTCGTCCGGGACGGGCTCACCCCGCCTGACCTCGATGGGTTCCCCGCTGGGTCCGGCCGTGCAACGCGACTCACCCGCTTGGATCAGCAGCAACCGCGCGGCCCGAGGTGGGGTGCTCACTCCGCCGGCGTAGGACCGGTTGCTACGGGCAGGCGCCCCAGTGAGTGGGTGGTCAGGCCCGCCGGAGGTGCCCTTCCGGCCCCGGGCACTCCCGGACGGGCAGGCCTGGTGGCTCGGCCCCCGTGCTCGTGTGGAGGTGCACGACCGATGACGTACGGCATCGTCTGGGACGAGGCCGCCCTCTGCGGGGCGGCCCGGCACCTCGCCGATGATCCGGACGGCCTGCGGCTGCTGCTGTACGCGGTTGACTGCCTTTCCGTGCAGCCCCGCCCACAGGGCGCAGCCCTCCACGGCCGAGGGCTGTGCCGCATCCACATCGGCCGCTACCGCGTCCTGTACGCGATCACCACGGCTCCGGCAGCGGTCATCATCAAGCACGTCGGCCGCCTCGGATGACCTCGGGGTGCTGCATGCGACGCATCGCGACGATCGGCGTCTACGGCTTCACGAGCAAGGACTTCCTGGAGCATCTCTTCGGAGAGGGCGTGGGGCTGCTGCTCGACCTTCGCCAGCGGCGCGCCGTGCGAGGTCCGGAATACTCGTGGGCGAACTCGGGCCGACTCCAGCGCGCGCTCGCCGCGGCGAACGTGGGCTACCGGCACGTGAAAGCGCTGGCGCCGACGACGGAACTGCGCCAGCTCCAGTATCGCGAGGACGACCGCCAAGGCGTGGGCAAACGCAACCGCATCGCGCTGGCACCCGAATACACCGAGCGCTACACCCGTGAGATCCTCGACCCCTTCGACCTGGACGCACTTGTGGCCGAGCTTCCCAGCGGCTCGGTGACCGCCCTGTTCTGCGTCGAACGCGATCCGGAGGCATGCCACCGCTCGATCGTGGCCGCACGCTTGTACGCCGAGCACGCCCTGCCGGTCACGCACATCCTCCCGAGCTGAACCGTTGCCCTCCTCGGCGCCCGCCGATAGCCGCTACCCCTCACGGCCATTCCCAGGCGCCGCGACCCCGACTGGCTGATCGCCGAGGTGCGCCTCCGTGGTTCGCCCCTTGAGCCGCCTTCGTGCTCAGGCAGGCGCCACCGGCCGGCCGGGCAGCCGTGCAGCTTCTGGGAACGCGGACTTGGGCAGCCCGCCCCGGCCGGCGGTCACCCCGGCAGCGTCCTTCGCAGCAGGCCCTTCGCCAGCCGCCGCCCCAGCCACAGCGTCGCGCCGGCCCCGCACACCGTCGCTCCCATGACCGTCCGGCGAACGACGGAATGCGGAGCCAGACGGCGAATCACACCCCGCCTGATCTTCCTGCGCGTGCGGCGTCCGACGATAGGCACTTCACTGCTTTCTGCCTACGATCAGCCGGTAGATCAGCAAGATGATCAGGGATCCGACGATTGCCGCGATCCACGTGGAGAGCTCGAAGAACCCGTCGATCGAGTCGACCCCAAATATGATCTTGCCGAGCCACCCGCCGAGAAGCCCACCGGCGATGCCGATCAGCGGCGTCACGACGCAGCCACCGGGATCACGGCCCGGCATCAGAAGCTTCGCGATGATTCCGGCAACCAGTCCCACCAGAATCCATCCGAGGATGCCCATAGCGGCCCCCTGTCCAGCAAGAATTTCCTGTATGTCCTTTTCCCGCGCGTTGTGCATCAAACCGTACCGACGCGGCGGCGGGCATCTCCCGGACGTCCGGCAGCCAGCTGCGCCAACCGCTGTCCTGGAGAACCGCGGGGACGCGATGTCTCCGCCAAGGCGGCCCGCAGCCGAAGTGCTCCGTTCCGGTGGTCAAGGTGCGAGAAGTTCCGGTGTTCGTCTGCCGAGGGGGGGTGTCCTGGCGGGGTGTGCTTCGACTCCGGCCGAGGAGTTGCTGGCCGAGGCGGCGAAAGCCAAGAAGCTCGGCACCATTCCCAGCGATGACGCCCGGAGCTTCTGGAACGATGCCCTGGTGGCTTTCGAGCACGGGGGCGGCGAATGCGTAGCCGGGACCCAGGCGAAAGACGAGCCCAGGGCTTCGGAGGGTATCCGAGAGGTGCAGAAGGGCATCAGCCGGCTGGCCTCCGCCGTGGCCCTGATCAGGGGTGATCTGGAGGGCCGCTGACCGCGGTGTGGATACGAGCCGCGGGACCGGTGGGTGCGCGAACTCCGGCGCAGTCCGGGGCAGGGCGTCTCGCACTCGCGCAGAGGTCTGCCGGAACGACGGCTGAGCTGTACCCGGTTCACGTGAGAGGCCCAGCATGGGGGCATGGCGGTGCGGAGGTGACGGTGGGCATGCGCATGCGGAGCAGGAGGTCGTCCTCGATGCCGACGCCGGTGTCCGGGGCGCTGAGCCACGTGGTCCCTGGGTGGCGTGCGCGGAGGTGAGAGAGCGCTCGAGTGCCCAGGCCGGTGTTGCGGAATGGCTTGTTGATCGTGATGGCGATGATGACGCCGGAGGCGCAGGAGGGGCAGAACCGGTAGCGGACTTGGCCGACGACCTGGCGCACGTTCACCAGGAGCAGGCATTCCTCGCCCGGTCCTGAAGTGTCGGGGATGTGGGTGGAGAGGAAGTCCACGGCCTTGTAGGCGAGGAGCCGCCGCCGCAGCCGGGCGGTGAGTCCCCCGTGCCGAGCGTGTTTGCCACCGGCGGAACGGGACGGCGAGGGCACGGTCGTGGCCGGGCCGGACAGGGTGGTGCTCTTGAGTCGCGCGTGTTGTGCCTGCATGAGGTCCGTGTGCCCCGAGCAGCGGACCGTACCCGTCCGCCACACGCCGCCAAGGCGGCCGGGTGGCGTGCGGCGATCGCGCTGGCGGCCGGGGCGCCGCGCGGCGGGCAATCAAGATCACTTACGGGGCCGCTGCGGTCAGGATCTTCCGCCCCGGACCGGGCCGTTTTCGCCGCTGCCCGCGAGTCCAGGTGTCCGGGACCCAGGCCACGAACAGCCCGGACTGGCAGAACCCGCACTCGTGCCGCGTGACCGACCGCCAGCAGCATGGGTGCCCGGTGCGTTGCAGCAGGTCTGGATCCAGCCTCGGGGTGCAGCCGGCGCATGCGCGGTCGCGGCCTCAACGGGTCCGCGATCGGATCGGGGACCTCCTGGGCGTGGCGTGCCACCTGCCGGCGGTCGGCCCTGGGCGATCTCAGCCGCGACGTCCGAACCAATGGCGCCGGCCGCTGTGGCCGCCCTCGGATCGGCGGACTCCGATCATCACCAGGGCCAGGCCTGCGAGCGCCACTGCTCCCACGATGATCCCGGCGAGGAAGAGGGATCCCGTGGAGCCAGTCGCGTGGTAGCCGAAGACAGAGAAGTCGCCGCCGCTGACGAGATCATGGGACGAGCCGGCGTTGCCGAACACTCCGGCCAAAGCCACGATCACGGCGAGGAGCAGAATGATGATTCCGAGTATGAGGATCATGGGGACACTCCTTGCACCCGTGTCCGGGCGAACGTTCACCGCCGAGCACCCCGCGTCTGCCCGATCGCAGCACCCCAAACCCACGCCGGCACCTCTGCGTCGCGGCGAGCTCAGATGGGGATTCGGCTCATCGGGCGCAACGGTTGCTGATCTCGTGGCGGTGGTCCGGGTCGCGCAGGAGTCAGCGTGCGTGGCGGATGCGGGCCACCTGTGACGGCACGACCGGGCGATCCTCAGCGGGCGCGCGCACTCCTCCGGTGAAGGGGGCCTGAAGCGGCGCTATCCGTTTCCCGGCCGGTTTGGGCCTTCAGCCAGGCCGTGTGTCTTTCAAGGGCAGGACAACGGCGTCGCCGACACACTCGCTCACCCGGATGCCCATGCTGGCTGCGATCCTCTCGCGGCCCATCGATCCTGAAGACATGACGTCCAGCGGACCGCGGGTCATCGTGCACGCACCTGACAGCCGGGGCCTGCGCGAGGTCAGCGTCGCGGGGAAGACCGTGGGTCGGGCGTGGTCCCCCCGGGACCTCCGGCGGGTGTTGCGAAAAGCTGGAGTACCCGCCGACATCGACCTCGGCCATCCCGGGCAGGTCCGCTGGCGGGCCGATCCGGGGCTGTGGCCGGACCGTCGCTGGTGGAGGCGCATCCAAGCCTGTCTCATGATGCTTGGGCTGCTGGTGTCCGCCGCGGTGCTCTTCCGGGTGGGGCTGACAGACACTCTCAGAGCACTCACCTTCGGGGGGCGGGTCATGGGTGTCTTGTTTTCGGCCGCTGCGCTGGTGGAGACGGTTGCGGCAGCGGCAGTCCTTGACTACTGGGGCAAGCGGGCCACCCGTTACGCGGGGCAGTGCGTGCTGGTGGGGGTCGTCATCGTGGCGGTCACCAGTCTGATGTTCCTGATCCTGCAATGGGAGGGCGGCTACCGCGCAGGGCTGCTCTGGCTGTGGGTCTTGCTCGTGGCGTGGTCGGGCTGGGCGCTGTGGGAGGTGAGCCGGCACAAGGTCTGGCGCGGTATCCCGTACCCGAAGAGTTTCGCGACCGGGGTCGCTCTGTCGGCTCTCATCGGCTCGACGAGCGTGGCGTACTCGGCCATGTACATCCCCTACGTCGCCCCGCCCAAAGTCCCGTTCATGGTCTCGTTCGGGAAACCCACCCTCAACGCCGCCCGCACCAGCCTGTACGTACCGGCGCACATCACGTTCCGTAACGAGGGATCCATCAGCATCTTCGTGGTGGGAACGCAATGGACGGCCACGATCTGGCCGAGCACCTTCCGTGAGAAGGGCACTGGATTCACAAGGTGGCGGGACGAACTGGGCGACGGTTGGGACACCCACCGCTACGAGGACTTCAACGCCCCCGCCCGCCTACTGGCGGCAGGGCAGATCACCTCTGCGGGCAGCCGTCTGGACCCCGGCGACGACTTCTCGAAACAGGCCGTCATCGAAGTCCCGCTCAAGGAGGCAGGCCAGGGGCGCGTTGAGCTGGACGCGGCGATCTCATTCATCCGGGCCGACCGCTGCAAGCTCGCCAACAGCTACGCGCAGTCCATCGAGTACTCGTGGGACGTGGATTCCGCCGATCGCAGGCACGTCTGGAACGCCCCGTCGTGGCTCGCGAACCCGGGCGACGACTTCTTCCGCTACCGTTCGAAGATCTACCGGAGCAGCGCGATCATGAACATGATTCAGGCTCCTGACTGGGTGGCGATGTGGTGGGTGATGCCGAAATGGCGTGAGGGCAAGCTTTTCGCGCCCGGAGACACCATCCCCTACATGCAGGTCCACATCGCCCGCGACCCGGACAGTCGGGAGGTGCTCAGCGAGGACGAGCAGGAACCGTACGGGATGAAGACCAGGTCTACGTCGGTCGATCAACCTGTTGCCCTGCTCCGCCGGTCCGCCGAGAGGCCGTAACGTAAACCCGGCGGAGCCAGTGGGGACCGGACTCTCGAAGGCCCTGCGCGGAGTGGGCGGGTACGACCGTGTGCTGTTCGACGCGGGTTCGGCGACAGCGATGTGCCGCGAGCCCCGCTGGCATTCTTGTCGCGGAACTGTTCACCGGGGCGCGCGCGGGTGGTCGTCCGCTCGGGTGAGTTCGTAAGTCTCGGGGGAGCGCGACGCGAACGTCCGGAATGCCCGGCCTCGCTGCACCGTGCAGTCGTCGACGACTCCAGGAACTCGTGTGGTCGGCCGGTGACCCCGTTGCCCGCCATCGTGCCGTGCACTATTCCTGTTCGGATGGATGAGATCGACTTACAGCCCGCCGCCATACGCACCGTCGCAGAGTTCACCGCGGCGTTGCGAGGGCTCAAGGCCCGGTCCGGCCTGACCCTGCGGCAGCTGGAGAGCCGCGCTGCGGCCCGGGGTGACGTCTTGCCCCGGAGTACCGTCGCCGACCTTCTGCGCAAACGCACCCTGCCGCGCCGCGAGACGGTCGCCGCGTTCGTCCGGGCCTGTGGTGAGGAGGACCGATCCGCGGAATGGATGGAGGCCTGGGCGCTGTTGGCGAGCGCGGACGCCCACCGGGACGCCCACCAGGAGGCCCATCAGGAGGTCCCCCCGGACGCCGCCGCCGGTATTGCCCAGAAGCGGTCGCCGTCGGCCGGATCCGGCCACCGCAGACGGCTCGCCTTCGCGGTGGCCGGGCTGACGCTGACGGCAGCCCTCGCGGCAGGTGTCCTGCTGATCAGCCATCTCCCATCCTCCGGTTCACACGCGGTGGGCACCGTCACCGGCCGGCCACCCGCCTTACTTCCCGTGGTCTCCGCCGGCTCCTGGGTACGTATCCGCCCGGCGCGGTCCCCGGAGCTGTGCCTCACGGCAGGGAAAGAGCGCTCCGGCCGATACCGGTCCGAGGTGGCGGTCCAACGCCCCTGCGCAGAGCCCGGCCCGCGCTCGTTCATCCAGCCGGGCGACGACGACCTGGCTTACGTCAAGTGGGAGCACCCGAGCAGCAAGGCGATGGGCTGCCTGACCATCCTCGACAGCGGCCCCGCCAAGGGGTTGGTGGAGCCGCAGGAGAACTGCCTGGCCGACAAGGACGCCCAGCTCTTCCGGGTCGAACGCTTCGGTTCGACGGCGCAGGAGGGCTACCGGCTGCGGCGGGCACACACCGCACTGTGCCTGGGGATCCCCGACGGCGAGACGACCGCGGGAGCCGAAGCCGTTCAGCAACCCTGCGGCGACCAACCCGGTCAGAGCTTCCTCATCGACCTGCTCCCGCAGACCGCAGGCCCGAGCTGACGGAGGAGCGCGCGACACCCGTTCGGGACGGGTGACCCGCCACCCGATGGGAGCGGCGGGTCACGCTTGCGCTCAGCCGGCCACCGGTGTTACGTAACCGCTGATCCTCTGCTCGGGGTTGACCCAGGTTCCGACCTTGTACGAGGCCCAGGTGCGGGGGCTCACACTGCCGGGTTCCCCCTGGTTGCCACCCACCACGCTGATCTTCGAGCCTGAGATGGCCACCACGATGGCGACGTGGTCGTCATCGATCCTCGGAGTGTGCTGGTTGTAGAGGATCGCATCACCGACCTTCGGCGTCGAGTGCATCGAACCGTACGCGGTGAAGCTGGAGGCGAGGTTGTTGAGCTTGCTCATCTTGCCGCCGACGCCGTTCTTCCACCACACCCATCCGACGAAGTCAGCGCACCACGGGTGCGCTTCGGAGTGGTTCGGTCCGCAACTGCCCGTCTGGGCCGTGCCCCGGCCCCAGTAGCTTCCCTTGCCGTTCAGCCCGCACGGTCCGGCGCCGATCTGCCCCTTGGCGGTGGCGGCGATCTGTGTTCCTAACGAAGACGCCTGGGCGTTGGCGACGCCTGGAGTGGCTATCGCGGTACCGGCGAGCAGGGTGATCACGGCGCCCTTGGCCGCGAGGGACGTGAACTTTCGCATGACTGACTCCATCGTCGAGAGCCGCGGCTCGCACGGCTGTTCGCTGGGATGGCAGAACTCTCGACGAGGCGATGCGGCACGACCAAGCGGTCCGCCGTCCGGGACTGTCCGGGCCCTGTCCGTGCAGCTCAGTGAGTACGTCCCGGACAGCGAGTAGGTCCCGGACAGCGAGTACGTCGCGGACACCCCTCCGGATTCGGTGCGGCGCTACGACGTGGCGCCCACCGTGCTCGGCGCAAAAGCCGGGCTCACCCCGCGACTTGCGGGTGCTCCAGCCGAACGAGCCCGGCGGTTACACCCGGTCGGGGTGGCCCGGCCGTCCCCGGCCCACCACGTGTCGACGCTGTTCGCCTCCGGCAAGGAGCCCCGGTCGACTCCGAGGGGACCGTGGCCGCGCACCGCGCGGCGAGGAGCCGGGCCGGGCAGTGGGGCCTCGTGCGGGCGGCCTGCTGCGCCTCAGCGACGGCGCTCAGAGAACGAGGGCTGTGCCGGCAACGGCCGGATCGCTCCCTCAAGACTTCCTCAGGGACGCGTGAAGGCCTGGGGTGAGGTGTGTGGGTGAGTCGGGGGCTTGTCGAAGTGGTGGGTGCGGCCTGAGAGACTGTTCGGTATGGATATCCAGCGCAGGAACAACGTCACGGTCACCGGCAATCCGCATGGGCCGACGGTGGTTCTGGCGCACGGGTTCGGGTGCGACCAGAACATGTGGCGCCTCACCACCCCTGCCCTGGTTGAGGACTACCGGGCGGTGATGTTCGACTACGTGGGTTCAGGCCGCTCGGACCTCTCCGCGTTCTCCGAGGCACGCTATGCATCCCTGGCCGGTTACGCCCAGGACGTGGTGGACGTCTGCGATGGGCTCGACCTTCGAGGCGCGGTGTTCGTGGGGCATTCGGTCTCCGCGATGATCGGTGTGCTGGCCGCCCGGATGGCTCCCGAGCGGATCGGGGCGCTGGTGATGGTTGCGCCCTCTCCCCGGTACATCGACGACGAGGGGTACCGGGGCGGGTTCAGCGCGCAGGACATCGAGGAGCTGCTCGATTCGCTGGAGTCGAACTATCTGGGCTGGTCGGCGGCGATGGCGCCGGTGATCATGGGAAACGCGGAGCGGCCCGAGCTCGGTGAGGAGCTGACGAACAGCTTCTGTGCCACCGACCCGGCGATGGCACGCGTTTTCGCCCGCACCACGTTCCTGTCCGACTCGCGGGAGGACCTCAAGGAGGTGAGCGTGCCGACCCTGGTGCTGGACTGCACCCAGGACGCCATCGCCCCGCGCGAGGTCGGCGCCTTCGTCCACCGTGCGATCCCCGGCTCGACACTGCTCACCCTCGATGCGACCGGGCACTGCCCGCACATGTCCGCACCCGAAGCCACGAACGAAGCGATCACCGGTTTCCTGGCGGGCCTGCGTTGATGTGCCGCACCGGTCAGCAGAGCGACCCGTACGACGCCGACGGGCAGAAGACGCCGGACGCGGCGTTCGCCGCGCTGTTGGAGGACAGCGCGGAGGAACTGTACGAGTGCGCGCCGTGCGGGTACCTGTCCACGCTGATGGACGGCACCATCGCGAAGATCAACACGACGCTGCTGGACTGGCTGGGCCTGGACCGGGAGGCGACGGTGGGCCGGATGCGGTTCACCGACCTGCTGACCGTGGGCGGCAAGCTGTACCACGAGACGCATTTCGCGCCGCTGCTGCGCATGCAGGGCGAGATCGGCGGCGTCGCCCTGGAGATCAAAAGGGCCGACGGCGTCCGCATGCCGGTGCTGGTCTCCTCCACGGTCAAGCACGGGGCCACGGGCGAGCAGCTGCTCATCCGCACCACCCTCTTCGACGCCCGCGACCGCCGCGCCTACGAAGAGGAACTCCTGCGGGCCCGCAAAGCAGCCGAGGAAGCACGCCGGCAAGCCGAAGCCGACCGGGCACGCCTCCAGGACGCCCTCGCCGCACTCCAGTCATCGTTGCTGCCCGATACGCTGCCGCCCATACCCGGCATGGAGAGTGCCACGCACTACCGCGCCGCCTCACCCGACCGGCTCGGCGGCGACTTCTACGATGTCTTCCCCCTCGACGCCACACGCTTCGCCTTCTTCCTCGGCGACGTGTGCGGCAAGGGCCCGCAAGCCGCCGCCGTCACCTCGCTCACCCGCTACACACTGCGCGCCGCAGCCCTCCACGACCCCGACCCCGTCGCCGCCCTCACCACCTTGAACAGAGTCCTTCACGAGCGCTACAGCAGCGGCGACCCCCGCTACTGCACCGCCATCTTCGGCACCCTCGAAGTCGACCCGCAGACCGGGCAGGTCACCGTCCACCTCGCCTCGGGCGGCCACCCGCCGGCCCTGGTCCTGCGCGCCGACGGCACGGCCGACTTCCTGCCCACCCCCGGCGGCCTCCTCATCGGCATCCTGCCCGACGCACCCTTCGCCCCCGGCACCACCACCATGGGCCCCGGCGATACCCTGCTGCTCTACACCGACGGCCTGACCGAGGCCCGCACCGGCGAAAGCCGCACCGACCTGTACGGAGACGAAGCCCTGCGCGCCTTCGCCACCGACCACGCCGGCCGGTCCCCGGCCGCGGTCATGAAGGCGCTGACCGGCCTGCTGGACGGCTTCGGCGACGGCCTCGACGACGACACCGCCCTTCTCGCCCTCGGTGTCCCCGCCACCAGTTCCAGGCAGCCGGCATGAGCCCGCTGGACATCGAGGTCCGAGACACCGCGACCGGCCTGTTGGTCGAAGTCATCGGCGAACTCGACTACGACACCTCCGCAGACCTGCGCGACCTCATCACCACCCTCCCGCTCAAGCCGGGCCAGCGTCTCGTCCTGGACCTGGCCCGCATGCAGTTCTGCGACTCCAGCGGCATCACAGCGCTGATCGCCGCCCGCAACCACGCCCAATCGGCCGGAGCCGACATGGCACTCGCCGCGGTTCCGGCCAACACGCTGCGGGTCCTGCGCATCGTCGGACTGGACCGGGTCTTTCCCCTCCACCCCGACACCGACTCCGCAATCGGGCCCTGACCGCCTACACCGTAGGGACACGAGGTTCCTCATGTGCGCCGGGACCGAGCGACCGCGCTCGGCCGTCGCGGGGACCTGCCCGCCCCCCCGACCGGCGCGGTCTCCTCGGCCGGCCAGGCCGCGCGCTTCGGCTGGGTGTTCGCCGACGGACTTCGACCTGATCGCTGGCCGGCTTGGGCGGTTGGCCCCGGTCGACTGAGTGGACGTCGACTCAACCGACAGGGCCAGGTGACCTCGGTCCAAGGGCGCACGGGACGCCAGACGGCCCCGACGAGAACGGTGCGCAGGCACTGGTGCTGGCGGATGATCCGGCGACCAGTTGCTATCTGCCCGAGCACCGAGCGTTCCTGCGGTGGGCCGAAACCGAGGCCGGACTGAGCGCCGCAGCAGATGCTGTCCTCGTAGACCCCGCCACGGTGTGGGAAGAGTGAGGCACGTGGGTTCGGACGGTCCGGCGGTGCTCATGGACTCCGCCGAAGCGGGTCCCGACTTGGGCATCGAGTACCCCGACGGTGGGATGCCCGCCGAGGCAGTAGCCCCGCTGCCCGCCGGCCGCTGGAGAGTGCGAGCCACGCAGACCTGGGTGGACGAGGAGAACTGGGTCGGCCTGGTCCAGCTCCTGCCCGCCGCATCCTGAACGGGCAGCGCTTCGGTCGGGCGTCAAGAACCCGTGTCGGCGTGGTGGTACCGGATACCGCGGGTAACGGAGGCTGGCCGCACCCTCGATCGGCCGGACAGCCGGACGGCCCGGTGGGTCCAGTGTCGGCAACGGTGGGGGGAACCCAGCAAGTCGCCTAGACCATCCATAACGGAACTCTCCAGGAGTACCAGACCACCGCCGTCAGCTGCATCGCGGGCGACACCGCGCGGCGAACCGGCCCATACGATCAACAGCGTTGTGAGGACGGTAGCGGGCCCGGATCGGAGCTTGCGTGGGCGTCGTCTCGGTTTGCGCGGCGTGCACGACCGGCGAGGCCGTGAACGCCGACGGCCAGGGCCCAGAGGAGGAGCGGGAATGCGGCGACGCGTTCCATGCCTCCCATGCCGAGACCCAGGTAGTGGCGCGAGAGGAACAGCCCGAAAGCCGTGATGGCTGTGATGCCCAACAGACTGGTGCCCCACCGCAGTGAGGCGCGGACCTGTTCTGCCATGCCCATCCCCGCGAGCACGAGACCGATGTTGCCCGCTGCCATGACGAGCAGGGCGCCCAGGGCGTGCTGGTTCTCGTTGACGTCCGCAGGGGCCAGGCCGGCCAGCACGAACCCCACGCCGGAACCGGCGAGCAGGAGCCGGGCCACGGCAGCAGCCCGGTTCTTGCGCCACATGACACCACCCGTCATAGCGGCACCGAGCGCAAGCAGTATGCCCAGGGTGATGAACGAAGTGTTCATCAGGCCGTGCTCAGGGGAGCATATGTACCGCGGTTCAGGCTCTGGCTGCAGCGCACAGCGCGCGTTGCCTAAGTCGCTGATGTTGTTCCGCGCCCAGCTATAAGGTCTCACCCACGCCGACTCGGCTATCCCGTGGACCGCGAAGAACTGGACCACGCCGACAACCCATGCCACGTATCCGATCCGGACTTTCAACTGCCTGCCTTTCATCCCGTACATGCCGTGCGGACAGTCGATCATGCGGCGGTCAGGTGAGGCACTCCGGCAAACCCCCGGAACGGGGTGGGGCAGGCCCCCTCGGCCGGGCATCCCCAAGTCAGTTTCCCTGATGGAACGGTGGGCGCTGGCGAGGACCGCAGCTCCGCCAGGGCGAACGGCGCGGAAGTCTGAGTCAGTGGTCGCGCCCTGCGAGTGATGACGGGGCAGGCGGCCGCCGCGCGACGCAGCACCCGGGCTTGGAGCCGGTGGTGGAACTCGGCGATCAGTCCTGGCGGCGCCAGCGGCGGAAGAACGCGTAGAGGGCCGTCCAAGCGGGGACGAAGTCCGCCGGGACAGCCCGCCATTTGAGCTGTCGCAGCAGGGCCTCGTGGAACTGCCCCGATCCCGGCCGTTCGAAAGCCGAAGCTCCCACGACCGGTAGAACAGCGGGTCCTTAGGGTGTGAGCTGCTTGACCTGGATGGCGTCTGCCGGGACCTCGAAGACGATGACGAGCCCGTCGCCGTCGGTGCCCTGCTCGCCGACGCGTGTGAAACCGAAGCCAGTGATGGTGGCAAGGGAGGCGGTGTTGTCAGCGCGGATCCTGGCCCGCACGGTCCTGACACCGGGTTCGGCGGCGGCTCGGACGAGTAGGGCCGTCAGCATGGCACGGCCGTAGCCCTGGCGGCGGTACCCGGGCACGACGGTGAAGCCGACCTCGACCATGCCGGTCTCGTCGGGCGGTCCGTGGAACCCGGCGTCGCCGACGACGGCCGCGTCCGGTTCGGACACCGCGGCCCGTGTGATCCAGGGCGCGGCGGAGGGGTCCCTGTCGAGCTGGTCAGCGCGATAGCCGAAGATCCAGCGGGCCCGGTCGCCGACGAAGTGTTCGTCAAGGGCGACCCCGGCCTCGGCGCTGCCGCCGGCGAGGTCACCGTTGGCGAGCGCCCGCAGCGCCTTCGCGCTGAGCTCGACGAAACGGACGCGTTTGGGGGTGGGGAGAATTTCGCTGTTCATCATGGAGATGCTCGCCCGGCAGTCGCAGGCGTGTCCACAGCTTTATGGTTCCAGCGGACACGGAGACTGCTTCCCGGTCGGGCCGTAGCATGTGCCCTTCGGGGCCCGGACGGGCAAGAAGTTGCCCTAGGGGAGGTTGCTTCGCTCCCGGGCTCCCGTGAAAGCGCTTTGTCAGGGCGGCTCGTACGGCCTTGTGTTGGTCGGGGCGTGCCGGGGGCAGCGGTGTGGGCCTGTCGTGAGGGCTGGGGCCGGGTGATGTCCTGAGCCTTCACCCGTCAGGGCTGGGGTGGCTGGTCCCGGTGGGCTCCGTGGACGTCGACTACAAGACCATGGCGAGGTGACCACGGCGCCCTGTACGACGCCAGGGACATCGCGCTCTTGGAGGTGGCCAGCCCCCCGGTGGACGGCGGGCCGTGCGCCCCGTCACTGCTGGCCGCTGCTCCCCGGTCGCGGGCTGGGGGCCGGCGGGGGACTCATGGGTGGCTGTGACCGAGCCCGATACCTGGCCCGGATGGACCACCTCGACGCTCGACTCGGCGTCGGCGGGACCGCCCATCCCAGCGGCGCCCCCGCCCACCGTGCAGCGAGGGGGAGCTGGGGGTGTCACCGAGTTGGGCAGTCACCGCCGCCTGCTTTCGCCTCGGCGTGCACCAGCGGCCGACTCCGGTTCGTAACGCTGACCCCGACCCGACATGCCTGTACTCGGTGGCCTGGCCGACACGACGCTACGCCCACCACCGCGGTTGCACATCGGTTCGGCAGGCGCCCGTGGCGGGTTCCGGCACCCACATCCGCGACGAGAACGGCAACGCCTTCGGCGTCTCCCGCCAGGCCGCCAGGCCGCCAGGCCGCCTGGCAACGCTTCACCGACGAACTGTTGGCCATGCCCCGCTATCCCTGTGCCTGCGGGGCGGGCTCGGCGCGATGGGCCTGGCGGTAGGCGCGGGGCGTGGTCCCGGTCAGAATGCGGAAGTGGCGGCGCAGGACGGCTGGTGAGGTGAAGCCGGTGCGGATGGCGATCTGTTCGACGGGGAGGTCCGTCTCCGTGAGGAGCCGCCGGGCCTCTGAGACGCGCGCGTGGAGCAGGTACTGTACAGGTGTGCGACCGGTGTGGGTACGGAAGCGGCGGGTGAGGCTGCTCGTACTGGTCCGTGCGTGGGCGGCCATCTCCGTGAGGGTCACGGCCTGGTCGAGCCGGGTCTTCAGCCACCGAAGCGTCGGTTCCAGCCCTGAGCCGTCCAGGACCTCCCGTTCGATGGTGTTCTGGACCTCGTCCGCATCGAGCTGCAGGGGTGTGATCAGCTGCCGGGCGGTCTCGCCCGCCACTGTTGCGCCGTGGTCACGGTGGAGAACGCGCAGGCAGACGTCCAGTCCGCCGAACATCCCCGCAGCCGTGAGGAAGGAGCCGTCCTCGACCACGGTGCCGAGCGGGTCGACGTCGATCCCGGGATGGCGCGTCGCGAGGTCCCCGGTGTATCGCCAGCCGGTCGTCGCGCGACGCTCGTCCAGCAGCCCGGTCGCCGCGAGGGTGAACACACCGGTTCCGACTGCTGCGATACGCGCTCCCCGGCCAGCCGCCGTGTGAAGCGCGGCCCGTACGGACGCCGGCGGCACGTCACGGTGACCGGCGTGCCCGGCGATCAATACGACATCGGCATCTTCGAGGCCGTCCAGGCCCCACGGAAGGCTGACGGGCAGCGGAGCGGGCGCACGGACCATCCGGAGGCCGGGGGCGGCGCACAGGCGCACCTCGTATTCCACCCCCGGATGCTGACGGGACGCAGCCCCGAACACCATCGCGGGGGTGGTGAGGTGAGGGCCGGGTACCCCGTCGAGCGCGAGGACGGCGATGACTGACATCTTCGGAATATAGCCCCGGGTCGGAGGACGGAGGTCGGAGGACGAGGACGGGGGTCAGAGGCCGGAGGCCGGGATCGGCGCCGGTGTGGCGTCAGGCTCCTGCCCAGCCCCCCAGGTCCCCAGGTTCCCGGGAACCCGTAGCCTGCCCCCTCGGGTCAGCCGGACTTGTGGATCGTCTTGTTGATCCAGTCCGCGTACACCGGCACATTGGTGTAAAGGCCGGGCCCCGTGGCACACGTGGGGTCGTTGTCACCGTCGCCCGACGTCGTACCGATGAGCTCCCAGCGACCGCTCCTGGAGCGCTGCAGCTGCGGGCCGCCGGAGTCCCCGTTGCATGCCATGGCATCCGGCTTGGGGCTCACCGTGCACAGCCGGGTTTCCCCCGCTCGACCGAAGCACTCGGCCTCGGATCCCCTGCGGGTGTCCAGCTGCTGGAGCCGCTCGGGGAACACCCAGTCCTTCGGGAGCTCGGCGCCGACGACGGTACCGAAGCCGAGGATTCGGGTGGGGCTGCCCACCGGGCCCGCCTGCCTCGCGATCCGGACGGGCTTCTGAGCGACAGGACGGTCCAGGCGTATCAACGCGAGATCGTCCTTGTTGGGCGCTCCGGCCTCGCCCTGCGCATAGCCCGGGTGCATGACGACCTTGTCCACCTTGCGCACGGTGCCACCGGACAGGCGGTGCTCGCTGCCCACACGGACCAACCCCTCCTGGGTGACCCCGAGTGCCGGGTCCACACAGTGCGCGGCCGTGAGCACCCATTGCCGGTCGATCAGCGTTGCCCCACATCCGGCCTTCAGTACCGCCCCGTCCTCCAGCGGGATCGACAGGGGGATCGAGGCCATGAAGGAGTAACGCTCCGTTGAATTCTCGCCGTTCACGATGGCACTCGCGCTGCCGGTCATCAGCGTCGCCCCGAGCACGGCGGCCGTGCCGATCGCGGCCGTGGCTCGCACCGTCAACCCGTGCCAACGTGCGGACCGTGACGGGGGAGTCGGGCGGTGGGCGGGGGGAAGAAGCATGTGAGTCCTTCCGGAAGGGGCGCAGGATGGGGTACGGGCCGGGCGGCCCCTCGCGTCCCGGCCCCGTACTGATCCCCATCGTGCGGGCCGGGCCCCCGCCCCGAACAGCCGCTCCGATGTCACTCTCCGCTAAATTCGGGACATGTCGCTGATCGCCGTCCTGGCATTCGACGGAGTTCCCGGGCACCAGCTCACCACCCCCGGGCTGGTCTTCTCCGCTGCATCCGGGCACCACCCGTGGGTCGACTACGACCTGCGGATCTGCGCCGCGCCGGGCTTCGAGAACACGGGCGGCCCCGCTCCCTTCCGCATCGAGACGCCATGGGGGCTGGAAGGCCTGGAAGACGCCGACACCGTGCTGTTGCCCGGCTGCGCGGGCTTCCGGGCCGAGCCCGCGCCCGCCGTGACCGCTGCCTTGCACGCCGCCGTCGCCCGCGGCTGCCGCATCGGCGCGATCGGTACCGGTACGTTCGTCCTCGCCGCCACGGGCCTGCTCGACGGACGGGCCGCTGCCACCAGCCGTCGGCACACCGAGGAGCTGGCGCGCCTGCACCCGGCGATCGACGTGGACCCCGACGGCGCCGTCGTGTCACACGGGCCCTTCCATAGCGCGGCAGGTGTCCTGGGAGGCGTCGACCTCTGTCTGCATCTGGTTGCCCTCGACCACGGCGATTCCGTGGTCATCGAGACCGAGAGACAGGCGTTCCTCCAGCTCCGCTCTCCGGCCGGCGAAGTCTGCGCCACGGGCCCCGCCTCCTCGGGCGGCACCCTCGACGAGGTGATCAAGTGGATGGAGGCCAACCTGCACCATCCGCTGACCCTCGCCGACATCGCCGAACGCACAGGGCTCGGCATACGCACCCTGACCCGCCGCTTCCGCGCGGAGACCGGCCTCAGCCCGCTCCAGTACCTGCTCCGCGCCCGAATCCAACTCGTTCAGCGGCTCCTGGAACGCACGGACGACCCCATCGAACGCATCGCCACCCGTACCGGTCTCGGTACACCCGCGAACCTGCGACACCAGTTCCATCGCTGCACCGACACCACTCCCGGCATCTACCGCAACGCCTTCCGCTCTCTCGCATCCGACCTCACCTGGGCGGATCGGGACAAGGACCCGGAGCCGTTGAACAGCAGGCGCCTCGGCGCGGGGAGCGCCCGACACCCCTGAACGACAGCGGCCTCCCGGGAAACACTGATCGCGGTACGGAGCAGGCGCTTGCCCGTGCTGGACGCGTTCAGCCCCGTGAGGCAGACGACAACGTGCTGGGGTCGATCCCGGAGAGTTCGACGATCCGGTGCGCCGGCACACCGGCGGCGAGGGCCCGACGCAGCAGGCCGTCACGGTTGTCCTCACTGTCGCGGAACGCGAGCAGCTCTTCCTCGATGTCCGCCACGCGGTCCGTGACGGTGGCCCGGCGGACCCTTTCCAGCTCCTCCTCGCTCAGCGGGACAGGGAGCCGTTCGGCGTCCTTCGGGATCAGCCCGGTCTGCTCCGGCGGAACCACGCGGACGACCGCGGATGTGGGGCGCACGTTCTGGGCCGTGAACCAGGCACGGACGGCCGGGGTGTCCAGGCACTCCAGCTCTCCGACGAGGGCCAGCGGCGTTCCCTGCCAGCCGTCCGTGCTCAACGCGAGGAACAAGTAGGCGTCATCCGTCATCGCGGGGTCACTCTCCTGACACGCCGTAGCTGCATACGATCGCGCCGCTCCTACCCCCTTCTCCCGGGACCAAGCTGACCCGTTCGGACCGACCTGACGACGGCCCACCTCCCTCGATCGGCCCTCCCCTCCCTTCCAGCCAGCTGCTTCCACCCTCCATGGCCGCTCGGGCGCCCGCGTCGCCGGACGGCCCGTTGGTGTCTCTGTTCGGGGGTCATGGACGGGCCGAACGCGGGCAGGGGCGCTTGCAGGGGAACGGCTCCCCGGGTACGGCCGGAGGCACGCTTCCGGCCGGTGAGAGGAAGGACGCTTCATGTCGCAGGTCGTTGAGTCGGTCGAGGTCGATGTCCCCGTTCGCACCGCGTACAACCAGTGGACGCAGTTCGAGTCGTTTCCGCACTTCATGGAGGGCGTGGAGCGCATCGAGCAGCGCACCGACACCATGACTCACTGGGTCGCGAAGATCGGCGGGGTGACCAAGGAGTACGAGGCGGAGATCACCGAGCAGATCCCGGACGAGCGCGTCGCCTGGACCACTCGGGGCGGCGAGGTGAAGCAGGCCGGCGTCGTCACCTTCCACCACCTCGGCGACAACAGGACCAAGGTGATGCTGCAGCTCGACTACGACCCGGACGGCTTCGCGGAGAACGTCGGCGACAAACTGGGTTTCGTCAAGCGGCAGATCACCGGCGACCTGAAGCGGTTCAAGGAGTACATCGAGGACCGCGGCAGTGAGACGGGAGCCTGGCGCGGCCAGGTCTGACCCCTCGCACACCTTCGTCGGGGTGAACCAGTCTCCCCAGCTCCTCACGCCGCTTCCCGGGGCCCGGGAAGCGGCGTGAAGAGGGGGCTCATCCCCCGAGACAGGGCCAGCCGTCGGCGTATCGGGGGTCGGGGTGCCTCTATGTTCTTCGTCAAGCGTGTGGGCGGCTTCGGCGCCCCGAGGTTCGATCTTCTTCGTGGAGCATGGCATCGTCGGGTCGTGCAAGAGATGATGAGTGGGTGGGAGGCGGCCTTGGCTGAGGCGTCGTCTCCTTCGTGGAAGCAACGTGCTCGTGCCGGGCGTGACCTTGCCTTCTTCGCTGATGTGCCTGAGGCTGCGGAAGCGTTGGTGGGGCTGCTGCTGGATGTCGAGGACACGGCGGTGACTCGACAGACCGCCGAGGCCCTGGCCCAGGTGGGGACGATGGCGGCCGTAAGACTCATCGCCCTTGCGGTTGCCGAGGCTGACGACAACCACGCTGACTGGCTGAAGACCGGGGTGTATGACGCGCTCGTGGATCCAGACGGCGTCGCAGCGACCTGCCGGAAGCTCGCCCGAGACCAGGAAGAAGCTGTCCGCCGCGGTGCCGAAGAAATCTCGGCGTGGGCAGACGGCACGAGGTGTTGATCTGAACCGACCAGTCTGTGGGCTGGTTCATGCAACCGACGCGTGGGGGCCGCGTGCCTCGAAGAAGGTTCCGTCGCGGAGCATGGCGCACAGCACGCTGAGGCGATGGCGGGCGAGGCGGAGGAGGGCCTGGGTGTGGGTCTTGCCGCGGGCCCGGCAGCGGTCGAAGTAGGAAGCGTGGTCGTGCAGGGCGGCGAACGCGGAGAGGGATATCGCGCGTTTGATCTGCCGGTTTCCGCCTCTGGGCATGTTCGCCGTGGATCGAGGTTCCCGACTGCTTCGTGGCCGGGGCGAGGCCTGCGTAGGAGGTGAGGTGGCCAGCGGTGGGGAAGCTGGTGCCGTCGCCGACGGTGACCAGAAGGACGGCGACGGTCCTGACGCCGCCGGGCAGCGACGTCAGGCCTGGGAAACAGGGTGGGCCACCAAGAGCTGGCTGACCTGGGCCTCCAGGGCCCTGGGTTGTTCGTGGACGGCGCGAGTGAGCGGGCCAGGGACGGGATGACCACGTCGAGGGTGCCGGTGCCCGGGATGACGGGCCGCAGCAGCTCACGAGGCTGCCAGCACAGCCACACCCTGCTCGGCTCCGCACGCATGAACATGGACATGGTGGTCAGCTCAAGCGACTGAAGTCCCCAAGCTCCCCGAGCTCCTCCCGGATCCAGCCTGCGCACCAGCCAGGGCCACGCGGGGCCGACGGTCCTGTCGCCCGTCCGCCCCTTTTGCCAGTTGCCGATCGCGGCGGGTCCAGCAGGCCATGAGTCGGTGCGCGGTGTCGCGATGCCGTTTTCGGTCAGCACAAGGGGGAAGAGGGCCTTTTCGGTGCAGGCGCGCACCGAAAGGGTGACCGGAGGCCACACGCGCTTCCCGTACGTCGACAACGCGCGCCGTCCTTCCCGTGCGCGGTTGAAATGACCACCGATTTCGCCCCCGAAGCCTCCACGGCGGCCGCGCCCTCCCCATGTCAAGCGGGCGCTCCGGAAGTCCGAGTCGGCTCGGCAGGCGGTGAGCACCTGCCCGGCTTAGCTTGGAACTGTGGTCTCCCACGGCGAGTGCGGGCAGCACGCCGGGCAGCGGAGGGTGGACGCCGCCGACGTCAAAGGCTCTGGACCACCGCCTCGCACCACTACTGCAGCCGGCCGGAACGCGCCACCAAGCCGGAGCTGCCCCTCCCTATTCGGAGTAGAACCATGAGTATCTTGACATGGCGTAACGCGATAACGGCAGTTACCTCAGCCGTCCTGATTTCCGGCATAGTCGTGGCGCCCGACGCCGCAGCGGCCGGACCGGGGACGGTGCAAAATACGACTGCCGAGGTCTTGGTCAATGCCTCCGGGCAGCTGGCGGACTTGCAGAAGGGATGTTTCTTCCGGGACGGTACGGCACCGGGCGGAGGCATGAACACCGGAGGAACGCCGCCCCGTTTCGCCTACGGGAACAGCCCCTACCTCGGTGCCCAACTCGACTCGTGCGGCGATGTGGTCAGAGTTTACTACGGCGGTTACAACGCCACGCACTACAACATCCGCTACGTGTCCCCCACTTCCGGCCGATGGGTACAACAAGAACTGGCCGGGGGGCCCAGGAAAGTGTGGACCATCACCGCCGAGGCTGGTGACTACAACTTCGTCGTCCAGGCGTGCAACCGCGGCGGCGCCCTGAGTAGGTCGTCCTGCACCCGGTGGTCCCCGCAGATCTACCTGAACGCACGGCCGTGGTGACGGTTTCGAACCCCTGGAAGGAACAGTCATGGGCACGCATCCGCGCGGGACATCCCACTGGGCGCGACGTTTCGCGTTGAGCGCGACAGCACTGGCCGCAGTCGGCCTCGCGGCCTCGCCGGCCGGCGCAGCGCCCGCGGGCCTGGTCAGCCCGGCCGGGTCGACTCAAAGCAGTCCGGAAAAGGCGCCGCAAGGCCTTTACTTGTTCCAGTACACCTACCGGGGGCATCTCAAGATCGGGGGCGGTAACTTCACCCTCGGCGGCAAGGTGTACATAGCCGTCAAGTACAACTCGGGACAGATCAGGTACAACGGGAACGTCATCGCGAAGACGAACCCCGGGGTCCCCGGCGGGGCCGCCTACCTGGAGACGAACATCTCCGCTCCTTGCGCCCCCGGCAACAACGGCTACGCCCAGGCATACGACTACACCACCGAAACCTGGTCGCCGAGACTGCCGGTGGCAATCTGTGTGCGATTCGACTGAGCCCCGGCTCGCGGCGTGCTGTCGTAAGCCACACTGGCCACGGTACGAAGGCGGGGCGGCGCCCCGGCCGTCGTGAGGTGGCCGTCGCCGGCAGGCGGAGGGTTTGGGCACCGGCCCGGCGACGGCACACCTGAGCCGTGGGGTGCCGGGCGCTCTCCGATGCGGCAGCGCCGACCGTGATAGCGCCCCGGGCCCTTGCCCGCACGGCGGCAGCGCAGCAGGGCCCCGCCGAGGACCGTCGTGTTCACCATGACTCCGGCGGCGCCCGTGAGCTTGCAGGGCACTGCCGAAAACGCGGCGGCGGCACGGGCGCCGCCCACAGCCTCGGCGCGCCGCGGAGGCCGATCCGGACGCCGTACCGCCGGGCTGGCCGGGGCGGCCGCCGACACGGACCGCGCCGTGGTCGGTGCCGGCGGCCGTCCCGCAGGCGGCCCGTCGTCGCCGGCCCCCGACAGGTGATCGGAGGGCGGGCCGAACCCGCGGTCGCCGGGCGCTTCTCCCGTACGGTCCTGCCGGGCCGGACGGTGTCCTCGTCCCCCTCCGGAGAGGGTTGCGAAGTCGTCAACCCGCCAGTGCCGCGGTGATCTGGCGGGCGGTCTGCGCGGCGACGCGGGGGCTCGTGGCGGCGTACGAGACGTGGGCGTTCAGGCCCGTCGCCAGCGCCCAGCCCCGCCCTCGCGTCCAGGTGTCCTCGTCCACTCCCAGCGTCGTGCGGAACACGGCCCGGCTGCGGGCCGACATCAGGGTGAAGGCGATCATCAGGTCGCAGGCCGGATCGCCCAGACCGAGCTCGCCGAAGTCGATGACCGCGCTCAGCTCGCCCCCGGCCGTCAGCAGGTTCCCGGTGTGCAGGTCGCCGTGACACCACACCGCGGCCCGCCCCCATGCCGGAGCGGCGAGGGCGGCGTCCCACAGCGCGGTCATCGCCCCGGCGTCGAACACCCCGGCCAGCGCGGTGATGGCCGCCCGCGTCGCGGCGTCCCGCTCCGCCAGCGGAGCCCGAACCTCGCCCCCGCCCTCGCCCCCGCCGTCCGTCGGGCAGGCCGCCAGCGCCGTCAGGAACCCGGCGAGGCTCCGGGCGGCCGGCACCGAATCACCGAGCCCCGCCGCCGTCGCCGTCTCACCCTCGATCCAGCGCGACACCGCCCACGGCCACGGGTACTCGGCTCCGCCCTCGCCCACCGCGACCGGCACCGGCACCGCCAGCGGCAGCCGCGGGGCGAGCCGGGGGAGCCAGCGCAGCTCCTTGGCCGCCTGGCCGACGGCATCCCGGTGGCACGGCAGCCGCACCGCCAGCTCCCTCCCGAGGCGGTGGACCACATGATCGGACCCGGCCGGCTCGACCCGCTCCAGCGGAAGCCCCGCCCACTGCGGGAACTGCGCGTCGACGAGCCGGCGCACCAGCGCGGTGTCAATGGCGGGCCTGCTGTCGACGGTCCCCACACGCGGCTCCGGGTTCCGGCCCGCACGACGACGGGCGCTACATGGTCCAGACCATCCCATCGCGACCAGCCCCGCCTGTCGACCGGTTTTCCAGCCCGCAAAACCGAGATCGGGCTGCGGTCGGGGCGGGAAGCCGGGCGGGTCACCAGGGCACGGGGCCGGTGGCGCCGGAGAAGGCCGGGCTCGGCTGGCCGGAGCCGGCGGTGGCAGCCGCGACGATCACGGCGGCGCCTTCCTCTACGCTCTGGGTGCCCTGGTGGCCGTTGAGGTCCGTCGCCGTGAAGCCGGGGTCGACGGAGGTGACGCTGATCTGCGGGAACGCCTGTGCGTAGACGACCGTCAGCATGTTCAGCGCGGCCTTGGAGGAGTTGTAGGCCAGCAGCGGCGCCCACGCGGTGAGGATGCTGGTGTGGGCGGCCGGGTCGGCATTGACCGCAAGTGAGCCCAGGCTGCTGGAGACGTTCACGATCGTGGGCCGGGCAGCCTCCTGCAACAGGGGCAGGAAGGCACGCGTGGTGCGCACCACGCCGAAGACGTTGGTGTCGAAAACCTGTTGGAGGTCGGCCGCGGTCAGCTGGCCGGCGGCCGCGGACGGTCCGGCGATGCCCGCGTTGTTGACCAGCACGTCCAACCGCCCGCCCTCGACACGCA
Organism: Streptomyces sp. NPDC086989; assembly: GCF_044745505.1. Taxonomy (NCBI): domain Bacteria; kingdom Bacillati; phylum Actinomycetota; class Actinomycetes; order Kitasatosporales; family Streptomycetaceae; genus Streptomyces; species Streptomyces sp. NPDC086989. Next base: position 403,685 of record NZ_JBIVAL010000008.1, read on the forward strand.
CCCGGGCAGCGGCAGCGGCCACGGACGCGTCGTCGGTGACGTCGATCAGCAGCGGTCGGGCTCCGAGGGCCTTGGCGGCCTGCTCGCAGCGATGAGCGTCTCGGGCGCCGACGTAGACGGTATGACCCTGCTCGATGAGACGGCGGGCCGTTTCGTACCCAAGGCCCTTGTTGGCCCCGGTGATCACAGTGACTGTTGTCATGGCACTCAGCCTGCACGCCACGGAAACACCGGGGGAGAGCTCTCCTCAGCGGGGGGTCGGCCAGTACCAGGCTGTTTCCGCCCCTCCGACGGAGAATGGATGCGTGAACGACGACCCCGTAGCCCTAGGTCAGGCCCTGCGCCACTGGCGCGACCGTACCCGCCCCCAAGACCTTGGCCTCCCCATCGGCGGTGTCCGCCGCGCACCTGGGCTGCGGCGCGAGGAACTCGCCCAGCTCGCCGGCCTGTCCGTCGACTACGTGACCCGCCTCGAACGGGGCCGCGCCACCTCACCCTCTCCACAGGTGCTGGCCGCCCTCTCCCGCGCCCTGCGCCTGACCGGCACCGAACATGACCACCTCCATCTGCTCGCCGGCCAGGCTCCGGCCGGCCCCGGCCAGATCTCCGCCCACGTCCCGCCCAGCGTCCAGCGCCTCCTCGACCAGCTGCGCACCACCCCGCTCAGCGTCCACGACGCTGCCTGGAACCTCATCTCCTGGAACCCGCTGTGGGCCGCCCTCGTGGGCGACCCCTCCCCATGGCGCGGCCGCGAGGCCAACATTGCCTGGCGGCACTTCACCGATCGGCCCACCCGCGTCACCCACACCCCCGAGCAGCAGTTGCGCTTCGAGACCGCACTCGTCTCCGACCTGCGCTCCTCTGCCGCCCGCTACCCCAAGGACAAGCCGCTCAGATCGCTGATCACCGACCTGCGTAGCGCCAGCATCCGCTTCGACGACGTGTGGGCGTCCCACACCGTCGGCTTCCACACCACTGACAGCAAGACCGTCCACCACCCCGACGTCGGGCCTGTCACCGTCGACTGCGACACCCTGACCATCCCCGGTAACGACCTGCGCATCGCCGTCCTCTCCGCGCCGGCGGGAACCGCAACGGCCGCCCAGTTCGACCTCCTGTCAGCCATGGGCACCAAGGCCGTGACGGCCTTTGCCGTCGAGCGTGTCTGAGACGAGTCCGGCAGCTCCTTGGAAAAGGGGGCGTGGAAGTACTCGCCTGAGGCAAGGCCGATGCCGTAGCGCCGTACCACTCGAGCCCGGGTGCACGGCCGCGGCCGCCTCGCCCTGTTCTGCCATGACTCGTCCGATCCGCTTGGCCCAAAAGCCCGAGGCCGAGTCCCGGCCAGGCTCTCCTGGGTCCGGCCCGTCGCGGAAACGTCGGGACCGTCTCTCAGGGGGATTCGATGGCCGACGACGCGGCCAGGCAGCCGAGCGCACGCGCGCCGCTCTGGCCTACGTGTGCACCCATGTCGAGCAGATCCGCGAGGATCTGCTCGAAACCGGCGACGCCGTTGCGCTGGAACGGGTGACGGCGGCGTTGCACGCCGACGGGAACCTGTCCGGGCCGCTGGACGTGCTCCACGGGGTGTCGCGGGCGTGTGGGCGGCGTCCAGGGCCGCGTCGTCGGGCCGCGGCCGGCACCCGTTCCGTCTCGGCGCCAAGCGCTGGCGACCTCGCCGATGACCACCGAGGAGCCGACGCTCGTCTGGGAAGCGGCATAAGGAACTCCGCACTTCCCCCGGCGATCCGGGACCGAGACGGGGGTCGGGCCGCAAGCCTCCACCCCGCGCATGCCGAGCGCCGCCCCCACCTGCCCGCACCACACCCGCCTGCCCGCACCGCCCTGGAGCGCGGATCCCATGAAGGGCTGGGCACGTAGTCAGCGGTACTCCCAAACGAGGTGAGCCTGCCCGCGACGGACATCTGGACCACCGCCTGCCAGGAGTTGCTGGCGGAGGTGGCGAAGGACGAGAGGCACGGCGGTCCTCCGAGAGGGCGACGCGGGAAGCCCTGACCGCGTTCGGTCTCGGGGGCGCCGAGTGCGTCGCGGGGCCGCCATCAGGAATGAGGCCCGAGCCTCCGCGGGTATCCGCGAGGCGGCCGGGGTGGATGTGACTTCGTTTGCCAGTCGCTACGGGCCGCCGGAGACTGGAGATATGAGCATGGCCCCGCCTCGGGAAACTGGGCTGGCCGGCGCCGATGCTTCTTCCCCTTGCCACGCCCAGCGGGCTCCTGCCGTTCGGCCACGAGACCCTCGCGGAGCGGCGTCGGCGTGGCAACGCCGTGTCCTGCCGCATCGAACGTCGTGCACCCTCCCCGCGCCGCTGCCTGCTCGCCCATTGTTCTTCTTTCCCAGGAGGTGTCCTATGTGCAAGACCTCCCTACTCAACTGCATCATCCCCCCGCACCTGCTCAAGAAGCTTCTGGAGAGCGAAGACACCGAGGTGCGCCAGGCCGCCTTGGACACCATGCTGACCACCGCTCGCCTGCGGGGCGAACGGGCGATCCGGGCGTCCTTCGCCGGCCCAGCCGCAACCGCAACCGGTAACGGTCGGCGCACCGTCTTCGACTGCGACCACGGGAGCTTCCTCGCATCCGCCGACCTGGCCAGGTCGGAGGATGGACCGGAGTCCATGGACGAGTCCGCGAACCGGGCATTCGACGGACTCGGCCTGACACGCGATTTCTACAAGGAGGTGTTCCAGCGTGATTCGATCGACGGCCACGGGATGCGCCTGGACGGGTACGTTCACTTCAGTGTGAAGTTCAACAACGCGTTCTGGGACGGACGGCAGATGGTCTTCGGTGACGGAGACGGAAAGATGTTGGACGACCTCACCAGATCCCTGGACGTGATTGCGCACGAGTTGACGCATGGAGTCACCGAACACACTGCGGGGCTCGTGTACCACAATCAGTCCGGGGCCCTGAACGAGTCGATCTCGGATGTTTTCGGGTCGTTGGTCAAGCAGTGGTCGCTGAAGCAGTCGGTTGAGGAGGCGGACTGGCTGATCGGGGCTGATGTGTGGACTCCCGGGATCGATGCCGACGCCCTGCGATCGATGAAGGCCCCGGGGCACGCATACGACAATGCACTGTTCGGAAAGGATCCCCAGCCTGACCGTATGAGCAAATTCATTCACCTGCCCGACACCGAGGAAGGGGATTCCGGCGGGGTGCACTTCAACTCGGGCATCCCGAACAAGGCGTTCTTCCTGGCGGCTGTGGGCATCGGCGGATTCTCATGGGAGGGTGCGGGGCCCATCTGGTACGAATCGCTGAAAGCGTCCGGCCCCGAAACCCAGTTCCAGGACTTCGCGGACACCACCTTCCAGAAGGCCGGGGAACTCTTCGGCATCGGGAGCGCCGAGCAGTCGGCTGTGCTGGCAGCGTGGCAAGAGGTGGAAATCCCCATCAGAGGCGTCCCGGCCGGAATCGCGCGGGCGCGGAGCCTTGCTGTCGACGGGAACGGTGGTGTGAGACGACAGGACGGGCTCGCATCCTTGACCAGGCAGGTCGGGGAACTGAGCACCCAGATGACGAGACTGGCCAAGGAGGTGGCCGCGTTGAAGCGGGCCGGTTGACACCAGAGATTGCCGCCGCCCGAACCCGGACCCATCGTAACGAGGTTGCGCGCAATGAAGGTGACTCTGGCGACACACGGCGGGTTGGCGGCGGCGGCCAATCTCCGCCTCCCGCCCAAGGTGCTGGATACGGACACCCTCCCGGAGAACGCTGCCTCGGAGCTGGCCCGGCTGGTGGAGGCGGCCGTCGCAACGGGCGAGCCGGACCAGCCCGGCCGGGCCAGGGATGCGATGAGCTACACCATCTCGGTGGAGGACGGCGGTCGTTCGACGGTTCTCAAACAGTCGGACGCCGCCATGACCCCCGCGTTCGCGGCCCTGCTCACCCGGCTGCAGGAGTACCTGGAGTAGCAACGACGCCTGCCGGGCCAGGTCGTCGGCCACTGGCGCCCACCTAGGCGGTGAGGGGGGCGCGGGCCGAGGCGGGGGCGCTGAGTGGGTCCTCCGCTGCCTCGTGTAGGGCGCGCATCGATGCGAATCGCGTTCAGGTGACTACTCTGCGTGCATGCCGAATGCTCAGGCGCAGTTGAAGCTGCGAGACGTGCCGGGCTGGGCGGTGGGGTTGTGCCTGTTCGGGCTTGCCGCCGGTCTCTTCATGATCATCTGGTACGTGGCGGATCCGCCGTTCCGCGCCAGACCCCCACTGGACAGCGAACTGCTGCTGCAGTTCGCGGCGACGGCAGATACGGCTCGTGCCATCGTGAAGGACGGAGGCGGGGCCAAACTCTTCCAGGACGGCCTCGTGCTGGACTGGCGCTGGTACGTTCCCGGGTACGGAGCGGCCCTCGCCGGGGCTTTCGGACTCGGGCACCTGCTCCTCTACCGGAAGTCCACGCGCCTGTGGGCCCGGCGCGCGCTCCTTCTCATCCCTGTGGTGGTCGCGGCGGATTGCGTGGAGAACATCTTCCTCTGGAAGGCACTGGACCGGATCAAGGCCGCTCCGGACGGTCCTGTACTGCCCTGGTTCGGCGTCTTGCGAACGGCCGCGGAGCGCGATCTGGAGCGGAACCTGAAGTGGGCGACCTACTTCGCCCAGGTGAAGTGGGCGCTCGTCGTCCCGCTGGTGGTAGCGGCCGTGCTGACCGTCCTCACCCTCTACTGCCGTCGTGTGCAGGACCCCTCCGTCCTGACGAGCGGCCGGGGGGACCATCCCCGTCCCGTCGTGGCCCACTGCAATCGGCCCGCCGACGAGACGGAGAGCCAGCGGAGCCACCCCGACGTGATCCTTCCGCCCGCTGCGCCCCACGACTGGGAGCCCCGGCCCGAGTGGACCGCCCCCGACCCGGCACGACCACCCCAGGCCCAGGCCCAGGACCCGGACGCCAACACGGTCACCCGCTGGCGCACGCGTGCCTACCAGCCGCCCGGTCGAAAGCCTGCTGAGCTCGGCTTCTGCGTTTCCGGCGGCGGTATCCGGTCGGCCTCGATCACCCTGGGCGCGCTCCAGGCGCTGCGCGGACAACTACTCAAGGCGGACTATCTGGTCTCGGTGTCCGGTGGCGGGTACACAGCCGGCGCCCTCCAGCTGGCCCTGACCGGTGCCCGGCTCAAGGACGCGGACGGGAAGCCCTCGGTGCGGCCCGGCCTTGCGGAGCCCGCCGACGCGTTCGCACCGGGCAGCCAGGAGGAGGACCACATCCGCCGCCACGCCAAGTACCTGGCTGACACGCCCAAGGAGAAGATGCACGCCGCGGGGGCGGTGCTGCGGGGCATGGCCGTTTCCTTCGGCATGTTGGCGCTGCTCTTCGCAGTGGCGGGCCAGTTCCTGAACGCGTTCTACTCGCACCTTCCGCTGACCGACCTGCACCGCTTCATGCCGCAGGCGAAGGTGTCCCAGCCGGCGTGTGCGGTTCCGAACGTCCCGGGGTGTCCTGGACTCCCACAGGTGTCCCTGCCGTCCTTTGAGTTGTATCCGCACGCGTGGCACCCCGTTCTGGCCCTGTTCGCCCTGGCGGGCCTGCTGTCCGTGGGCGCCGCCTTCGTAGGGGCGGGGAATATGAGGTCCCGCCCCGCCTGGCTGCGCAGCATCGTGAACACGATCGTGGCCATGGCCCTGACGGTCGCCCTCATCTCCATCGTCATCCCGGCGGTGATCTGGTTCTTCGCCTGGCTGGCGCGCGAACAGGGGGTGGTGCACAACGACGGCAGGGGGCTGTCGGCGCTCGCCGCGCTCACGGCGGTGGCGACTGCGGTCGGAACCTGGTTCACCGTCGTCCACAAGACGGTCAAGGAGCTGAAGCCGGACGGGGAGAAGCCCGGCCTGTTCGGCAGGGGCGGCCCGTCCCTCGTCGTTCACGTCGGTGCAAGCTGGGTCAAGGTCGTGGTGTGCTGGCTGGTGCTGCTCCTGGTCGCGTTCTTCTGCCTCGCCCTCATGTCCTGGGCCGCCGTCTACGCCGGTAGTTGGGACATCGGGTGGAAGGCCGGCGTCCCGATCGCCCTGATCGTGCTGTCGTTCGTGATCGACCAGACCACCTTCAGCCTGCACCCCTTCTACCGACAGCGGCTGGCGGGTGCCTTCGCTGTCCGGCGCGCGGTGTTGAAGGACGGCTCGGTGGGTGCTCTGCCGTATGACTACAACCACGAGCCGACCCCGCTGGACCCCTACGCGCAGCGAGTGCAGGGCTTCCCCCAGGTCATCTTTGCCGCCTCCGCTGCCATTTCGCTGCGCAACCGCACCGCCCCAGGGCGTCCCGCCGTGCCCTTCACCTTCGCCTCCGACTACTGCGGTGGCCCCGACACGGGCTGGGTCCGCACCGACACCCTGCAGAACACGGCACCCCCGCTGATCGGACGCGACCTGACCGTGCAGTCGGCCGTCGCCGTGTCAGGAGCGGCCTTCGCCTCCGCGATGGGCAGTCAGACGATCTTCATGGAGCGGCTGCTCGCCCTTTCCAACGTGCGACTGGGCACGTGGGTCCCCAACCCGCTCTACCTCGCGGAACTGGCGAAGTACGGGCCCTGCCGGCTCATGCCGCGGCTGCCCCGCGTACGGCGGCTCCGTTACCAACTCCAGGAGCTGGTGAGCTGGTACTCGGATACCACTCCCTTGCTGCTGTGCACCGACGGCGGGCACTTCGACAATCTCGGACTGGTCGAGACGCTCCGGCTCCGCTGCCGTACGGTCTACGTCATCGACTCCTCAGGGGACACGCCGCCCCTGGCCACCACCCTCGCGCAGGCGGTCACGCTCGCCTACGAAGACCTCGGAGTGAAGATCACCTTCAAGGACGAGGGGCAGAACGTGCTGGACCTGGTGCCCGGCAGCGCCCCACCGCTCCCGCCCGAGACACCGATGGCCGCGCTGAACGCCCGGTTCTCCGCCACCAGTGTGGTGCGCGGCACGATCGAGTACCCCGAGCCGGTCGAGTTCTCGCCCGGCACACCGGCCGACACAAAGGGGACGATCATCTTCGTGAAGGCCAGTCTGACTCCCGACATGCCGTACGAGCTGCTCAGTTACGCCCTCAGGGAGAAAGCCTTCCCCCGCCAGAGCACCTTCGACCAGTGGTTCGACCATGCCCAGTTCGACGCCTACCGGGCGCTCGGACACCACATCGGCACCAAGGCCGGGGAAGTGGGTGCTGCGCTGTCGGAGTCAGGGGTGGTAGCGGGGTGACCGGGCTCAGCCTGAGCCACGACGGGTCGGGCCCCGGCCTCGGGTCCGCCGGCCGCCCCGCGAAGGAACGGTCAGGTGACGCGGGAGGAGCGGTACGAGAGGGTGGGACGGGGATCCAAGAAGCGGCCGGAGGCGGAGAACGCGGCTGCGCCGAAACCCTCCTGCCGCATGTCAACCGCGGGGAACTCCTTGCAGGCGGTCTGCGGCTGGGCGGTGGAGTGGTTGAACCGGCAGGCGAGGCCCGTGAGCCTGATGGTGATGAAGTCCGCGATCTGGGCTCCGAACTCGATGGGCTTGCCGCCGATGGTGATGTCCCCGACGTCGAACCCCTTGCCCTGGGGCACTTCGTAGACGGCGCGGACACGGTGCTCCGAGTCGCCTCTCAGATAGGTCCAGTAGTCCTGGGGATCGGAGCCGTCCGGGGTCTCCCAGCCGTCCGTCGACAGGTCGTCGAAGTACAGGCCCACTGGGTCGGCGAGGCTGATGTCGGCCTTCTGACGGGCCAGGGCGTTGACTCCTGCGCCGATGTGGGGATCACTGTTGCGCTCCGCGGCACCGTACTTGCTGCAGTTGATGAGTTCCTGCTCAGTGCTCAGCTCCTGGCCGTTGACGACGCGCCGAATGGTGGCTGCCGCAGCCAACTCGATTTCTGCGCCCAGGGTGTTGTTCTGCTGAATCAAGTGCATGGCGCCGTGGCTCGTGGAGTTGTTCCACTTGTTGCGCGGTTGGTATCTGCCACTGGGCGAGAACAGATCCTCCTTGCGCACGTCCGGACTGATGAAGCTACGGTAGAGGGTGACCACCTTGTCCGGATTCGTCTGTGCCAGGATCTCCCAATACTCGGGGCCTTCACACGTGAACGTGACCTGGGTGATCTTTCCCGAACCATTCCGGGTGACGCTCCACTCGCAGTACTCGTCCTGGACGTCGCGGCTGGCGTCGGCGCGCTGCCACCGCTGGAGATCGCCAACGGAAGTGATCTTGATGATGCGGGGGAAAGCGGTCCATGTGATGGAGGCCCGCTGGACGTCCGACGCCGTATCCGTGCTGGTCAGGTTGTAGAACTGCGGTCGCGGACTGTCGTTCAGTACCTGACGGGGGTCGGGGCCCTGAATGGCCTCGTCGACCGTGTCGGAGATGAACACGTTCCATGCCTTGCGGCCGAAGTCGTCCAGATCGTCGAGGTTGCCGGGAGGCCCGTAAGCATCCACTGTGGCCATGGTGCTCGTTCTCCTTGCTCGGGAAGACGGAGGGGTGGGAGGCAGCGGTCGCCGGCGCCGCTGTAGCTGATGCCGTGCCGGCTGAGGAGGGTTGGCTTCAGGTCAGCTCCGCGACGGTGGCGTCCTCGCGCATCGCCAGCGGTGGCGCGTCGGGCGCAACGTTGGTGACCGGCAGGGTGAGCTCGAACTCGTTCAGTTTCATGAGACGAAATTGCCGGCGCCGTGACTCGGCCAACCGGACGTAGTCGTCGAATCCGGCTGCGGTCTGGATCTGTTGGGTGACCTTGCGCAGATAGCTGTCCACCCGCTGTCCGAACACTGATTGCCACCTGTCTTCAGGTACCTGCCAGTGCGCGGCGAAGCGGGCTTCGGGACTGTCGGCGGGCAGGTTTCGCGTTCGCGCGGCGTCCAAGATGGCCTGGGTGACGGTGTCACACAACTTCACGGCCTTGACCGGCGTGGTCGGCACGTACCGCATGAGGAGACTGCGGGCTGGGCTGAAGACCGGGTTCGGAAAGTCCACCATCAGCACGCACGCGGCGAACCTGGCCGAGATGAGCCCCCTGCGGACCATCTGCCGGATCACCTCGTTGTCCTCGTGGGCAGCCTCGGGGACAACGAAGGCGAAGAACGTGTCACCTGGCTGGGAGAAGCCGCTGATCTTCTCCTCCAGCCGGAAACCGAACCGCGTCAGGCCGGCCAGGTATGCGGCGGCCTGTGCCCGGGGCGGAGAGGCCTGCGTGAACAGTCGCAGGTCGTCGAACAGGACGTCCTGGTTCAGCCAGAACCCGGTGGGCAGCGTCAAATCGCCACTGTCCGCCGTGATGGTGCTGCTCTGCCGGTCCGTACTGGTGAGGTTGACCGTGGTGCTGGTGAACAGGTGGCGCAGTAGCCGGTCGGGGTGGTCCACGACGCCGTTCGCGGTGACCTCGGCGAGGCGGGCAGCCGTCCACCGGGTGATGAGGAACCTGACCGTCAGTTCCAGCCGCTCGGCTCCGATGACCTGCTGGAACAGCTGATCATGGCGGAGCGGGTCATCATCGGCGAGCCGGATCGTTGCCCGCTCCGACTGCCAGTTGTTCCAGGGGATCCTGAGTTCCTTCATCACGGCGCTGCCGTTGACGTGGCTGTCGAAGCAGCCCTTGCCCCGCGAGTCCGGCTCCAGCGCGTCCCAGGAGTTGCCCGCCCACACCCAGCTCGATCCGAAACGGGCATAGAAATTGAAGACCCTCGCTACAGAATCCCATCCCGCGACCTGAAGAAATCCCTGCCTGGGGTCGCCGCCGGCCTGGGTGCTGACCAGAAGGTCCACCTGATTGCCGTCCACGGCGGTCGTGATCGCGAACCGCATGTCGCGCTCGCTGATGGCAACCGGAGAGATCTGCCCGGCCTCGCTGACCAGATACACCTTGAGTGAGGCGGCTGCCGTGGCGGGGAGTGCGGAGAGCAGTTCCTGCACGGTGGTCGGAAACCTGCCGACGCGGAAGAACGTGACCGCCATCGGGTCACCCAACTCCGCCAGTTCCTCATCACTGACGGGCCGAGGCTGATCGTCACGGCCGCTGACCCTGCGGTACAGCCGCCCCGGCTCCAGCGCCGTGGAACCTGGTCCGCAGCCGCCCCCGGCGATGCCGGGCTTCAGCGGGAAGTGGCCGGATGGATCGAAGGCGGCCGAGATGCCGGCGGCGTCGGCCTGCTCGACGGCAGTTGCACTCATCCAGGCGGTCGCCCGCCGCAGCTGCGCGTGGTCGGGCATGGCCAGTCCGCTCCTACATCGCGTCATTCTTCCAGTGGCACTAAAAGGCAATGACTAAAAGCCAATGCGCCAATGCTGGAATGCATACCCAGGCATGCAACCCCATTTCTGCGGCCGGGTGCAGATCCACTCCAATGGCTAAACCGGACACTGATTCGGTGGGACGGCGAGACGCGCGTCCCGCATCGAAGCGCCCTGCGAATGGGGTCCGGGCACAGCCGTGCGAAGACCGTCCTCGCCCGCCGGTCAGGTTTTCTGCCGGCCGGCGAGGGTGCTGTGAGGCTTGGTGCTGGTGGTGTCAGAAGGTGATGGTCCGTCCCTCGCGCTCGGCTTGTCGCGCGGTGTAGGCGACGCCGTGGACTTTGATGCCATCCGGGTCGAGGAGGGTGATCGTGCCGCCTTGGTTGCCGAGATGGAATCCGTTGCCGCCCGGGACGGTGAGGGTGGTGCCGGGCTGGAGCGTGCCGGCGGGGAGCGGGAGGGTCTGCTGGTTGAGGTCGGTGAGCTGCCATCCTTGGAGGTCGATCGGCGCCGGAGAGGCGTTCAGTACGGTGACGGCTGCGGGTGCGGGGCCGGAGGGGTTGACCAGTGCGGCCATGATCCGCAGGGGTTCGTCGCGGTCGGCGGAGCGGGGTGGTGCGGTGTCGAGGGGGTGACCGGTGTTGTCGTCGGTGTGCCAGGCCTGGGACTGGAAGGCCAGGAAGATCGCGACCCAGCGGTTTTCGGCGGGCAGCTGTACGAGCAAGGCGCCGTCCTGCCAGACGCCGTTGTCGGAGCGGAAGCGGCCGCTGTTGCCCTGGTTCATGTGGATGTCGTGTACGCCGTTGCCGGGCCGGAAGCCGAACACCTTGTCGGCGATGTGGGCCTCGGGCCCGAATCTTTGCCCGAATACGTAGAGGCCGGCGGTGGGGTCGGCGATGGCACGCTGTACGTAGTGGTCGAGCAGGTCGGCCAAGTCGTTGTCGGCGCCTTCGACGTCGGGCGGGAGCATTCGCATCGCGGCGGGGTCGAACAGGTTGCCGCGGATGAAGTCCAGGCTGGCCTTGCCCGCTTGTGACACCAGGGCCGTCCATCCGCTGCCGGCCGGTGGGAGCAGCTCGGTCACGGGATGGCGGAAATCATCGTCGGCCAGGTACAGGAGCTCGGAGGGTGCCTGCTGTGACTCCACGTTGACAGCGGCCCGGTAGTGGGTGCCGGCGTTGTCGGTGAGGTGGATCTGATAGTGAGGGGTATCGGTGGATCCCTCCCGGCGCCGGTCGACGGCGCGGGCAGCCAGGACACCGTAACCTTTTAGCGGCATGGCTCATCCTCTGGATTGCGGTGGGAGCGACACGGCCGGGGCGCAGGCGTGTCGATGGAACGAGGTGGTGCGGGCCGTCGAGGACGTCGGCGAGGCCGGCTGGCGCCAGTGGACCGCCAACCTCCTGCACCCCGCCGACCTCCTGCATCCCGTGCCGATCGTGGACGAGCCGGGCGGTCGCACCGGCCGGCCTTCGGGCTTCGCTGTGTACACGGCCCGGTCTTCGGGCCCGAAGCGACCACAGGGCAAGTGGGCTTCTGTGGATCCCAGGTGCCGGTGACCGCCATGTCCCAACCTCGCCGCGAGCCGGGGCAGCCCTGACGACTGCATATCCTCCTGGCCGTTATCCCCCGACCGAGCCCCGGCGGGACACCTCATCACCTGATGTTCACCCGCCTTGCCCCGCAGCCCATCTCCTGCCGGGTCAAGACGGGTCTGCCGCACCGCTACTGGTCACCTCGCGGGCGAGCCGGCCCGCGGCACACGCGTCGAGGCGGGCGGCGAGCAGCCGGCAGTAGCAGATGGGGGTGCAGGTCTGCTGGTGAAGGCAGTCGGCAAGTGGCTGCCCCGACGCTCGTAGCGGCGGTGCGGGCGCCTGGCCAGCCGGCCGGGCCCTGGCTCGTCTGGATCACCCGGGCCTGCACCGCCCGGCACGAAGGTGTTCCGCATGCGCCTGGACCAGCCCCTGCTCGCAGCTCTGCGGCGCCCTGCTGACAAGCGTAGATTTGGTGGTGCGCCCGGCTGGAGGGAGACGATCCCATGGACACAGCCATCCGCATCGAGGTACTGCCTGCGCGATTGGGTGACTGTCTGCTCGTGGAGTGTGCGCGCGAGAGCGGACCGCCTTGGCGCATGCTGGTCGACGGCGGCCCTCCGGGCACCTGGCCCCGGCTCGAATCGAGGCTGAGCCGGCTCGACCCCGACGACCGGCGTATCGACGTCGCCGTGGTGACCCACATCGACAGTGACCACATAGGCGGCATGCTCCCCTTCCTGCGGAGCGAGTACGCCGGAGACGTCGGAGACTACTGGTTCAACGGCCCTCCGCACATGCCCTCCCGGAGCAGGGTGGAGGGCAGCGTCGCCCAGGGGGAGAGCCTGGTAGCGGCGCTGCTCGGGGAATCCGTCGGTCCCGTACTTCCGTGGAACCAGGCGTTCGGCGGCGGCCCCATCGACACCGGGGACGAGTTCGGGTTCATCGAGGTGCCGGTCCGCGACGGCCCGCACATCACCGTGCTCTCACCGACCAAGGAGCGCCTGGCGATCCTGGAGCGCGAGTGGTCCGAAACCATCGACCGGGCCCGGCGTGGCTGGCAGGCCGATGTGATGCCCGACATCCTGGAGCCCCTCGGCGATCTGGCCGCCGTAGCCGCTCATGAGACGGCCGACGACACGACAACCCCGAACGGGAGTAGCATCGCGCTGCTGATCGAGTACCGCGGCGCCCGCGCCGTGCTCGGGGCGGACGCGTTCGGCCCTGTGCTCGGGGCCGGCCTGAAAGGGGTGGCCGCGCACCGCGGTCTGCCGGTCTTGGAGGTGGACGCCTTCAAACTTCCCCACCATGGCAGCCGGCGGAACGTGACCGAGGCACTGCTTGAAGTCGCCCCCGCCCGGCACTATCTCGTGTCCACCAACGGTGACACCTACCACCATCCCGATGACGAGGCGCTCGCCCGCGTCGTACTGTCCGCACCGCAAGGCCCGACGCTGTGGTTCAACTACCGCACGCAGCGCACCGCCCGGTGGGCCGATCCGGAGCTGTGCGAGCGGTACGGCTACTCCGCGAGCTACCCCGCGGACCCGGAGACCGGCACGGTCCTCGAACTACCGGCGACGGCCTGATGCTCCACCGGGACCTCGCCGCCAGGTCTCGCACGACAGCCCCGTCGTCCAAGCCCCCAGCCGCCGCCAGCACGATCGGCGCCCACACCTGCGCCTTCCACGAGTCCGCTGTACGGATCAGACTCTGGCGCACCGTCTCGTCCAGCTCCACCACGACCGCCTCGCCTTGGACGTACGTGGCCGCGTACGTGGCTGCCTGAGGCCGTCCGAACAGTCGCGGGCCGTGGGTGTTGATCCGCTGAGCCGTCCGGCCGCTCCGGCGGGATGTCGCCGCAGCTTTGTCCGCGGGCCGTGTTGCGCTGGCCGGAGTCAACGCCCACCGTCATCGAAAGATGGTGCCCGGTGTACCGAGCCCGCTGCCTCGCGGCCGTCCCGTCCCTGTTCGTGGCCGCCCTCTCCACGCCTCCGCGCCGCCCTGCCCGGACCCTGGATGATGTCGTGATCAACCTGTCCGGCAGTCGGGTTGCGAGGCATTCGACGCAGCGTAGCGTGGGAAGTGTTCAACGCCGCTTGATTCTGGAGGTAAGCGATGCACCTTCGAAGACTGTGGCGCCGTGCACCGCATCGGCTCGTCCTCTTCGGCGACGGCCGCCTGATTCGCGGATTCAGCGGAGCACTCTACGACGGTCACGGGTACCAGTCCTGACCCAACCCACCATGTCGAACTCGGCCTGCAGCAGAGTACGTGCGGCAGGCCGGGTTTGGAGTGTGTGAGGTGGCACAAGAGACCGATGCCCTGGTGGCCGTGACGCGGATTCTGTCACCGCACTGCCATGTCACCAAAATGTCCAGCGGTGCTCTGATCTCCGACTGGAGGCGGCGGACCCGTTTTCTCGGCATGACGGCGACGGACGTGCAGAAGTTCGTCGTGGGAAGCTCTGAGGAGCGCGCACAGCTCGTCAACGATCTCATCCGCGCAGGGTGTGCAACGGCTCGCCGAAAGGCGTACTCGGACGCCGAGGTCGGGCTCTGGCTGCGCGGAGTGCACCTTTCGATCCGAACTATGGGGTTCGGGCGGGTCCTTCGGCTCCTGTCCGTGGCCGCACCGGTGTGCGCACGTGCAGACCTCCCGTCAGCGGAGGAGGTGGCACGGCTGAAACGAGCACTACGATCACACGGTCGCAGAAGCTGGTTCGTGAACGACGACTGCAAGGCCGAGGCCGTGACTGCCTTCGTGCTTCTGCGACGATGCGGCCTGAACGCCGTGCTTCACATCGGTGTGCGCGAGCACCCGTTCGCCCTGCATGCCTGGAGCTCCTCGGCGGGCGTGTGCATCCCTGATGCCGATCCGCGAGGACACGGGTTCACGCCGGTCCTCTCGATCAGTTGCGGCGGCCAGTGACATGCAAGCACTCCACCTTGATTGGGCCGGGGGTGCACCTAGGCTCAGGGCGGCCGAGGCCATGGCGCGGCACGGGCTCGTGACGACGGTCTCCTCGCGGGCCGGCACCGCCGTGGTCGTCGGCTGGGTCGGCTCGGCCGGTGACCGCGTGGCGGGTGCGCGCGGGCTCCTGGAGGACGTAGGCCGACCGGGGGCCACACCGCGCCTGCCGATGGGCGACTATGCGGCCGTCCTGGTGTACTCCGACCGCATTGTGCTGATGCGCGACTACCATGCGCGCATTCCCCTGTTCTTCAGGGAGTCCGGTGGGCGCGTGAACGCGGTGAGTACGTCAGCGCGCTGTCTGGGCGACTTCGAAGAGCTGGAACACAGCTACTTCTGCCGGTACCTGACCGGGAACCTGGCACAACCGCACTCGGAACTCACGCCGTTCTCCGGTGTGCACCGGATCCTCGGCGGCGAGGTCGTGGAACTCTCGGTCACCGGGCAGATGCGTGGCAGGGTGCGCAGACGTGCCCGCGAGGTCGACGACCTGCGGGAACCGACAGCAGTCGGGCTCGGTCTCAGCGGGGCCGGGAAGAACCTGCGCCTCGCACTTGAGAACGCCGTCGGGCGGCGAGTGGGCCGAATGACGGCATGTCACGTCTCCGGCGGCACCGACTCCACCAGCATCGCGTTGCTCACCGCACGCCTGCTGGGTACGGGACAAGGCCGCGGTGAGGACCTCGTCCTGCTCGCCGGGCGGTTCGACAGAGGAGAGCTGGCCGGGGAGCAGCCGTACCTCGAAGAAGCCATGAGGGAGATTTGCCGTCATGCCCCTGCGGCCCGCCCGTTGACTGTGGACATCGGCGACGTGGCTGACTTCGACGACTTCGAACACCACGCGGGAGACGCGGACGAGCCTCATGCGCATGCCTTTCGCGCCCCGTTCTGGAGCAGGCTCCACGGCGCCGCGGCGGAACTCGGCTGCGACATCCTCATGACCGGTTGCGGAGCCGATCCGATCGTGGATGCCAACCCCCTTCACCTGCACAAACTGGCCCGCACAGGGCAGCTCCGGCAGATGACGAAGCAGGCACGTGCCCAGGCCGAAGGAACCGAGCGCGGCGTGCGCGACGTCGTCTACGACTACGTCGTGCGGCCGGCCCTGCCGCTGGCGGCGGAGCGAATCACTGCGCTCCTCCACCGCGGAACCGTGCTGGGTGGCCTGGGAAGCTTCGCCCGTCCCCGCTGGCTGCGATCCGGATTTGCGCGGGCGCACGGCTACCGTGGGGCAAGCGTCGCGGAGAGCCGCTTCATGTTCGGACGCAGGCCGGAAGAGTCGTTCTTCGAAGCGGCCAATTACCTCGCCGCCCCCGACGCGGTGTCCTGGCACCGGGCGCGGCAGGACGGATTCTTCCTCTCGCACCCCTTCCTCGACCGGGAGGTCACCGCCACGATGCGCAGCCTCCCTGCTGCAGCCACGTTCAGTCAGGGCCGCCCGAAGGCCGTTCTGCGCGAAGCCATGGAAGATCTGCTCCCCGCGCGGATCCGTGACCGAGCGGTCAAGGTCCCCTTCGACCAGCTCTACGCCCATGGCTTGAGGAAACACGGCGATGAACTCATCGACCTCTGCCGCTCCGCGAGGCATCCGCTGGTCGCGGAGATGTTCGACATCGAAGTGCTGTGCCGGGCAGTGCGGGAGGCGCAGCTCGGCGTTGGGCACGCAGAATCCTGGGATCGCATGAACAGCTCTCTTGCCCTGGTGGCGTGGCTGGAACGATTGAACCCACGAACCCACGTACCTGCGCGCCCGGTTGAAGCAACGCCGCTCACGGACGGCTCTTGCTCTTGATGTCCCACAGCGATCGCTGGATCGGGCCCGTCAGGGCATCGACGAGGCCGTACCGATCCCTTACCGCGCGGCTTTCGGCTTCGGGCGGGACACGCGGTGATGCGGCCCACGAAGGTCAGGGCCTCGCTGAGGTCCTCGATGCCGAACCGACCCAGGTAGGCCGCCGTCACGAGGAGTACCAGCAGGATCAATACCGGGGCGGTCCGTGACCGTTCGATTCGCGTCGGTACCCGTCGCGCCCGTGGGTGCGAGCCGGATCCTGACTTGGGCGGTGTCCTCACGCGATCACCTCCTGAGAGTCGGTGCCTACGTGGTGCTCCGGAAGCGTCAATGACGACTGTGACCGGCACGGTGTCGCCCACCCATGCCGTTCCAGGCGGTCCGGCGCTGCCCTGAGGGTTCGAGCACCATCGTCCGTGCCGATCCGTGGGATCACCATCCGGAATCCTCTGCACGGCCTAACGCCGCCTGCGCGATGTCGAGTCCGCGAGGGGTGCCCTACCGCTGTGGCTGAGCAATACGTCGGCCGGCATGACGTGCCGGTGCGCCCTGCGCATCGATTCCCGGAGGCGGCGAAGGAGGTGGCTGCGACCCGCATGGGTGTTTCGAGGGCCGGCAGGCAGGACGGCAGCACCGAAGCTGATGCTCAGCACACCGGCTGGGCTGCAGACGAGATCCAGACCGGCGCGCCGCTGATGACGGATCCCGGTTCCGCTCCGTCGTGCCACTGGTCGCCTGGACCATGGTCGCGACGATCGAGCTCCTCGCCCACGTCGAAGCCCTGTGGAAGGACGGTGTTCTCCAGCTCCGGCCGGAAGACTTCGACGCGCGCGCCGCCCTGAGGCCGACGGTGCGCGAAGAGCCTGCTCAGGTGTTCTTCGCTCCCGTCGGGAGGGAGCCGCCATCAGGTTCGACGACCTCACTGCCCGTGGGGTGGCTCCCGCTGGGCAAGGACCGAAGGACGGCGGGGGCTGGCGCGGGACAGGGTGCACGGCGCTCTACGCCCAGCGCATCCCGGGCGGGGGAGCTGTTCCACCCTCGCCGGGGACAGGCTCGCGGCGCGGCTGCGCTCATCCCGAGCCGGGCTCCGAGCCGGAGTTCCTGTTCCTCCTGGCGGGACCGGACCGTCCCCAGCCGAATGGCCGTCCGTGCCGCGCTGTGAGCGCGGCAGAGCAAGCAGGCATCGGAGGAAGGCTGACCGGGGCAGGGCGTGCGGACGGGCTTCCGTGTGTCCCGGGGGGGGCGAGGCTCAGGTAGCGGGCGGGGCCGTAGTGGGGCGGGTCTGCTGGACGAGGACGGCGGTGGCGTGTTCCAGGAGTTCGCAGAGCATCGCGTGTTCGGAGGGGGTGAACGCGTCGGTGAGTGCGCGCTCCAGGACGGTCACCTCCTGGTAGGCGCGGTCGAGGAGCGCCCGGCCCCCGTCGGTCAGGGTGGCGATCTGTACCTTGGCGTGTACCGGGGACGTTTCGCGGCGGATGAGTTCCTTCGTCCCCATGTTGGTGAGCACGCTGCTCATGCTCTGCTGCGTCACCCCGCAGGAACGGGCCAGCTGGGCTCCGGACATCCCGCCTTCGCGGGAGAGGGCCAGCAGCACGGTGTATTGCGTCATGGTCAGTCCATAGGCGCGCAGCACCGCCTCGTGGTGTGCCATCAACGCCTGGTCCGCCCGCTTGATCCGCGTGCAGAGGAACTCCTCGGCCTGGGCTTCCATCACGCACTCCCACTCATTGACAGGTTCATGGGTTGACTCAGGAACCTTATATACGTACCGTCTCCGACTGTAAGGATACTGAGTCAACGCAAGGGGCTGTGATGATGAAGGCCGTTCTCCTCGACACCGAGGACCACTACCGCGTCGCCGAACTCCACGAGCCCGCCCCCGGCCCCGGCGAGGTGGCGATCCGCGTCGCCTACGCCGGGATTCAGTGGGGCGACACCATGGTCCGCGACGGCCACTTCCCCGTACCGCGGCCCTTCGTCCCGGGGTTCGAGGCATCCGGGCACATCGCGGCGGTCGGCGAGGGCGTAGACGCACTCCGAGTCGGTCAGGCCGTCACCGCGCTGACCACCTCAGGCGCCTACGCCGAGGTGGTCCTGGCACCGGCCGCCCTCACGTTCGGGATCGGCAGCGTGCCCCTGAGGGCAGCCGCAGGTCTTGGGTGGGGCGCACCGACCGCCTACGACCTGATCAACACCATCGCGCGCGTACGGCCCGGCGAAAGCGTGCTGATCCACGCCGCCGCCGGCTCAGTCGGCACCTTCGCCGCCCAGTTCGCCCGACTGGCCGGAGCGGGTCGGATCGTCGGTGTGGTCGGCACTGCCGACAGGGCCCACTACGCCGCGCAGTTCGGGTACGACCGGCTCCTGCTCCGCAAGGAGTTCCCGACCAAGCTCGGCGACGAGAAGCCGGACGTCATCCTCGACCCGGTCGGTGGCTCGACCCGCACGACCAGCCTCGAGCTGCTCGCTGCACACGGCCGACTCGTGGCATATGGCAACCTCGCCACGTACGAGCCCGTCCTCCCCAACGCCAACGACCTTCTCGCGCACGGCGCGTCACTCCTGACCTACAACAGCAACCTGCTCGGCCGGACCCACCCCGAACGCCTCGCCGACAGCGCCCGCCGCGCACTCGCCCTCGTCGCGGAGGGCAAGGTGCGGGTGGACATCACCGCCGAATACGAGCTGGCGGACGTGGCCACCGCCGTCCAGCGGCTCGCTGAGGGCACCACCCACGGCAAGAGCATCCTCCGCGTGGCCTGACCGAATGCCGGTACGCCGACCACGAGGTACCCCTTCGCTCCGTCAGGCCGGACCCTTCCTCCCGGCCCGGTGCGCAGTCGGAGGCTCGTGCAAGTCAGGGGGCAGGGCGACGAGAGGGTCCACACGGGCGGGACCCGGGCGGTTGGAGCAACCGCGGCCGAATCCCGCCACGGACCCGGGACACGCCACGGACACCCCACACGCCCTGCCCGGCCCTCTACAGTGCGGCTGTGGATGATCACGAGAGGGACCTCCTGGACGCGGTGCGCACCGCTCTCACCGAAGCAGGGTTCGACCCTGGGAGCGAGAGCGGCAGTGGGAGCGGTGAGGGCGTGCATCTGGTCCGCCACGCCCGGGGCGTGATGGTGGGCTGGCTGCCCGAAGAGATCGACGATTTGCACGCCCGCACCAGCGGTGCGCACACGCAGGGCGAGGACGGTACGGGGCTGGCCGGGCTGCACCACGCCACCGGTCTCGCCCTGGACGCCGCGCTCCGTACCGCAGGCTTCACCACCGAAACCCTCGACGACCACATCCTCGTACTGCTCCCGCCCCCGCCACCCGCGTGAAAGCCCCGCCGCAGCCCCGGTCGCTGTGCTCTTCACCCAGCACCGGCGGTCCACGATGCAGTTCATGATCGATCGGATGAGTCTGACCCCTCTGGACGCGGACGGCACCACGTTCGGCTGCGCCGGGGAACATCCCGGTTTCGCAGACCCGGCCTACGTGCGCCGCAGGAACCTGATCGCCGAACGGGCGGAGGGCCACCCCGTGGGCGAGCCCTCACCCGAGGTGCACTACACCGACGCCGAGCATGCCACCTGGCGCGCCGCGCACGGTGCACTGCTGCGCGCGCAGGACCGCTGGGCCTGCCGGGAAGTTCTGGGAGCCCGGGACGTCGCGCCGATTCCGGCCGGCGGTGTCCCGCAGCACGAGGAGGTCTCCAACCGGCTGCAGGCCCTGACAGGATTCCGTTTCACCCTGGCGGGCGGGATCGTTGCAAACAAGCGTTTCCTGGGCGCGATGGCCAAGGGGTATTTCCATGCCGTGCAGTACGTACGGCATCCAGCGATGCCGCTGTACACGCCGGAGCCGGACGTCCTGCACGATGTGTTCGGGCACGGTATCCATCTCGCCGATCCGTTCTTCGCCGACCTGTACCGCACGGTGGGCCGGGCCGCGGCCCGGGTGGAGACGGCCGACGCGCTGGATCTGATCAGCCGCGTGTACTGGTTCACCCTCGAGTACGGCACCGTCCTCGAGCAGCGGCGGCCCAGAGCGTACGGGGCGGCCCTGCTGTCGTCCTACGGCGAGCTCGGGCGCTTCGCCCGGGCCGACCTGCGGCCGTTCGACCTCGCCGAGCTGGTCCGGATGCCGTACCAGGTCGCCGGCTACCAGCCCCTCCTCTTCACCGTCCAATCCCTGGCCCACCTCGCCGACCTGCTCCACGGGCTCCTCGACGACTTCGACGAGTCCACGCGCGATCGCTACCGCCTGCCCGTCCTGTCCGAGCGCGGCTATATGGGCCGTCCCCACCCACCACGCAGCGGGCCATCGTCGAGGGCTGCAAACTGACCGACTACGTTGACGCCTGATGAACCGGTGCCCGGCTCCGGGCAGGCGCTCCGCTGAGACCCTCACGGGAACCGGCAGGCTGCCGCGGGCGGGGGAGTGGCCGGTGGTCCGGTCCACGAAGGTGGAGAGACGAACACGGCGCGTGTGAACACCGCTCGGGGCAGTTCGGTGCCCAGCGCGACCGGTCAGGCTGCTGGGGCGGTCAGGGCGGTCAGGGCGGCCTTGGCCGCCGATCGGAGATTGCTGATCATCGGATTCGGGTCGCCCTTGCGGCTGACCAGGACGACCTGGCTGGGGGGAGCGCCCTTGACCGGGACGGTGACGAGGTCGGGGCGCAGTGAGCTCCGCCGGTCGCCGACGGGTAGCACGGCGATGGCTCTGCCGCTCGCGACGAGTTCTAGCTTGTCCTCGTAGCTCTCGATCGGCGGCACGTCGGCCCCGAGGATCCGGTAGGAAGCCCAGTCCGCGGTCTCGAACGCGCAGTGCGCCGCCTCCTCGCCGGCCAGTTCTTCTGCGGTCACCGACGTGCGGTTGGCCAAGGGGTGGCCGCGCGGGACCACGAGCATCCGGGGCTCCTCGTACAGCGGGGTGGTGAACACATCGTCGGTGGCGAGCGGCAGCGGGGCCCGCGCGATCAGGGCGTCGACGCGCTTGTCGGACAGCGCTCCGGTGTCGCGGCAACTCAGGTACCGGGTGGCGATCTCGGCGTCCGGGTAACGGCGGCGCAGTTCCCGTACGGCGTCAGTGATCACCAGGTCTTCAACGTAGCCGATGGCGATTCGTTCGGTCTCGGCCTGTTCACGCACGGCCAGCTCGGCCTGGCGGGCGGACTGCAGCAGGGCGTGGGCGTGCGGGAGGAACCTCTGGCCGGCCGGAGTGAGCCGGGTGCCCTGGGGTACGCGGTCCAGCAGTCGTGTGCCGAGATGCTTCTCCAGCCGCTGGATCTGGCGGCTCAGCGCCGGCTGGGCCACGTGCAAGTCGGCGGCGGCGCGGCCGAAGTGCTGGTGTGCCGCCACCACGGTGAAGTAGCGCACCAGCCGCAGTTCCAGGTCGTGTCCGAGATCGTTCACCCTTCCAGCGTAGGCGTCATGCCGTTTCGGAATGCTCAGGTTGCCGAACCGGTCTTGGACGGCCATGCCGTCCTGGGCCTTGACTGAAGGAGCAACGTTTCCTCTAGAGAGCGACAGACGCGATGAAGGCGATTCAGTTCCACGAAGCGGGCGGGCCGGAAGTTTTGCAGTACGACGAGGTGCCGGTTCCCGAGATCGGCCCGGGCGAAGTGCTCGTCCGGGTGCACGCGGCGGGAATCAACCCGCCGGACTGGTACCTGCGTGAGGGGATGAAGGTCATGCCGGCCGAGGTGAGGCCGACGCTGGAGTTCCCCCTGATCCCCGGAACGGACGTGTCGGGCGTGGTCCAGGCGGTCGCTCCGGACGTGCTTGGGTTCGCCGTCGGTGACGAGGTCTTCGGCATGCTCCGGTTCCCCGGATTCGACGGCCGGACATACGCCGAGTACGTGGCCGCGCCGGCTTCGGACCTGGCTCACAAGCCGGTCGGTATCGACCACGTGCAGGCGGCCGGGGCTCCGATGGCCGTGCTCACGGCCTGGCAGTACCTGATCGACCTCGGCCACGACGTGCCGTCTCCTTTCACCGGCCAGGTGCACAAGCCGGTGCCGATTACGCCTGGTATGACGGTGCTGGTCAACGGGGCGGCCGGTGGAGTCGGCCACTTCGCGGTGCAGCTGGCGAAATGGAAGGGTGCGCATGTGATCGCGGTGGCCTCGGGCCGGCACGAGGAGTTCCTGCGCAAGCTCGGCGTCGATGAGTTCATCGACTACACCAGGACGCAGGCCGCGGACGTGGTCAGCGGTGTCGACCTGGTGATCGACACCGTCGGCGGCCCGGAGAGCTCACGCTTCCTGAGCGTGCTCAAGCGCGGCGGCACCATGCTTCCGGTGTTCTTCGCCCAGTACGACCCCGAGGAGACGGCCAGGCTGGACATCACGGTCTCGAACATCCAAGTGCGTTCCAACGGCCCCCAGCTCGCCGAGATCGGGCGCCTGTTCGACGAGGGCAAGCTTCGGGTGGGGGTGGACAGCACCTACCCGCTGCCCGAGGCGGGCAGCGCCCACACGCGAGCCGCGCAGGGCCACCTCCTAGGCAAGATCGTGCTGACGGTGGTCTCGTGATCGCCGAACTCCAGCAGGGAGCGGCCGGCCGTGCGGCATCGAGGTGGTCGCGCGGACGTTTGGGTGAACCGGCCGGATGTCGCGACCTACGACGACGCTCCGCACACGGCCAGCGCGTCTCGCGCCAGCCCGCGCAGCCAGGCGTGAGCGTGGTCGGTTTCGTAGCGCTGATGCCACGACAGGTATATCGGTGCCGAAGGCAGTTCGAGCGGCAGCGGGAGTACTGCCAGGCCGAGGTCGGCGACCGCTGACCGTGTGGTGGCTTCGGGGACGCTGATCACCAGATCGGAGCATCGCGCGAACTCCAGCGCTGCCGCTTCCGTGGGCGCGGCCGCCACCACGCGGCGGGTGAGGCCGTGCAGTGCGAGGGCGTCGTCGAGGGCACTGCTGAGGTTTCCACGTCGCGAGACGGTGACGTGCTCAGCGGAGGCGTACTGCTTCGCCGTGACGGTCCTGACGCGGGTGAGGGGGTGCCCCTGCCTCACGACGATGACGAGGCGGGTCTCGCCCACGTTCTCGGCACGGACGTCCGGTGCGCTCGGGCGATTGGCGTTCGCCTCCAGGTCGACCTCGCCGCGCCGCAACTCGTGTGTGTCGTTGCTCGATTCCGCCACGAAGCGCAATCGCACGCCCGGCGCCTGTCCGCGCACGGCCGAGAGCAGTGTGGGCCCGCTCAAGGCGACGAGGGAATCATGCCAGCGGAGTGTGAAGGTGCGCTCCAGCGTCGCCAGATCGAGTTCACGGCTCGGTGCCAGCACCCCCTGGACCTGGTGCAACAGCTCGTGCACCTGTGCCCGGACGGCGATCGCATACGGCGTCGGGGTCATCGTGCGGCCGGTGCGCACCAGAATCTGGTCCCCGGTCGTGCGCCGGATCCGGCCCAGACTCCGGCTCATCGCGGGGGCGGTGACATGCAGGCGCGCGGCCGCCCCGGCCACACTGCCCTCCTCCAGGAGCGCGTCGAGCGCGGCGAGCAGATTCAAATCCAATTGCATGGGAGTAATTCTAGCCGTGCTTCACATGCATTTGAAGTTAATTAAAGGGCTGGATACCTTCGAGATGAGAGAGCGAGACGGAACGCACAGCCTGGTCCGACCGGCTTCAACCACCCTTCCTCACACGGGAGTACCTCCATGTCCGCAATACCTTAGAACACGGCCGCCGCCTCCGACGCAGACCTGCTCGCCCAGACGGTCATCGCCGTCCGCGTGGCCGGTTCGGCGCTGCGCGAGCGCTTCGGCGAGGTGGTCCGCCACCAGACCCGCGAAGAGCTGATGCTCGCGCTCGCCGCCAACGACGACACGGCCCTCGCCATCCTGCGCCCCCGCCTCACAGCACTGCGCCCGGATGCCGGCTGGGTGGAGGACGAACTCGACGGCGGGGCGTTGCCGCCCGGCGAATGGTGGGTCGTGGACCCGGCCGAAGGCAACGTCAACCACCTGCATGCTCTGCCGGACTGGGCGGTGACCGCCACCCTCGTGCGGGAGAACCGGCCGGTGCTCGCCGTGGTCCACCTGCCGTTGACCGGCGAGACCTACACCGCGCTCGCCGGAGCGGGCGCCCACCTCGACGGCCGGCCCCTGCATGTCTCCCGGACCGCGGACCTCGGCCTGAGCATCGTCGCCACCAGCCAGGCCCGGCCGGACGAGGACGAGAAGGTCGTGCGGCGCGTCGGGGCCTCGATCACCGCGATGCTCTTCGACGCGCTCGTCGTCCGCACCTCCGTGCCTGCGACCCTGCACCTGGCGAACGTGGCCGCCGGACGGACCGACGCCTTCTGGCAGTTCGCCGGCGCCCGAGCCGACCTGCTGCCCGGGGCGCTGCTCGTCGCCGAGGCCGGCGGACGGATCTCCGACGCCGAGGGCCGCCCCTGGACCCCGCAGAGCGAGAGCTTCCTGGCTGCCGCGCCCGGTGTCCACTCCGAAGCCGTCACCACGCTCTCACGCTGACCGCGCACCACATCCTGCACGAACGGAAGGAATCGATCATCATGACCACGATCGCAGTTCTCGGAAACGGCCGCGTCGGCGGCAGCCTGGCCGCAGCCCTCACCCGGGCAGGGCACGAGGTGACCGGGGCGGACAGCACGCCGGGCGCTGCCGCCGACGCTGCCCGGACAGCCCGGATCATCATCAACGCCACCCCAGGAGCCGGCTCGCTGGACAGGCTCGTCGCCCTGCGCGAGGAACTGCGGGGCAAGATCCTCGTCGACGTCTCCAACGCCACCGTCGACGGCCCGGACGGCCTGCCCGCCCACCTGATCTACCCCGGCTCCAGCCTCGCGGAGCAACTCCAGGAAGCACTTCCCGAAACGCGCGTCGTCAAGACGCTCAACACCATGCTCTTCCCCGTGATGACCGCGCCGGCCACGCTCACCCAGGCGCCGACCGCGTTCCTCTCCGGCGAGGATCCACAGGCCAAGCAGACGGTGCGTGAACTGCTCGGCGACCTCGGCTGGCGGGCCGAGTGGATAAGCGACCTCGGCGGAATCAGGACCGCCCGCGCCACGGAGGCCGCAATCCTGTTCGTACCGCACGTGATCCGGTCCGGCGGATTCGCGCCCTTCGCGATCGCGCTTGCCCGCTGACCCGCACACTGCACCGCCGCCGGGGCGGCGTCCAGAACCACCCTCAACTGAGCCGGGCCCAAACGGCAAGCAAGGGGCCGCGGCGCGGCGCACGCGTGGTCGCGTCGATGGCCTGGACCGATGTGTCCGGGGCCGAGGGCCTGGCCATCGAGCCCCTCAGTTCGACGAGAACCAGGCCGAGGGCCGGCTGCGGGTTGTGGTGGAGGTGGCCGACCCGGAGCAGGTGCGCGCGGCCCTTCGTGGCCCGATGGGTGGTCGCCGTGGGGGAGTCGTGACTCCCTGAACGTGACTAGTGCTGCTCCGCGGAAGTTCGTGGAGGGGAGTTGATCACCAGGTGTCCTGCACACCTGGGGCTTCACGCTCTACCTCGCCAGCCGGGACGGCTACGCCGACACCTTCCTGCCCCAGCGGACTGCTGGCCTGCTCCCCAGAAGAAGCCCCGGACTGCGCTTGCGGGCTCTACCTCGATCACCGAACAACCCTCCACGAATTTCCGCAGACCAGTGCCGCCAACCCCGCCCATGAACGACAACGGCGCCGTCCCGAGCGGGAGGTTCTCGGCTCAGTCAGGGGCCGACGTATTCGAATACGCCCCCATGCGGGTGGCGCAGGACCGCTCGGTGACCGTTGGGCGTGGGCTGCGCCGGCATCACCACCGTGGCACCGGCTGCAACCCCTTCTTCGACGGCAGCGGTCAGATCTCCGACCGCCAGAGTGGCACTCACCCCGGCGACCTTCTGCACTGCCTCGTCCGGACCGCAGAACAGCAGGAAGGGCCCGACACTCGCCAGTTGCACACCGGCGAACTCGAAGCGGCTGGCCGTCCGATCCGTAAGCCGCTCGTAGAACGGGAGGGCTGCCTCCAGGTCGTCAACGCGCTGTCGTGCGATCACCGAGTCGATCTTTATCGGCATGCTGGAACCTCTTCAGGGTCGGTTCTGCGTTATATACAGTCATTGTCATCGATTCGAACGGGCCGTGGCCCGGCGCCGTCCGGCACCGGGCCACGGCCGAGCCTACGAACGGTCAGCCATCAACCGTGGCCTGCCCGGGGCCGCTCGCGCAGCGAGATGCGGTTGCCGTCCGGATCCACCGCCTCGATGCGGATGCCGAACCCGTAGTCCTCCGGCTCCGGCTGGTCGAAGGTCACACCGCGGTCGCGGAACACCTTGCAGTCCTCCCGCAGGTCGTCCGACTCAAGGAAGACCGGGCCGGGCGCGGCGCCGAGCAGTACCTCGGTCGGCTTCCCCGCGGCCGCGGCGCGCGCCCACAGGACGAGCTCAACCGGACTGCCGGGGACGCCCACGGTGAGAAATCGTCCGTCGGGATTAGGGAAGTCGATGCGCTTCTCCAGGCCGAGCTGCTCCGTGTAGAACTTCAGCGCGCGGTCCTGATCGGTCACGTAGAGCGTCACGTACATGACGTTGGTCAGCAATGTGTTGGTGTCCTTCCGTGAGGAAAAGTCAAGAGCTCTGGATGGGTG
This sequence comes from Streptomyces sp. NPDC086989, assembly GCF_044745505.1. Lineage (NCBI taxonomy): Bacteria > Bacillati > Actinomycetota > Actinomycetes > Kitasatosporales > Streptomycetaceae > Streptomyces > Streptomyces sp. NPDC086989. The sequence continues at coordinate 430,777 of NZ_JBIVAL010000008.1, forward strand.
CCGGGTGTCGGGGGCGTCGTTCGTTCGCTCGCCAGTGCAGTGGTCGGCGGCGGCGTTCCCAGATCTCGTCGGTCACACTGGGAGCACCATTCCTGGATACGGGTGGCGGCCTCGGTCAGCGCGAGCGCCGCCCGATCCTCATCCATGAGGAAGCGCGTTTCGCGCCACGCGATGACGTCGCGCACCGCTCGCCAGCATCATCGGCCTTCTTCGCCAACGTGCTCAAAGCGAAAACGCAGGGGCTCCAGCCGCTGAGCCGGCCGGCGCGCGGGTGGACCAGCGGCAGCAGACGCTTGTCTGACGCGCCCGCCTGAATCACCTTGTCCGGCTGCGTCGCTGAGCGATTCCCGCGAACAGCTCGGGGCACCCCACACGTTGTCGGCGTGCTTTCATCGTCCTACTCCTTCATCGGTTACCAGCGCCCTTCCGGGCCCGTCATCACCCATGACGGAGCGGATCCGAGGAAGGTAACAACATGCCCGACACCAGCCCCACCGCCTCGATAGCCGAGGTATTCGAATCCCAGCGCGACCGGCTGCGCGCGGTCGCCTACCGCATGCTCGGATCACACGCCGACGCCGAGGACGTGGTCCAGGAGGCATGGCTGCGGCTCTCCCGCCAGGACACAGCGGCCATCCAGAACCTCGCCGGCTGGCTGACCACGGTCGTCGGCCGGATCAGCCTCGACGTCCTGCGATCACGCCAAGCCCATCCCGAGACGTCCCTGAACGACCGTCTGCCCGAGCGCATGGTCACGCTCGACGACAGTCCGGCCCCGGAAGAGGACGCGCTGCTCGCCGACTCGGTCGGGCTCGCGCTCCTCGTCGTCCTCGAATCACTGCGGCCGAACGAACGGCTGGCGTTCGTGCTGCACGACCTGTTCGCGGTGCCGTTCGAGGAGATCGGCAAGATCCTCGGCAAGTCCACCGACGCCGCCAAAATGCTCGCCAGCCGCGCCCGCAGGAGGGTGCAGGCGCCCAAGCAGCCGACAAACGTCGAACGGGGGCAACGCGAGGTGGTCCAGGCATTCCTGGCGGCAGCCCGCGACGGCGACTTCGAGGAGTTGCTGCGGGTGCTCCACCCTCAGGTGAGCCTGACCGTCGACACCCCCGCCGGCGTGGTCGTCACCCTCGGCGCCACCAAGGTCGCCGCCGGCGCGCAGCTGGCCGCCAGCGCAGCCCCACTGGGGCGAGCGGCGTTCGTCAACGGCCTGCCCGGAGTCATTTCCTGGGGCGAGGACGGCTCCCCGCTCTCGGTCCTCGCGTTCACCGTCGTCGATGGCCAGATCATCGGCATCACGGCCGTCGTCGACCCGGCCAAGCTCGCGCAGATGAACCTGCCCGCGCCATGATCACCGTCTGTCGGCGGGGTCGAGGGGCGGGAGCGGATGATGGGGGCGAGGGCGGTTGCGGCAGAGCTCACCGAACCGGTACGGGCACGCTTGGAGCGGCTGGCGGCGTCGGTAACCGGGCAGGTCCGACAGGTGCTGCGGGCAAGGATCGTGCTCGCAGCGGCGGACGGACTGGCCAACGGTGCCATCGCGCGGGAGCTGAAGGTCTGCGTGAACACGGTCCGCAAGTGGCGGGGCCGGTTCGCCGCCCGCGGACTGGCGGGCCTGGAGGATGCGAAGCGGTCGGGGCGGCCCAAGACCTACGGGCCTGAGGTACGCGTGGCGGTGGTGGCCGCCGCCACGAGCGCGCCGCCACACCCGGAGTCGACCTGGTCTCACCGGGCGATCTCCCAGTGGGTCGCCGGTACCGTCTTCGCGAAGATCTCCCCATCCCAAGTCGGGCGGGTCCTGGCCGATCTGGACCTCAAACCGCACCGGGTGCGACGCTGGCTGGCCCGTCGCGACACCCCCGACTTCTGGGACAGGGCCGCCGACGTCTGCCGCCTGTACCGCACCCCGCCCGCCGGAGCGGTGGTGCTGTCCATCGACGAGAAGACCGCGATCGCTGCCCGATCCCGCAAGTACTCCGCCAGGCCCGCCGCTCCCGGCACCCCCGTCCGCCAGGAGTTCGAGTATCTCCGGCATGGCACCGCCTCGCTCGTGGCCGCCCTCGACGTCACGACAGGCGAGGTGCTCACCGAGCCCATCGCCCGCAACAACGCCGTCACCTTCACCGCCTTCCTCGACCGATTGGACGCCGTGATCGGTCTGGGCAAGGAGATCCACGTAGTGCTCGACAACGGCTCCTCTCACACCGCCAAGCACACCAAGGCATGGTTCGCCGCTCATCCGCGCTGGCACGTGCACTGGACTCCGCCACACGCCTCCTGGCTCAACCAAGTCGAGCTTTTCTTCTCGGCGTTGACCCGCCGCGTGATCCGGCACGGCGACTTCGTCAGCCGCGATGACCTGATGAACAAGATCGACGACTACGTCGTCGGACACAACCAGACCGCCAGACCTTACCGCTGGACCTACGACGGCACCCCACTCAAGACGACGTGATCAACTCCCCTCCACGAACTTCCGCGGAGCAGCACTAGTCCGCAAGGCTGGCCTCCTCGCCTCCTCGCCTCCTCGACTACCGGGTGCGGTGACCGAAAACGTTTACCGGGTTTGACTGCGTGCTGGCAGGATCACGTTATGGATCTTTCCGAGGGTTTGACTGGCTGGACTGACTGGGACGGTGCCGCCTTCGAGGTGGGCCGCTCGTTGGGTATTTTCGGCGAGTCTGAGACGTTCACCAAGGTCAAGTGGGTGTTCTGGAGTGACAACCCGTTGGGAAACGCGCTTCACGAGGTGCTTCTCCAGCTGGCCGCTGCTGGAGTGCTGGAACGACGGGAGGAGCCGGACGAGCAGTTCTTGTGGTCTGGCTATGACGTTCAGACGGCTTCGACATAGCGGCGCCCGCCCCACCGGATGCCCTCGAGGCGGGCGCGCCTACCTCGCAGAGTTCGCCGCGGCCCGAGCCCTCGTCCAGGGCCCGCCCACCACCTGAAATCCCGCTGAACGGCCAACCAGCCCGCCGTGGGGTTCAGATGGAGCCGACAACCTTGCGCGCAGTGATGCGGATGACGACGCGCGCGCTGTCCTCCCCGGACGCAGGGTTGAAGTCCGCGTACTCCTTGCCGGTGTACTTGCGGGAGAGCTGGTCGATCAACTCCTGCCCGCCCTCGGTGGTGAGCTCCGCCGTCCCGCGGACCTCGGCGTAGGTGTAGGGGGCGTTGTGCGGGTTGATGAGCACGGACACGCGGGGGTCGCGACGCAGGTTGGCCTCCTTGCGACGTCCGACGGTGGTGGAGATGAGCAGGTCGTCGCCGTCTCGGGCGAGCCAGGTGACGGACACCTGTGGGCTGCCGTCAGGCTGGATCGTGGCGACGGAGGCGAAGACCGGCGTGTCGTCGATCAGTCTCTTGAGGTCCTCGGAGAGCGCACTCGGCATGGTCGGTTCCTTTCCTGGGGGCGTCCAGGACAGCTTGCGAAGACGACAGGACTCTGGGCAAACCGTGAACACGGGACTGCGGCCGGCTCGGCATGCGCCCGCGGCCCCGGATTTCCGCCGGGACGGCCGGACGCAGACCCCAGCGGGGACAGTCGAACGGCGCCGGCGATCTCACCCGTACGGGCCCACCCGGCTACTCGTTCCGTGTCGATCACGGCCAGGGCGTGCACCGCGGGGGTAGCCTCAATCCGGTCGGCGGTGTTCAACCGTTGCGGCCTGCTGGGGCGGCGGCCGGCGCACCCCGCGCCCCTCGGGGGAGACCCTGGCGGAACACTGCAGCCCGGATCGTCTTCGGCATCAACCGGCAATTGGCCGACACCTCGCTCGCGACCCAGGGCACCCTGAAGTGGCACCAGCCCTGAACCCGACCCCGCAGCCCGAGCCCCCTTCCGGGCGACGGGCACGGCCGACCAACGGAACAACTCAGCCGACGGCGAGACTGCGACGTTCGACCCACCTCGCCTGCCGGCCGACCGTGCCGACGGGGTTCCCCACCGGCGGCGGCGTCCTGGACGGGTACCCCGAATTCCTGTGACGAACCGGTGACGTCGACGCCGCCGTCCGCCTCTTCCTTCCTGGTAATTTGGAACACTCTTTCTAGCAATTCGTGCTCCACTGGGGGACTTCTCGTGCACAAGAACCTGCGCCACAGCCTCATCGCCACGGCCGGCATCGTGGCCGCCCTGGCCCTCACTGCCTGTGGCAGCGACTCCGGCAGCGACAAGACCGCCATCTCGAAGGACCCGAAGCCGGCTGCGACGCCGAGCAGTCCGTCAACCGCGCCCAGCTCCGGTGCCGATGCCAAGGGCGGCAGTGTGGAGGGCGGCTGGATCTCGATCGCGAACCCGTCGAAGCCCGTTGTCCTGACCGTCAAGGGCAAGACCGCCGTGGTCGTCGAGGGCGCCTCCGGCTTGACCTGCCAAGGCACCACCGACGGCAAGTCCTTCGACCTCAAGTGCCCGGCGGGCGCACTGCACGCCAAGGGCCAGGTCGTCTCAGCGGGCGCGGCCGAACTGAAGGTCACCTGGCAGGAAGTCGGCACCGAGACCTACCAGAAGAGCGAGCCGGGCAAGCTCCCCACGGGCCTCCCGACCACCCTCCCGAAGCCCTGACTCACCCCCGTACGGTCCCGTGCCGCGGGCAGTCGGGACCGTACGGTGGCAGTGTGCGGCCCGCAGGGGCGGCGGCGGGAGTTCCCGATGCCCGGTCGGCACGTGACCTACGCGGTCAGCGTCTTCGCCGCGGACCCCGCCTCGTCACCGGCTGGTGGCACACCCCACCGGCCGGGACACGCGCCGAGACCGGCGGCAACGTCCTCAGGGGCCGCCGCCAGGCCACGCCGTTCGCCTCCAGCTCGACACCCGTGCCCGGGCGGTTTTCGGCAGCGTCCGCGGCCCGATCGCTAATGGTGGCACGGCCGAGGATCTGTCCACCCCGGAGCGGCCAGTCCGGGTCCCTACGTCACGTCGCCTGAGGCACGGCCGGTTGGCCGCACCCAGGACCATTCTCGTCTTCGGGAACCATCACGAGGTGCCGTCCTTGCTGCTGCACGTGTTCGATGACGGTCAGATGCATGCGGTCCGCTTCGTCCCGGTCGCCGTGGCCATGGCGTAGGGCAGCGGCACTGGAACGAATCATCACTCGTGCGCGGAAGGAACGAGGCGAGCGTTCACGACGTGCTCCCCGGTCCTGGGCCGCGGCCGCGTCCAAGCAACGGCCGACGCCTTCGAGCAGGCCCGCCCGCGGCGCCGAGCGCCCGTGCCGGATGGCGTGCCCCGGTCTGGGTAGGGGTCCGACCTGGACACTGGGGGCCCGCACGGCGCCTGGGTCGGTGGCGCCGCGGTCATCCTCACGTTGCATCTTACGCTCGGGAAGGCGGTGGGCGCTGCCGCCGACTGGCACCGGGCGCAAGCCTCCGCGGGCAGGCGAAAAGTGTGTACGCCGCATCGTGGCTTGCCGACCGCCGCGCCCTTGACCAATGGACCGGCCTCAGCGCGTCCGGCCCCCGGCTAGCCGGGGGCCGTCAGGTACGCGTTGACCCGGTGACCGGGAACGGCGTGACCGCCACGCTCAGCACCCTCGCACTCGGGATGCGGTGCAAGGGGATGGCGAGCATGGTGGAAGAGAGGCATGTGCTGCCCTCCAGCTGGCCCGAGATGATGTCGCCCTGGGGCCTCGCTGGTTGTGGCGGTAGTCGGCGGATGCGCAGCCATCAGACATTGAGGGCGAGCGTGCCGGACAGCAACACCTGCCGCAACCTGCACCGCCTCCAGGTCACAACAGAGAAGAAGGTGCCACCGCCGCGGAGTACGGCGTACTCGGCGCACTGGTGAATCCCGCGTCAGAAGGCCCCGTCAACTTCACGTGGAACGCCAAGAGCCGCTCGACCGTCAGGCAAACTGACCCGAGCGGGCGCCGAGTGGGTCTAGTGCCACTTGAACTGGCAATGCGGGGTGGAGATTTCCCGGCGATGGCACCCCTGGTACTGAGGCTCAGGCCCCGACGAGCTCCAGCCGAGCAGACTTTGTCGTCGACTGCCTGAAAGGGCCGGCATCAATTGCTGTCCTTCCTGACCGGTTGGGTCATGGTGCAGTGTCGAGAGGAGAAGTCCGTGAAAGGCAAGATCGTAGCGAGTGTCGCCGTGATAGTCGCGCTAGGAGGCGGGATGGTTGGAGCCACCGTCACCTCAGCTTCGGCCGCTACCGCCCCGACGTGTCGGGTGAGCGGAACCACTCTGACGGGAGATGGCTTCGCTGCCAGTAAGACGTTCACTGTCTCGCCTGGCGGAAAGTCTGTGCGCTCCTCTTCTAACGGTCACATCGGACCGGTCACCGTTACGGGCCAGGGCCCGTTCTCCGTAGGTTCTGTGGTTTGCGTCGGCCCTGCAGCGTCCTCGGCACAGGCAGCCGCTGCTCTAAAGGCAGGAACGGCTGCAGCGCAGGCTGCGATTCGGAGAGGCGCCCCACCGCAGGTGGTGAAGGCGGAGGCCAGAGCAGCGACAGAAGCCGCGGGGAAGCGCCTCGGCATTGCGCAACCGGTCATCATCAATATCATCAACCAAATTAACCAGCAGCAGCAACAACAACAGCAACAACAGCAGCAGCAACAGCAACAACAACAGCAGCAGCAGCAGCAGCAGCAGCAGCAGCAGCAGCAGCAACAGCAACAGCAACAGCAGCAGCAGCAGCAGCAACAGCAGCAGCAACAACAGCAACAGCAGCAGAACCCGCAACAGCAACAGCAACAGCAACAGCAGCAGCAGCAACAGCAGCAACAGCAACAGCAGCAGCAGCAGCAGCAGCAGCAGCAACAGCAGCAGCAGCAGCAGCAGCAGCAGCAGCAACAGCAACAGCAACAGCAACAGCAACAGCAGCAGCAACAGCAGCCATAATCACTCGGCAGTTGGATGGCGGGGCGACATGGTTCTGCGGGTCGTGGCCTGTGCCTTATGACCGGTGGGAACGTGTGGCCCCGCCACTGCCTCCTCGACGTCGAGGACATCCGGCGCGTTGCCGGCTATGACCGTGGGGCTTGGACCGACGTGTCGATCTAAACGATCGGTTGCAGTGACACACATGCCAGCGGCGTCCGCAGGACTCGTCTGTGGCTGGCGCAAGCGCCCCTTCACGGGGCGTCGTCCATGTTCAGCACGTCCGTATCGCGGAGTTGCGTCCAGATCGGACCTTCGCGGCGGCTGCAAGCGATGCTCAGCTCGCTTTTTACGGCCTGGCCGGGTCTCATTCGATCACGGAACGCCGGGTCAGGGGCTCTTCAGCTCGGCTCCCGTAGCGCGCAGCAGATCAACGACTGCAGGGGCCCCCAACCCGTGGAGAGGGAGCGGGGCCTGCAGCGTTCGCTGCTGCACCGCCAGGGCTTACGCGCGCCACCGCTGGGGGCGCTCCTGGCATACGGTGACGGTCACTTGTGGCTGCTGCCTGCGGGAGCTTCGAGGAGGGAGGAGTCCCGCGTGCCCTTGCCGAGCCGGAAGGGCTCTGCGAACCGCCATGCCGTTCTCGCCGCTTACAAACATCAAGGAAGCGCCGTGGAGCCGCGCCCAGCGGTCGATATCCGGCGTCGCGCCGGCCTGGAACCGCAGTGGAATGTCCTGCGGCACATAGGAGCGGACGTCCTGGACCCCGGGGTAACGCAGCAGGCCTTCCAGGTGCGGGGCGGCACAGTGCGCGTACCCGAGCTTGGGAGTCGAGCTGGGGAGCCGAACTGGTAGAAGTACGTGTGAATGCCTGGAGCGACTGGTCGGTGCAGACGGGCAGCTGGGTGACCCGGTCCACCTGAGCGTAGAGCGCGTGGTCCGTCGCGTCCCTCGGCGGAGGGAGCACTAACACAGTCTGCGGCCGTTAGGACGGGGGTAGGACCAGTCGGCTCCACAACAGGTCCCGACCCACGGCCGTCAGGGGCTCCGCCGGATCACCCCCTGCCGCCACACCACGACTGCCTGTGGTGGCTCGGCGTAGCTGGTTCGGTGCGTCATCGAACGTATCGAAGCCACCGGGGTGGATACGTCCACACCACCGGGTTCGTGACGTACTAGGCGACCGGTTGGAAGCTGGCGACGGCCCCAGAGTGACGGTTCCGGCTCGTCTTGCCCCACACCGTGGGACGTGCATGCCAGGCGACCGCGCCCTGCTCGTCCAGTATGTCCGTCGGAGTAGCCGCCACGTCAATCACCATGGCGAAGGACCGGCTGTCGGTCGTCACATCGGTAAGCCGGTCGTCGCGTGCCACGTGCTGCGCCCGGTGTCCGGCTTCTGCGGCAGTCGGGTCTCCTGTCGCAGTACGACGCAGCCTTGGGCGTCGTGCTCGTAGCGGACTTCGCCAGCCCGGGTGATCGGCGTCCAGGTGTCCGCGCGCTCGTCGGTCGGCTCGGTGTCCATATGCCCGGCCGAGCCGACGCGACCTGGTTTCCGACGTCGTCGTAGGCGCACTCGGGTGCTGAGCGCCCGCCGCCAAGCCCGACAACCCGTCGCCCCGGCAAGGGAATTACCGGACTACTTGCCGATTGTGGGATAGGTCACGCGAGGAGAGAGTGAGCGCCCTCACGACAGGAACGAGGAGCCATGAGCACGGATACCAGCACCGGTGGCGGCGCACCCCAGGTCCAGCGGCTCAAAGCCAATTCGGTGGGGCTGGTGGGCGTCGTCTTCATGGCCGTCGCCACGGCCGCTCCGATCACGGCGATGACCGGCAACCTCCCCATCGCCGTCGGCTTCGGCAACGGGATCGGCGCTCCCGCCGGGTACCTCTTCGCGACTGCCGTCCTCACCGTCTTCGCCGTAGGTTACGTGGCCATGGCCAAGCGGATCACCGCGGCCGGTGCCTTCTACGGGTACATCTCGCACGGCCTCGGCCGGATCGCCGGCATGGCCTCCGGCATGCTCGCGGTCCTCGCGTACATCGTCTTCGAGGCCTCGATCGTGGGCGTGTTCTCCTACTTCACCAAGACCACCGTCCACGACCAGCTCGGCATCGACCTGCCCTGGATCGTGTACGCGATCGCCATGCTCGCCATCACCGCCGCTCTCGCGCACTTCGACATCAACCTCACCGCCAAGGCACTGGGCGCAATGCTCGTCGCCGAGATCGCCGTCCTCTTCGCCGTCGCCACCGCCGTACTGATCGCGGGCGGCGGTCCGGACGGGATCCCGCTCGAGCCCGTCAACCCGAAGAACGCCTTCACCGGAACCTCCGCCGGCCTCGGCCTGTTCTTCGCCTTCTGGTCCTGGGTCGGATTCGAATCCACCGCCATGTACGGGGAGGAGTCGCGCGACCCGAAGCGGGTCATCCCCAAGGCCACCCTGATCTCCGTCGTCGGCGTCGGCCTCTTCTACATCTACGTCTCGTGGATGACCATCGCCGGCAACGGACTCGCGGAGTCCGTGGAACTCTCCGCCTCCGCGAGCCCGCTCGACCTCTTCTTCGCGCCCACCCGGACCTTCATCGGCTCCTGGGCCGTGGACGCCTTCCAGTGGCTGCTCCTCACCGGCTCCTTTGCCTGCGGCATGGCCTTCCACCAGTGCGCCGCCCGCTACCTCTACGCCATCGGCCGCGAGGGCTTCCTCCACCCCGGCCTCGGTCGTACGCACGCCAGGCACGGCTCCCCGTACATCTCCTCCCTGGTGCAGACGGTCATCGCCACCACCCTGGTCGCGCTGTTCTGGCTGACCGGACAGGACCCGTACATCCACCTGTACACGCTGCTCGCGATCCTCGGCACGATGGCGATCCTCATCGTGCAGACCCTGTGCTCCTTCGCCGTGATCGGCTACTTCCGCAAGAACCACCCCGAGGACCGGCACTGGTTCCGCACCTTCACCGCCCCGCTGGTCGGCGGCGTCGCCATGGCCGCCGTGGTGGTCCTCCTACTGCTCAACATGAAGACGGCGGCCGGACTCGCCGCCGACTCCGTCTTCTTCACGCTGATCCCGTGGATCGTCGGCGTGGTGTTCTTCGGTGGCCTGGCACTGGGCCTGTGGCTCAAGTTCAAGGCCCCCGAGCGCTACGAGATCATCGGCCGTGTCGTCCTGGAAGACGCCGCCGAGCGCACCGACGAGCCCGCCCCCTCCGCCGCGACCGTCTGAGAAGGGACCACCGCCATGGCACGTACGCCCCTGATGCACGCGCTCCGACGGCTCGCCGCCGAACACGCTGCGGCCCGCCGGCTCGGCCTGCCCGTCGACGAGGTCCGCGGCTCCACCAGGCGACAGCTCATGGGACGGGCCGCCGCCCTCGGGCTGGGCACCGCCTTCGCCTCGGCGGCCGGGGCTTCCACGACCGCCCACGCCGTCGATGCCCTCCCCGTGAAGAAGCCCGTCACCCCCGCCCGGGTGGCCGTGGTCGGCGCCGGCATCTCGGGGCTGACCGCCGCCCTCACGCTCAAGGACGCGGGCGTCGACTGCACGCTGTACGAGGCCAATCCGAGCCGGGTCGGCGGCCGGATGTGGAGCCAGCGCTCCCTGTGGGCCTACGGCCAGACCTCCGAGATCGGCGGCGAACTGATCGACACCAGCCACAAGAAGATTCTGGAGCTGTGCCGCCGCTTCAACCTGCCGACCGAGGACTTCCTGGGCGGCGGGCCGAACGGTGCCGAGGAAGTCCTCTGGTTCAACGGCACCTACTACCCGCGCGCTCAGGCCGACGTGGACTTCAACGCCGTCTACCAGGCGTTGCACCGCGACCTCCAGAACGCCGGAGAGGTCTCCTGGAACTCGGCCACCCCGGCGGGTACCGCCCTCGACAACATGACCTTGTACGAGTGGATCGAGACCAGGATCCCCGGCGGCCACGGCTCGCAGCTCGGCCGCTTCATCGACGTGGCGTACAACGTCGAGTACGGGGCCGACACCGACCGGCAGTCCGCCCTCGCCCTCGTCCTGTTGATGGGCTACCAGCCGAACCCCGGCAACTTCAACGTCTGGGGCCTGTCCAACGAGCGGTACCACATCGTCGGCGGCAACGATCAGCTGCCGAACGCCATCGCCAACTCCCTTCCCGCAGGTTCACTCGTCATGGGCCGTGAACTGGTCGCCGTCCGCGTCGCGGCCGACGGCACCCAGACGCTGACCTTCAACGATGCCGGCGCCACCCGCACGGTCGTGGCCGACCACACGATCCTGTGCGTGCCGCTGCCGATCCTCCAGCGGATCGACATCACGGGTGCCGGCTTCGACCCACTGATGACGAACTTGCTGCGCGACGCCCGCATGGGCTACTGCACCAAGCTCAACATGCAGTTCACCAGCCGCCCCTGGCGCGGCACCGGCCCCTGGCCCGGAGTCTCCGCCGGGGACTGCTTCACCGACCTCGACGTCCAGCAGACCTGGGACACCACGAAGGTCCAGCCGGGCAGCGGGGGCATCCTGCTCCAGTACGGCGGGGGCACACTGGCCGGCTCGCTCACGCCGGGGAGCCCCTTCGCCACCGACTCCGACCCCTACGTACGCACCCTCGCGGGCCGGATGCTCACCGGGATCGACCGCTTCTTCCCGGGCACCAAGGCGGCCTGGACCGGGCGGGCCCAGCTGTCGGCCTGGCACCGCAATCCGTACTCGCTGGGCGCTTACTCGTACTGGCCGACGGGCTACCTGCACAAGTACGCGAAGTACGAAGGCACCGCGCAGGGCCGGATCCACATCGGCGGCGAGCACTGCAGCTACGACTTCCAAGGGTTCATGGAAGGCGGGGCCACCGAGGGGGAGCGGGCGGCGAAGGAGGTGATCACCGCCCTGAGCTGAGCCCTGCCGAGGCCTGGGCGTGGGCCGGTGAACAAGGAGACGGCGCTCGCGCCCCCGGGGGCGCGAGCGCCGGCCCCAGACGACCAGCCAGATCGGCGGGGGGGGGGGTTGATCGGGAGAGCGGCGGGGAGGGAAAGAGTG
>NZ_JBIVAL010000008.1:442628-455448 GCF_044745505.1 Streptomyces sp. NPDC086989
GGGGGGGGGCGTTTTCTGTGTCACCCCCGCCCGGGGGGGCGCCGGGGCGCGGGGGGGGGGGGGGGGGGGCCCCCCCCCCGCGCGCGGCCCCCCCCGGGGGGGGCCCCCCCCCCCGGCCCCTGACGACCTGCCTGATCGGCGGGGGGTGGGTTGCGGATGCGGGGTGGCCGGCCCTTGACGGCGCCGGGTGGTGAAGGCGCCGGGGGAGCGGAGACGATCCTGCCGTGGACCAGTGGCCGCCGTCGGCAACGGCGCCGCCCTCGGCTCGCCTGCTTGAACGAGCCGATTCACCCTGGGAACCGGCGTGTGGATCGCAGATGCCAGCGGCGCTCGGCGTACGCCAGGTCGTCCCTCCACAGCCGGGCCGCCGCAGTACGCATCAAGGGGCGCAGGAGCGGAGCGGCCCAGCGGGCGAGCGCGAAGCCCGGCCGGTCGGAGACGGCCACCACGGCCTCGGTCACTGCCGTGCGCGGACGGCCTCGCTCGTCCGGCTCGAGGGGGGTCGCGTGTGTCTCCACCACCGAGCCCACGCCTTCCCCGTCGGTGATGTGCATGACGACGGTGCGTGGCTCAGGAGCGGTGAAGACCGCCTGCACGGGCACGACCAGGCGACCGGCCAGCTTGAAGGAGACGTTGACCGTAAAGCCATCCTCGGTCTCGTCGGCCCCGGGGGAGCCGACGACCGTGAGATCGACGAACGAGTACGGGTGGAACCATGCGCCGTGCCACGGATCCAGGCGGTTGGCCACGACATCCTCGGGCTCGCAGATGCCGCTGCCCTCGTACACGGCGGCCACCCCACGGGCGAGAGCCGGCCGGGTCGGTACGACGGGGGCGTCCAGTGGCGCCTCCCCGCCGACCTCGTCGAGCCTCACCCACAACAGGATGCCGTCGTCGAAGGCCGGCAAGGGTTCCCAGCCCGCGAACGACGTGCCGTCCAGAGCGAGTCCGTGCCAATGGCACACGAGCGTTCCGCACCGGACCGGACTGTCCGCAAGGGGCGCCCCCAGGTGCGGGCAGACACCGGGTCCGGCGCGGAGCCCGCCGTCGGCGCCGCGCCAGAGCACGACCTCGTGGTGGCCTACGGTGCGGGCCACTGGGCGGTCGCCGCCCAGTGCAGAAGAGGCTCCCACGACGTACCAATTCCCTGACGGACGGGCCTGGGCCCGCTTCAGCGCTTGCGCGATCAGGTTCGGGCTCGCGTCGCGCCAGGTCGGCTCCTGCCGCTCCCACGGGAGGGGCCTGCCGCGCAGCGAAAGGGGCAGCCGGGTACGGCGTGCCCGCGGTCCGCGATTCATACGGCCTCCTCGGATACCGGCAGCGCCGGGTCGGCGGGCCTCACCAACGGCGCCGGGGCGGACACCGGGGTGGACACCCGTGCGGCGCACCGGCGGTGGCGCAGCCTGATCGCCGTCAGCCGGGCCAGTGCGCCCGCCGCCACCCTCGCGCGTGTACGGCGAGGCACCACGGCCCGGCGATGCAGCACGGCATAGCCGTCCCTTGCGACGGCGTCCAGGATGCTCCCGTAGAGGATGTAAGCGGTGCGGATGCAGGGCACGGACACCGGGTCCAGCATGGCGAGTCCGGGCCGCGCTTCTCGGTAGACGCCGCGGGTGAGTGCCTCGAATTCCCGCAGGGCGGCCAGCACACGGCGGTCTTGGCGGCCCGTGCGCCGGCACCAGTGCAGCAGTTCCCGCTCGACACCGTGCCCGGACAGCAGATCACACGGCACGTACACGCGCCCGCGGTCGAGATCGTCACCGACGTCCCGCAGGAAGTTGGTGAGCTGGAAGGCGACCCCGAGAGCTGCCGCGTGCGGCTCGGCTTCCTCCCGGGTCACCACCGTGCCCAACACGGGCAGCATCTGCAGACCGATCACGGCAGCGGAGCCGTGCATGTAACCGCGCAGGTCGGCATAGGTGGGATAGGCCGTCACCACAAGGTCCGAGCGCATCGCCGTCATGAAGTCCTGGAAGTGGCGGTGATCGATGGCATAGCGGCGAGCGGTGTCGGCGAGGGCCGCCACCACCGGTTCGTCGCCGTCCCCCCGCTGCAGCCCCTCGTCCAGACGTCGCTGCAGCGCCGCCAGTCGTGCACGTCGCTGCCCGGCGTCCGCGCCGGGATCGGTCGAGTCGACGATGTCATCGGCCCACCGAGCGAACCCGTACAGTGCGTGCACCGCCGGCCTGCGTTCGGCCGGCAGCAGCCGGGTGGCCAGGAAGTACGTCTTTCCGTGCGCCGCGTTGAGGTCGCGGCAGCGGCGGTACGCCGCGCGCAGCACCGGGTCGGTGATGCCCGCGGCGTCGAGTTCACGTTCCGTCATCGCGCCACCCCCGTGGTACGGACGGGAGCGGGCCGGGGGCCGCCGGTGATCCTGGCCGCCGCCAGCTTCCCCGACACCAAAGCGGTCGGCACGCCCACGCCGGGGGTGGTGCCGCAACCGGCCAGGACCGCGTTCCGCGTGCCCCGGACCAGATTGCGGGGCCGGAAGGGCCCCGTCTGCAGGAACGTGTGGGCGGCCGAAAAGGGGGTGCCCGCGGCATGTCCCTGGCCGGCCCAGTCTGCCGGGGTGACGAGGTGTTCGTCCTCGATGGCGGCCTCGATGCCGTGGAGGCCGCGCCGTTCCAGCTCGCGCAGCAGGCCGGTCCGGTAGCGGGGGCCGAGCTCGCCCCACGCAGCCCCTGCGGGTCCGATTTCGGTGTTGGGGCAGGGCGCGAGGATGTAATGCAGATGACGGCCTGGTGGGGCGAGAGCGGGGTCAGTGGCAGTGGGCCGGGTGATGAGGAGGGACGGATCGCTCATCAGCTTCCCCTGCCGCGTGAGTTCGTCGAACGTGGTGCTCCAGGCGGAGCCGAACGAGATCGTGTGGTGGGCCAGTTGCGGCCAGGTGCGGTCGGTGCCCGCGTGCAGCACGACGGCGGAGGGGGAGTGCCGCATCTTCACCGGCCTGCGGGGCGCGCGGCCGAGAAGCCGGTAGCTGCAGGGCAGATCCGGGGTCAGGACGACCGCGTCGCAGGAGATGCGGTCCTTCGCCGTGACGACGGCCGTGATCCGTTCGCCGACGCGCTCCAGCGCGGTCACCGGCTCGCCGAAGCGCAGCTCGGCGCCCGCGTCGGCGGCGGCGTCCGCCATGGCCTGGGGCAGAGCGTGCATGCCGCCGCGCGGGAAGAACACCCCGGCCACCGTGTCCATGTAGGCGATGACGGCGTAGGCGGCGAGTGCCCGGGCCGGCGGGACGCCCGCGTACAGTGCCTGGAAGGAGAAGACGCGCTGCAGCCGCTCGTCCTTCAGGAAGCCGGCGATGCGCCGGTCCAGCCGCCCGAAGCCGCCGAGCGCCGCCAGCCGGGCGAGGTCACCGGTCAGCAGGTCCAGTGGCGAGTCGAAGTTCACGTCGATGAAGCGGCGCATCTGAGCCCGGTAGAGCTGCTCCAGCCATGCGCGCAGCCGCCGGTAGCCCGCCGCCTCACCGGCTCCGGCGAACCGCTCGACCGCCGACGCCATCTCCTCGCCGTCGGTGTGTACGTCCAAGGTGCTGCCGTCCGCGAACGATGCCCGGTAGGCCGGGTGCAGTGGGATCAGCTCCACCCGCCGGTCCAGGCTGTCGCCGACCGCCGCGAAGGCTTCTTCGGCGAGGTCGGGCATGGTGAGCACGGTCGGGCCGGTGTCGATGCGGTAGCCGCCGCGGTCAAGGCGGCCCGCCCGCCCGCCCGGCAGGTCGTCGCGTTCGACCACCGTGACCTGGCGCCCGGCGCCCAGCAGGTGCAGGGCCGCCGACAGGCCGGCCAAGCCCGCCCCCACGATCACCACGCGGTCCGTACGACCGTCCACGGTACGAGTCATCGCACTCCTTCCCGTGCCTCGGAGCCGACCGGCGCATCGGACGCGGGTTGCGAGCGGGCACGAGGCGGCGCCGCGGCGCGGGCGGCGTGCGCGCTCAACAGGTCCCGCAAACGGCTCGCGGGGCCCACGACGTCCAGGGCGCCGTCGAAGTGACGCAGCCCTTGGGCCGACAGGCGGTCGATCTTGGCCTCGACAGCGGCCCGGGCACCCGTTCGCACCATGACCTCCCGCACCTCATCGAGACCGGCGCACGTCAGGTCCTGGTTCCCGAGTGCCCGTTCGAGCACCTCCAGGGCCGGCAGGTCGGCCTTCGCCCTGGCACGCGCCACCGTCAAGGCCGCCAGATAGGTCGGCTTCCCCTCCCGGATGTCACCTCCGCAGTCCTTGCCGGTGCGCTGCGGGTCGCCGAAGACGTCCTCCAGGTCGTCGCGCAACTGGAAGGCCGCGCCCACGTAGCGCCCTGCCGAGCACAGCGCCTCCATGGTCCGGCCGTCCGCGCCGGCCACCGCCGCGCCCAGCGCCAGGGGCCGCACGACCGAATAGAGGGCGCTCTTGAGCTGGGCGGCCCGCAGGGCCTGCGACGGGGAGCGTGAGGCGGACAGCTGGCCGCGCAGGTCGAGGAACTGGCCCGCCACCATCTCGGTGCGCATGTCGCTCCAGACCTCGCGCACCACGGACGCCGTCCACGGATCGAGCGCCGTGTCCGCCACCACATCGTCCGCCCACGCGAGTGCCAGATCCCCGGCCAGGACCGCGGCTGCCGCACCGAAGCGCGCGGCGCGCCCGGGCGGCGTATCACCGTCGCACCCGTCCCGCACTTCGGTGTGGAATGCCGGGCGGCCGCGCCGCAGAGCCGATCCGTCCATCACGTCGTCGTGGACCAGGGCGCAGGTCTGGATCAGTTCGAGCGCCACGCCGATCTGCAGGGCGGCCGCAGCCGTCGCCTCGTCGTCGCCGCCGCAGGCACGCATCGACCACCAGACGAGCTGCGACCGCGTGCGCTTGCCGCCCTCCTTGGTGAAGCGCGCGACCCGCTCACCCAGCTCACCGGCGAATTCGGCGTCCAGCACGCCGGCCCGGGTGAGCCGGTCAGCGAGCACCTGCTCCAGCGCCCGCCCGATCGCAGCGGGCACGTCCGCATCCACGACGTCGGGATCGACCGACACGGAGGCCACGTCCGCGGGGTCCGCGCCGTCCGCGCCGTCCGTGCCTGCGGCCGCCCGGCCGTCCCGACGGCGCCGCACAGCGGGCCGGGCAGGGGCCACCAGGCGGGGGGCGGGCGACGGTGCGGCCGCGTGCTGGTCCTTCGCCCGGGTCCGGCGCAGCATCCTGGCTCCTCTCGTCGTGCTGTCGACTACTTGGCATCCGTGTCTTCGGTCCCTTCCCGTGATACGGATGCGAATCCGGAGCGGTTACCCGGACGCGCGCGGGAATGCCATCGTGCGGGCGCACCTGACCAGGTGACCCGGCACGGACCGCATCCGATTCCTCGCCGTGGCAGGAAACGCTCTCCGAAGCAACTACGACGCGGGACGGAGGCAGCAGCCGTGCTGAAGGCGGATGTAGCGATCATCGGGGCGGGCGCCGCCGGCTTGTCCCTGGCCCACCGCCTGAACGGACACGTACCCGGAGCCCTGACCCCGTCCGTGATCCTCCTCGATGCGCCGCCCGGCCCGATGCGCCCCGCCCCGCGCACGTGGTGCTTCTGGGAGTCCGGCCCCGGCCGGTTCGACGCGGCGATGCGAGCACAATGGCGCCACCTGCGGGTACGGCCGCCCGTCGGGCCCGCAATCGAAGGGGACATCGCACCGCTGCGGTACAAGATGATCCGCTCCGACGACTTCGAATCCCTGATCGCCCAAGACCTCGCCCCCAGCTGCAACGTGCAGCGCGTCCAGGCGACGGTGGACACCGTGGAAGAGACCCCCGGCGGGCCCCGGGTGCTGATGACCCGGCCTGACGGCAGCCACGAGGTACTCGAGGCCCGCTGGGCGTTCGACTCGCGTCCCCTGCACAGCCTGCCGGCCGCCCGCACCGGCCTGCTCCAGCACTTCCACGGATGGTTCGTCCGCACGGCCCGATCCGTCTTCGACCAGAGCACCGCCGAATTGATGGACTTCCGTACCCCCCAGGCCGCCGACGGGCTCTCGTTCGGCTACGTCCTGCCCACCGGCCCTCGGGAAGCCCTGGTCGAGTACACCGAGTTCTCACCCCGGGTGCTCACGGACAGCGGCTACGAGGCGGCGCTACGGCACTACGCCGCAGACGTCCTGTCTCTCGGCGACCTGGAAATCATCGCGACGGAAACCGGCCTGATCCCCATGACGGACGCCCCCATGCCGCAGCGGGCCGGCGCGTCGGTGTTCCGGATCGGCGCCGCCGGCGGCGCGACCCGCCCGTCCACCGGATATACCTTCGCCGGACTCCAGCGTCAGACCCGGGCGGTCGCCGCCGCGCTGCGGCAGGGCCGCGAACCGCTTCCGCCACCCGCCCATTCCATACGGGCCCGCACCATGGACGCGGTGCTCCTGCGCGCCTTGGACCGTGGCCGCATCGACGGCCCCGACCTGTTCTGCCGACTCTTCTCCCGCGTCCCGCCGACCCGGCTGCTGCGCTTCCTGGACGGGCGTACGAACCTGCTCGAAGACCTCTCCGTCGGCCGCCACGCCCCGTTCGGCCCCATGCTGCGCACCGCCGCCGAGCTGCCCTTCCTGCCACGCCGGCCCTTCCCCTGACCCCTTCCCCCTGACCGCCCCCACTGCGATCCCACCAGTTCCTGGAGACCGTATGACCCTGCTGAGCGACGAGGACCTCTCTGCCGCGTTCGACCACGCCGCCCGCACCTACGACGCACTGGTCGCCGCCAACCCCGGCTACCACGCGCATCTGCGGCGCTCCGTACGGCGCCTCGGCCTGCCCGCACCCGGGAAGGGGCTGCGGATCCTGGACCTCGGCTGCGGAACCGGAGCCTCGACAGCCGCGATCCGCTCCGTCCTCCCCGCCGCCGACATCACGGCCGCCGACGCCTCGGCCGGCATGCTGGCGAAAGCCGCCGGCAAGCGGTGGGCGCACCCCGTGCGCTTCGTTCACGCCCCGGTCGAGCACCTGACCGAGACGGGCATCCACGGCCCCTTCGACGCGGTATTCGCCGCCTACCTCTTCCGCAACCTCACCGCACCCGACGCCGTCCTCGGCACCGTCCGCAGCCTGCTGCGACCGGGCGGCCGGCTCGCCGTGCACGAATACAGCCTCAGCGGCCGCCGCACCGACCGGGCGGTGTGGACGCTGGTGTGCCGCGGCATCGTCCAGCCCGTGGCGACCCTACTGGGCGACGGGCCCCTGTACCGCCACCTGTGGCACAGCGTCGTCCACTTCGATACGGCCGACCGCTTCGCCGCCCGGATCCGACGAGCCGGCTTCGACCAGGTCCGCGCCCTGCCCCTGCCGGGCTGGCAGACGGGCATCACCCACACCTTCGTGGCCACACGCCCGGCAGACCCCCGATGAACGGCCCCGTCCCCCGGCAACCTCCCGCGCGCCGCGGCAGGGACCGACGCGCACAGATCCTGCCCGCCCATCCGGGAGCCCGCCACGCACACGGCCGACACACGGCAGCCGTGATCGGCGGCGGGATCGCCGGTCTCGCCGCCGCCACCGCACTGGCCGAGCGAGGCGTGAAGGTGACGCTGTACGAGCGCGAGCCCTACCTCGGTGGCCGGGCAGGCGGCTGGCCGACCCGGCTGCGCGACGGCAGCCCCGTAACGATGAGCCGCGGCTTCCACGCCTTCTTCCGGCAGTACTACAACCTGCGCGGCCTGCTCCGTCGTACGGACCCTGTCCTGGCCAACCTCACCAAACTGCCCGACTATCCGCTGCTCCACGCGGACGGACCGCGTGACAGCTTCCGACACGTGCCGCGCACCCCACCATGGAGCGCGCTCGGCTTCGTCGCCCTCAGCCCGTCCTTCCGGTCGGCGGACCTGCGCGCCGTAGATCCGGTCGCGGCCCTGCCGCTGCTGGACGTCCGTGTACCCGATGTCTACCACCGCCTCGACGACATCAGCGCCCACGACCTACTGGAAGCCATCGGCTTCCCCGAGCAGGCCCGCCACCTGGCCTTCGAGGTCTTCTCCCGGAGCTTTTTCGCCGACCCGCGGGAGTTGTCCGCAGCCGAGATGGCGCTCATGTTCCACATCTACTTCCTGGGATCGGCCGAAGGCCTGCTCTTCGACGTGCCGCGCTCGCCCTACCCGGCTGCGCTGTGGGATCCCCTGGCCGCATACCTGGAAAGGCATCACACCGACATCCGCACCGGATGCCCCGTCGAGAACGTCACCCCCGCCCGCGACGGCGGGTTCGAAGTGGCCGGGGACGGCGAAGAACGACGCTACGACGCCGTGGTGCTCGCCCTCGACAGCACCGGCCTGCGGTCCCTGGCAGCCCGCTCGGAGCGGCTGGCGGACTCCGCCTGGCGGGAGCGCATGGCGTGCCTGCGCCCGGCTCCGCCCTTCCTCGTCACCCGGCTGTGGCTCGACCGGCCCGTCGCCCCCGACCGACCCGGCTTCCTAGGGACCAGCGGCTTCGGTGGCCTCGACAACATCAGTGTGCTGAACCTATGGGAAGACGAAGCCACCCGCTGGGCAGCACGCACCGGGGGCTCCGTGGTGGAACTCCATGCCTACGCCGTCGACCCGGCTGCCCAGCGCACCGCTCAGGAGCAGCAACTCCTTCATCAGCTCCACCGCGTGTACCCGGAGACCCGCGCCGCCAAGGTCGTCGACGTCCGCCACGAATGGCGCGAGGACTGCCCGCTGTTCTCCATCGGTGGCTACGCCGACCGCCCCACGGTCCGCACTGCCGACCCCGGCCTTGTGGTCGCCGGTGACGCTGTGCGTAGCGACCTTCCGGTCGCGTTGATGGAACGAGCGGCAACGACCGGCTTCCTGGCAGCGAACGCCCTGCTCAAACGCTGGGGTCTGCGCGGACAGACGTTGTGGACGGTACCGAACCGCGGTCGCACCGCCGTTCTGCGCAAGGCAGCCGCCTGGGCGGGTCATCGAGCCCTATGATTCCGGTCCCGTTCCGCCGTTGCCCCCCTCGGAGCCCCCCGCACCGGGCAGGTACGTGCGGTCCTCCTGCCCCGGGGACGGCGTAAGCCGGCGCCTCAGTCTCGTTCTGGATTCGATCTTCGAAGACGGACGCTGGTGCGCTGCGCGGCGACGCGGTGCACGTGCTTCACCGTGATCGCTACCGGGAGGCCGGCCAAGAGGAGGGAGAGCCCCACCGGGAGCACTCCGGCCCACGCCGTGGGTGAGACGTACGCGGTGCCGGAGGTGCCGTCCACCAGCCACGCATGGACGGGTCGCGAGCTGATGTTGCCCTCAACGGGGACCGTGAACGAGGAGCCGCCGTTTTCGGGAGTGAAGGTGCCCGAGCAGGACGTCGACGTTCCCGCGTTGGCCACGGTGTTGTCGTACGTCCGGCAGCTGGCTTCGGCCACGGTGCCGGGCTCGCCCCACAGCGCTGCCCGTAGCTCAGAGGTGAAGTTGGCCAGCACGAGGTAGGCCAGGAGCAGACCGACCAGGCAGGCCAGCGCCAGCCATGGTGCGGGTCCGACCTCTGCCGGTTGCCCGTCCGGAACGTCCCCACCCTCGCTCATCAGCATCCTCGAATCGCCGACTTACAGGGTGACCGATCCGGGGTGTCTCCGGAAGCCCTTGCGCGTGTTCTGCCTCCGCCGACGCACCCCCGGCGTCCAGGTGCGAGAAGAGCGGTGGCGGGTCGAACTTGCCGATCGGTCTTGCGGAGTCTCCCCCCTTGGAGGACTACGACGACGAGCCGCCGAAGCTGCTGATACCCCGCCACCGGCTCGGCCCGGCGCAGCCCTGCGGCATGCTGGGCTTCACACCCCTCGCTTCTGTTGGTCCCTGTCGGGAGGAACACCGCTCACCGCCTGACGGCGCGTCACTGCCCTGACTGCTCCTAGCTCGGGTGGCCCTCGGCGGAGCGGGCCTTTTTTAGGAGCATCTTGAAGGGTGTCTGGTCCATGGAGCCACGTGCCAGCGAGAGGCCGTACCGGTCGATGAGGCGCTGCTTGTAGTGGCGGTCATGAGAGTCGAGGGTGATTCTGCTGCCCGGCGGCGATATGGCCACGTCTATGCGCGACCAGTTGCCGAAGGACAGCGTCCACGCGCGTATGTACTGCGGGCCTCGGGCGATGTTGAGGATCTCGCTGCTGTTGGAGATTTTGGACTCATCTCTGTACTTTGCGTCCTTGGGTTCCTCGCGGCTCCACTTGCCCTCCCTCTTGAGCACCTCGACGGGGGTTCGAGATTGCCCGTACTCGGGAGGCAGTGTCATCCTGTCTCTCCTGATCGCGTACACCTCGGTCTCGGCCCTGAGCGTGTCGTAATCGAGTTTATCGGGATTCTTGATGTCGACCACCGAGTCCTGTGATATTTCTTCCCCCGGATCCAGTTCGCGGCCCGCCGGTGTGACGAATTCGCCATCGTAGATCAATTTATATTTAGAGGTGGGATTTCTGGTTTGCGTGATGTCGTTCGCGGGCCCACCATGGACCCAGTAGATACTGCCCAGAATGTAGACAGGAATGCTGCCGTTATTCTTCACGTAAGTATGGACCGTCACGTGCAGTACCGACCTGGCGCTGTCCAGGCTTACCTCCCTGAATTCGGCGCCACTCATGATCAGCGGAGCTGTTACGGTGGGTACGTAGAGCTGCGTATACGCCAGGTTGATACCGGCGATCAGGGTAGGGACGATCGCGCCGATCGCTATTCGCCGGGGATTGCGCAGTCCTTTCCATGCCCGGGACTTGATGAGTTCAATCCCGGCCAAGATGGATCCTATGAGGAAGCAGATCCCGACCACCGTGCAGCCGGTAAAGCGCTCGCCGATCTGCAGGAGAAGGAGCGAGGAGCTGCAGAGGAAGACGATCCCGACTCCCACCAGAACGAGGGGCCCCGAATAGGTTAGCTTCCGTTGGCGCCAGTAATCGAGGGTGGCAAATGCGGCGATCAGCTCCACCAGCCCTGCAGCCAGTACGGAATATCCGGCGAGTCGCTCGCCAAAGGTCAGGGCGCGCTGGCTGTCCATCCAGCCGACCCTGAGGAGCAGTCCAGCGGTCAACAGGAAGCCGATGAACATGAGACTGCCCACTATGCGCCGCTGTGCCGTTTTATCCGGCCAGACGAGACTGTCTCCGCCGAGCCAGTGGACAGGGTGCCCGGGTGGCAGCCCAGCACGTTGCAGAATTCTTCGGAGTTCCCCGGGAGACCGCGCCTTGCCTGTGCACTTGCCGTTGAGCGAGACTTTGCGCCAGCCAAGATCATCAGGCGGCCCTACGGTTACCTCGGGCATGTTCGCCATAACACCAGCCTGGCGTCTGTTCGCGGACGGCGCCTCTGGAGCAGGTCTGCGCCCCCACACCGCCCCCAACCAGGAGGCCACACGCCAGGGTGCGCATGACACTGTCCTGAGTGAAGCTGGTCATGACGTGTTGGTGTCGCTCATTCTCAGAGGAACTCCCATGCGTACACGACTTCTCACTTTCATCGCCGCCGCGATCCTGGCCGCTCTCGGTGCCGTGGCGCCCGCCGTGCAGGCTGCCGCACCCGGTATCGACGAGCCGGGCTGCCGGCACGCCCATGGAACGGTGCAGTACGACCCCGGTTCCGGCCGGTGGATCTGCGCGGGCGGCAGCCACGACGGCGAATCCATCAACTGACCCGACCACGACGTCAGGTCGACCATCTGCTTGGTGCTGCGCAGCTGGAGGCGGTTCACGGTGACGGCAGCCGTCACAGGCCGTGCGGCAGGACGACGAACGGAAGGGCCCTCGCGAACCGGAGCGCGCAGCGGGGAACCGGACGCTCGGTGTCGCCCAGAGCAAGATTGACCGGCATGACTCCACCGTCGCCGAACCTCCGACGAGAGGGCGTCGGCCATGCGGACGTCACGATCCGCCGAACGGGGGAGCCAGCTGTTGATCGCAGCGGCGGTTGATGGTCGCAAAGACGCGGAGCCCGTCCGAAGAGCATTTACGGGACAGCCTTTGGAGCTGCTTTCGGAATGAATTCAGGCATCGCCGGCAAACGCGTGCGCAGGCGAGGCTGAGGAAGGCTTCGTGGATGTCGTCGCGGACTTCCCAGCGGATCCGCTGGCGGCGAAACCCGTGGAGATGGGCGAAGTTCCGCTCCACGGCCCAACGGTCACACCGAGGCCGTAGCCGTGGGAACGCCGCGGCGCGCGATCACCGGCTTCACGCCCAGGGCCCAGGCGGGACGACGGTACTTGTCGCGGTCGTAGCTGCGCTCGCCGAGAACCGCTCCGGCCGCCGGCGCGGGCCTTCACAACGTGGCCAACCCCGACAAGCTCCACGCCGTCGCCGTCGCCGTCGCCGTCGCCGTCGCCGTCGCCGTCGCCGTCGCCGTCGCCGACGGCACCCGGCACGATGTCAACTGAGCCGCCCCACCGTCGCCGACGCCCTCCGGAACCGTCTCGAGCACCCTGACCCGCTGTCCTCGGCCCGGGTGCGAGTAGGGGCTTCCTTGCCGCACTCGCGGCACCCGAGGGTGAAGCCCACTCAGAGGTCCTAACAAAGGCGTCGGACGTGGCGGTGGGTGATGAGGCAGGTGGCGAGGCCGAGGAAGGCCTCGTGGATGTCGTCGCGTCGTTCCCATCGGATGCGGAGCCGGCGGAAGCCGTGGAGCCAGGCGATGGTCCGCTCCACGACCCACCGGTAGACGCCGAGGCCGGAGCCGTGCGGGACGCCGCGGCGGGCGATCAGCGGTTTGACCCCGGTCGCCCAGACCAGGCGGCGGTACTTGTCATGGTCGTAGCCGCGGTCGGCCAGGAGTATGTCTGGCCGCCTGCGGGGTCGGCCAACCAGGCCGGCGACCGGCGGGATCTTGTTCAGCAACGGCATCAGCTGAGTGACGTCGTTGCGGTTCCCGCCAGT
>NZ_JBIVAL010000009.1:0-42158 GCF_044745505.1 Streptomyces sp. NPDC086989
CCCCGCCTGGAAGAGCATCCTCGTCACCGACGACCCCCTCGCCACCACCCTGAAGACCGAATCCGACTGGGCGGTCAAGGCCAAGCTCATCGAACAGCCCGACCTCACCGGCATCTACGACCTCACCCTCCTCAACAAGGTCCTCAAGGCAGCCGGCAAGCCCGAAGTCACCGACGCCGGCCTCGGCGCCAAGTAAGCCCGTACGGCGCCCGGGTGGGCACCCACCCGGGCGCGGGCTTCACCCGGCGGCAGGCCCGAACTAGTCTGTAGATCATGGCCATGCGACCTGACGAGTTCTACGACCACGCCCTCACCGCCGCGGACGGGGAGCGCCGGCTCCCCCTCGCGCGCATGACGGGCTGGGACATCAGCCCGTTCGAACCGGACGGCCTGCGCGTCGCGTCGCTGCGTCCACCGGTCCTGCCCGAACCTCCGCGACACGGCGAGGACCCATCGGACTGCCAGGAGTGCCGCGAACGAGACAACGGGATCTGGCTGAACGACAGTTGGCGACTCTCCCGGATCACGGGAGTCGGTGTGCCGCTGGTGCTCATGCTGCATCCGCGTGACCACTACGACATGGCCGACCTGCCCGATGAACTGGCGGCCGAGCTGGGCGTCCTGTCCACACACATCGTCCGCCACGTGCAGGCCCTGCCCCACATCTCGCGAGCCCACGTCTACCGCATCGGAGACGGCGGCGCACACCTGCACATCTGGTTCTTCGCCCGACCCGAAGGACAGGCCCAGCTGTACGGGTCGTGGCTGCCCGTCTGGGACGACCTGTTGCCGGAATACCCGGCGGACGTTGCGCAGGCGGACGCAGAGACGGTGGCGGACGCATTGGTCGCCTCCCTCGGGGGCCGGCGCCCGGCCGCCGGTGAATCGCCGCACGTCTGATCCGTCCGCCGGCGGGCGGGGTGCATCGGGCGGCGCAGGCGGGTCGGCGGTGGCCGGGGGACAATGGAGGCAGCTCACGGAGGGCCATGCTTCCCTTTGCCCCATGGGCGGTCCGCTCGCTGATCGCGGTGCTGTTGAGCACGGCGTTCGCGTGGGGCGCGCCCCCTTCCGCCCCTGCTGCGACCTCGCCGGTCCGGGCCGCGGTGGCGCGGTCCCTCACGCTCGATCCGTCGCAGGGCCCGCCGGGCAGCAGGGTGGGGGTCCACGGCCACGGGTTCTTCCGTTGTACGACCGACGGCCTGCCGGCCGAGATCGACATCACCGGGAACGGCGGAGACAGCCTCGGCGTCGTCACGGCCGACGCGGACGGCGAGTTCGCGACCGACGTCACGGTTCCGTCCGGTGCGACCGCGGGCGGCTACGGCGTCACCGCGCTCTGCAGGGCCAACTCCAAGGTCAGGGCGACCGCCGACTTCCAGGTGGTGCCCGCTCCCGTGCCCACGGCCCTGGCCCTGGACCCGGCCGAGGGTGCCGTGGGGGCCTCGGTCGCCGTGACCGGATCCGGGTTCGACGGCTGTACCGCGGACGAGGGCCGGGCCGGTACGGTCGCACTGACGTGGGACGGCAGCCCGCTCCCCGGCGTCACGCCGGCGGAGGTCACGGTGGACGGCGGCTCGTTCACGGCCCGGTTCGCCGTTCCCTCCGACGCGGACGCCTCGGACCACACGGTCACCGCAACCTGCGTCGGGCACGAGCAGGTTTCCGCCGGGCAGCGGTTCACGGTGACCGATGCCCCCGAGCCGCAGCCGGAGGTGACGCTCGATCCCCCCGCGCTGGCGCCGGGCGGCACCGTGGCCGTGTCCGGTTCGGGCTTCGACTGCCCCGAGGTGGCCCTGACATGGGAGGGGAAGCAGTGGACGACGGTGGCTCCCGCAGCGGACGGCACCTTCCACACCGCCTTCGACGTGGCGCCCGACACGGCCGAGGCCGCGTACACCGTACGGGCCGCATGCACCGACGACACGGGGGTGGGTGCCGAGGCGGCGTTCACGGTGACCGGCGGTGCTCCGGTCCCGCCCACGCCCACGCCCACGCCTCCCACGCCGACGCCTCCGGCTCCGCCCACGCCGACCCCGACGCCGGTCCCCACCGACGGCCCGGTCCCCGTCGGTCTGGTCGTCGGTTCGAGCCTGCTCGGAGCGGCCCTGCTCGCCCTCGCCGGATCCGCGTTCCTCAGCCACCGCCACCGCCACCGCGGTCCGCGGTGGGTCGACGACCACCTCGGTTCCCGGCTGCGCCCGGCCCCCGCGGTGACGGAGGTGGCCGAGCCTTCCGAGACCGGCCCGCCGACCCGCTCCGTACGGCTGGAACCACACCCGGACCCGGGTGACCAGACCCTGGAGGAGGACCCATGACCACGGCCCCTGTCGCCGAGCCACTCACCGTCCGGGACCTGCTGCTCGGTCCCGGGGAGCGGGCCGCCGAAGCACTAGCCGACGCGCTGCAGGCCCATGATGCGGTGACGGGCCTCCTCCCGGGCGTGCACGGCCTGACCAGCGCAGCCGACCGGGCCGTGGGGCGTGAGCTGGCGACCGTCGTCAACGGCTTCCTCGACCTCGACCTCGTCTCCCTGGTGGCTTCCGGCTGGACCAAGTACAAGGCCCTCAAGGAGGCGGCGCGGCGCACGCGCGGGTCCCCCGGCAGCGAGGAGGTCGTCGCCCTGGCCACCCACACCATCAGCTCCGCGCACCACCCGTCGGTGGACCTCCTCGTGGACGGGGCCCGGGCCGCCACCGTGGACGTGCACCTCACCGTGCTCTTCCGGATCAGCGCGCTCGTCGGGGTCGTCCGCGACGGCCTGCTCGTCGCCGCCCACAGCGGGCACTGCACGGTGGAGGCCGGGCTCGCGGTACGGGATGCCGTGGTGGCCTCGCGCGAGGGGCGGCTGGACCTCCCCGCCATGCTGCGCCTGCGCGAGCCGATCGATCTGCTGCCCCTCGGGCCGCCGATGCCGCACGGGCCGCCTCCCCCGCCGCCCGGCCCACCCCAACCGCCGCTGCCGCCGGTCCGGTGGGGCCGCGGATAGGCATCGGGAAGACGGTCTCAGGCGCCGGCCACAGCCGGCCGGATCTGCGGCTCGCGCTCGCCGTCGCCGACGAGTTCGCAGGACTGCAGCACACCGACCGCCGCCGTGCGGCCCGGCTGGACGACCGTTACGGGCGCGGGGTCGGGGCCATGGCGGCGGCCCTGGCGCGCAGCAGCTTCTTGTCCGGCTTGCCCACGTCGGTCAGGGGCAGCGCGTCCACGAACTCGATGCTGGCGGGCTCGTACATGGCCCCCTTCCTGTCCCGCACCATGGCGCGCAGTTCGTCCTCGCCGACCTCGGCGTCCGGCGTGCGGACGACGACCGCGTGGACCCGCTCCATGAGGCTGGCGTCGGGGACTCCCAGCACTGCGCTCTGCAGGACCTGCGGGTGCGAGTTGAGCACGTCTTCCAGTTCCACCGTGTACACGTGGCCTCCCACGACCACGATCATGTCCTTCAGCCGGTCCACGATCGTGACGTAGCCGTCCGTGTCGACGAAGCCGATGTCACCGGTGTGCAGCCAGCCGTCCCGCAGTACCTCCGCGGTGAGCTCGGGCTGCTTCCAGTAGCCCTTCATCACCTGCGGGGACCGTACGCAGATCTCGCCGTGCTCGCCTGCGGGCAGGTGCCGTCCGTCGGAGTCGCGGACGGAGACCTCGACGCCGTCCATGATCTTCCCGGCGGTCCGCAGCAGCTCAGGACGTCGCGGATCGTGGTCCTGGGGGGAGAGCACGCTGATACCGCCCGCTTCGTTCTGTCCGTAGAACTGGTTCAGTACGGGGCCGAAGCGCCGGACCGCCGCCGCGAGGCGGGCCGGGGAGGACGCGCAGCCCCCGTAGGTGAGCATGCGCAGGGTGGAGGTGTCGGCGCGGTCGATCCCCGGGTGGTCCATCAACTGGTAGAGGAGCGGCGGCAGCAGGAACGTGTGGGTGATGCGCTCGCGCTCGATCGCGTCGAGCACGGCGCCGGGTTCGAACTCGTCCAGCAGGACGACGGTGCCGCCGCGGTGCAGCGTGGTGTCCGCCATGATGCCCGCCGCGTGGGCGAGGGTGGTGCACACGAGGGCCCTGGCCTGCCCCTGCTCCCACCAGTCCGGCCCGACCGACACCCACTGCTCGAACGTGGTGCAGATGGCCTTGGGATGACCGGTGGTCCCCCCGGTGTGACGGATGGTGCAGATGTCCTCCGGTTGTGCCTCGCCCGCGAAGACCTCCGTGGACTGCCCGGCGGCGAGCTGCACCAGGTCCGGATCCCGGCCCGCACCCCCGCCGAGGAGCAGCACCTGTTCCAAGGGCACCCGCTGGGCCAGATCGGCGGCGCGTTCGCGGTAGGCGGGGTCGACTATCAGCGCGCGGGTCTCGACGTCGCGGAGGATGTCGGCGTGGACATCGGCCGAAAGGCCGCCGTAGAGGTGGTTCACGGCGCAGCCGAGCAGCCCGGCGGCGTAGCGCGCCGCGATCGTCTCGGGAAGGTTGCCGGCCAGGAGGGTGACGGTCTGGCCGCGCTTCACACCCCGCGCCTGCAGCGCCCGGGCCATGCCGTGGGCGAGGCCGCGTAACTCGCCCGCGCTCACCCGCCGGGCCCCGTGTACCAGGGCCTCACGGCCCGGTTCCCTCCCCAGGGCGTCAAGGATCTCCTCCACGTGGCTGTGGAAGTGTTCGGTGGTGTCGTGCATGCCGGTCCCTATTGGTTGACTTGAGCAACTAGCAGGAGGGTAGCGATCGGTGATCCACACGCTCAAACCGAACGCCGACTTCCGGCCAGCCCGCGCGCTCGTCCGCCGCTCCCGCCGGCCGTCCAGTGGGGCGCCACCCGGCCGGCCAACCACCGCTCGGAGGCCGGTACGGCTGTCAGACCGCCGTCGTGAAGGTCATGACGATGCGCCCCGGGTCGGGGCGGACGGGCTCGGTGCGGGCCGACGCGCGCTCTCCTCCCACGGCGCAGGCACCTCCTGCTCGGTCCACGCGGCCAGGGCCTCGCCGTCGACGCAGAGGATCCCGCAGGTTTCGGCGTACTCGGCCGCGGGCGCCGTGAGGGAACCGGTCGTGACGAGGACCGCGACATCGGCCCCGTGGACGGCGAAGCAGGTGCCGCCGAACCGCTGGAGGTCCTGGGAGCCGACCCGGTTGTCCTCGGAGTAGTGCTTGCACTGGAGCACCACCCGCCGCCCGTCCGCCGTCGTCGCCAGGACGTCGGCGCCCAGGTCGCCCGCGCCCCCGACCACCTCCACCGAGGTGCATCCGTCCCGTGCGCACAGGGCGGCCACCGTGTGCTCGAAGCCGTCCGCGTCGACCGCGGCGTGGTCGAGGGCCTCACTCCCCACATCGGGGACGCCCGGCGAGGGCGCTGCACGGCCGGCCGGCGGCACCGCAGGACGCGGTGGCCGGGCGCGGAGCCGGCCGGGAGCGATGCTCCACTTCGCCAGTACCCCGCCGAGCAGCAAGACGGCCAGAGCGGCGATCGGCGGCAGCGGAAGCCCGGCCCAGCTCGCCGGAGCGGCCTTCACGAAGGCCGTCAGGCCGCCGATGCCGATGCCCAACAGCCCGACGGCCAGCACCACGTCGCGCCCCAGCCCGGTGCCCCGCACGGACGCGGGCGCTTCCTCGTCAGGTGTGGTCATACGAGGTTCCCTCCCCCTGTGCGCGCCAAGGCCCGCGACCCGCGTCGGATCGGGAACTCGGCGGACGCCGAACACTGTTCGACGCCCGTATCGCCGCGATCCCGGGTCTCAAACCGCCTCATCGCAGGAGGGCCGGTCGCGGCGGGTTCGGCCCGCTTCCGCCCGGCGGTCGCACCCCCGCTCAGACTCCCGCCATGGAAGCCGCTCGCTCCGCGGGCGGTCTGACACGGGAGGGCGGAGCGGCCCGGGTGTACGTCTTGATCATGTCTTCGATCACGTACCGGGAGTCGATGGGGTTCAGGGCTTGTGCCTGGAGGTGGTCGTACATGATGTGGTAGATGCGCCGGTCGGCGTTTTTCTCCACGTAAAGATCGCCGGTGAAACGCTCCAGATAGACGACACCCGCATCGCCGTCGGGGAACGTCAGGGTGGAGAACTGTCCCGTGACCCCCGGGTGTGCTCCGGCGCTGTGGGGAAGGACCTGCACGGTGATGTGCGGCTGGGCACCGAGGGCGTTCAGGTGCTCCAGCTGTTCACGCATGACCTCTCGGTTGCCGATGATGCGGTGCAGTACGGATTCGTCCAGGATCGTCCATAAGCGGAGTGGGCGGGCGGGGTGATGTGCGCGGTGCTGACGCCTCAGCCGCACGTCGAGGCGGACCGCGGCCTGTTCCACCGGCGGGCAGGGGATCGATTCCGCGATGATCGCGGCCGCGTAGGCCCTGGTCTGCAGCAGACCGGGGACCACCAGCGGCTCGTAGGAGTGGATGGCGGCCGCCTCCGTCTCCAGCCCGATGTACACGCCGTAGGGGACGTCCCCGCAGGCCACCCACCACCCCTGACGGGCCGACTCCTTCGCCATGCGCATCAGCGAATCGACGACCCCCGGTTCGCTGACTCCGTAGAGCCGGCACAGATCGCGCACGTCACGCGGATTGATCGGGCGCCGCCCCGTCTCGATGAGACTGATCTTGGGTTGCGACACGAGCAGGTGCTTCGCCACCTGCATGGAGGTCATTCCCGCCGCCCGCCGAAGGCTGCGGAGCTCCGCGCCGAGGCGGCGCCTTCTGACCGTGGGACTTCCGTTCGCCGACACCGGCGGTGCACCTCCAGCTCAAGGACCTCTCGCAGGCCCCCCTCGCCCCACGGCCGACTCCGGCAAACGCATTCTGCATACCCGCTCCGGCAGCCGACGCATTCGCACGAGGAGCACCACCTGTTCGGACTAACACGGCGCGGCGACGGAGGCGTTGTACGGCAGGCTGTGCTGTGCGGCGTGTGCCGGGCCCCGGTCAGTGGGCGCCGCAGATCCAGCGTCGGATCGCCGCGTTCGTGGCGTCGTCGATCATGGAGAGCACTTCGATGGCGTGGAGGTCGCCGGCGTGCGGCGGTACGCCGGCCGCGGTGAGGCACGCCTGGAGCTCGAGTCGTCTGCGGTCCTCGGGACTCGGGACGCCCGGAGCCGGGTCGCGCGGGGGGCGGTCGCCCGGAGGGCTGTCACCCGCGGGCGGAGGGGCTTGCGGGCAACCGGAGCTCGGCTGCCCGGTGTCCGCCCAGCCCCGTATGCCCGGGAACCGGTAGGGGTCGAACGTCCTTCTGGGGACCTTCGGGTCGTGGGGGGAAGGCTGCCGCTCATGCATTCAAGAACCTCCGCGGGTCGGTCACTTGTGGCGACCAGGTCGGCCGGTGGGCTATCCGTTCTGCAGGACGTCCGCGCCGGCTGCGACGATCTCGGCGAGTCGGTTCGCGACGTCGGTGCTGCAGCCTCCGAGCCGGACCAGACCACGGCAGCCCACCGGCCCGTCGTTGCTGAGTGAGGGAAGGACCAGGCCTGCGAGGGCCAGTGCGGCCCGGAGTTTGACGACGGCCTCCTCACCGGCTTGGTACGCGGCGTCCTGGAGCCGCTCGTACCGGATGCGCTCGGCGCGGTCGAGGTCGTGAAGCATGCTGATGTCCTCTCGGAGACGGGGGGTCCCCGCCCGCGCTCGGCGTCGGGGCAGGGTTCCACGTGGGCAGGGTTGCTCGTGCAGGGGTCCCGGTGCACGATGGCCGGCCTGGGATGGGCGCGCCGGTTCGGCCGACTTTGTGCCGGTTGGGCGCGGTTCGGACCTCGACGGCCTGACCTCGGCCGTCCGCTGCGGCAGACCCGTAGGGCTGAGACCGGGCACCGCCCGTGACCTATCGGTTTGGATCTTCGTTCCTGAGATGAAAGTGATCACGCTCCCGGGAACCGGGGAAGGAGCCAGTTGTCCGACACCTCAAAGACGTCCGGCTGCCGGGCGCCGCGTTCCTGTGGCGCCGGTCTGCGCGGGGCCCTCTTACGCCCCGTAGCGAATTCTGTAGCCGGGAGCGGAATGCCCGCCGGCTTTGTGGTCCGGCATGAGGTAGTTGGGAACGGGCGTGACCGGGGTGCTCGGTGCGGGGGTGGGCCGCAGCGGCGGGGTGTTCCGGTTGCGGTGGCGCGGGACGGGATGGCGGGGTGGTCGGGTGAGCGTGATCTGGCGGACGAGTTGCTGGAAGCAGGCCAGTGCCGCGACGGGTGGAAGGGTGGCTGCCGCCTGCGCGGCGAACGTCCTGGGTGCCTGAGCCACACACAACAGGGTGGCGAGGGTGGAGAACAGGAGAACGATGGCCCAGGAGTGGACGGCCCGGCGTTGGTGTAGGGCGGCCCGGAGAATGGACAGGGAGGCGACCACCCAGGGCCCGTAGATCAACAGGGGCCACCAGCTCACGACGTCGTGCGTGGTGTGGGGCCCGGCGCTGTGGCGCAGGGCGTCGGCGACGGCCAGACCGCTGAAGAGGCTCACCACGGCGGCGATGACCGCGACCAGCAAGGCGGAGAAGAGGCTGCCCGTTCGGAAGAGGGTCAGCATCGCCTCCTTGGGCGGAACCCGGCGGTGTCCGTGGGGGGTCTCCGAGCGCGGCCCCTCGTGGGTGTTCCGGTGCAGGCCCGTGGCGCTGCCGGCGACATGGACCGTCTTGCCGCCGTCCTCTGGGATCCAGTCGAACGGATCCGCCTGGGCAGGGGTTCCGGCTTCCTGGAGGAGCTGGGCCAGCTCT
This sequence comes from Streptomyces sp. NPDC086989, assembly GCF_044745505.1. Classification (NCBI taxonomy): domain Bacteria; kingdom Bacillati; phylum Actinomycetota; class Actinomycetes; order Kitasatosporales; family Streptomycetaceae; genus Streptomyces; species Streptomyces sp. NPDC086989. The sequence continues at coordinate 8,667 of NZ_JBIVAL010000009.1, forward strand.
TCCGCCGGATCCCAGGCACAGTTCACTTCGCGCTGCCCGAAGAGCTGTTGCCCCAGAAGCGGCTGACCGACGAGTGGTGGCTGCCCGTCCTGGACTGCCTGTTGCCCGGGATCCGCCCCCGGCCCCGGCCAGAAGCCGGGGACGTCCGGCTGCATGGGAAAACCGCTGACGTCGTGATGGCCGTACTCATACATGGGAGTTCCGCCCGGATCGCTCGTCGACGGACGGCTCGGCCGGAGCCGCTCCCTGGAACCGCCGGGTGAAGTCGTACTCGATCGCGCTCATCGCGTCGAGGAAATCCTCGAAGACCGTGGACGAGTAGTGCAGGTCGATGTCCCGCCCCTCGTGGCACAGCACACCGTTTTCGTCGACCGCCCACGGCGTCGAGGCCGGCGTGTAGGTCCAGTTCCCCAACCTTGCGGCCCCGGCGCGGGCGCTGCCGCCCTCGTCCTTCATGCCCTGCGAAAACATTGCCGAGTTGTTTGCTGTTGTCATAGTCCAACCAACGCTTCGGGCGCCGGGGAGGGTGTGCTCCAAGCAGGTGAGGGTGGCGGATCGGGCACGGGTTGACCGGTGTCTTTTATCGGTTCTGCACATGCGCAGAACACATCGGGTCCGCCGCCCCACACTGCGCGAGCTGCAGTTCCGTCCGGGACGGCCGGTGGCGCCGTAGCGATCTGGTGCACCTCGGGATCCTCCGCCTGCTGTGTGTGCCCTCCCACCCGGCCGGCCGACAACGCGCACTCGCCCGGTCGCGCGGCGCTCACGCTCCGGCGCGCGCCCCCATCCGGCGGAGGGGCGCACATGACTGCAATCGGCTGACGCTGCGCAACTCGTCATATGCCGCTGCGTTATGTCGTGGTGTCGCCGGAGGTCCGGCCACAGACCCCTCACCTCATCCCGGGAAAGGAACCGTTGTGCCGAACGCCCTTATGTGGATCGTGCTGGCCTGCGCCGTATTGGGTACCGCAATCACCGCTTGGACGTCATCGGGGGTGGGGGGCATGCACCACATGGACAGCCGGGAGCTGCAACGCGCGGAGCTCTTCAAGGACGTCCTGTCCCGCCATGTGGAAGCGATGCACCCCGGGCGTGGGGGCGCGGCCGTGGCCCCGAGGGAGACGGCCGTCATCCCGGTCGGCGGGCCGGCCTGTGCGGCGTGCGCCCTCGTCCGGCACGAGTCGGCGGCGTCCCCCGTCGCCTCGCCGGCTGCCATGACCGCGGCGGGCCCCCTGGCGGAGAGCGCGTTCGAGGGGGGCGCGGATGTCCACTATCAGGATGCATACGCTGTTTAGTGCAATAATGGATTACTTTACTAAGTATCCGTACGCCCGCAGGGCGGCATCCGTCGGCAGGTCGGAATATGGACGAGCCGGGCACCAGGGAGAAGCGCGAACGGCTGAACCGCCCGCGGGTGCTCGCCGCGGCCGTCGCCCTCGTGGACCGGGAGGGGCTCGCGGCGCTGACCATGCGCCGGCTGGCCACCGACCTGGGCGTCGAGCCCATGGCGATCTACCGGTACACCGCCAGCAAGGAAGCCCTGCTCGACGGCCTGGTCGAGGCCTTCTTCACCGAGGTCAACCAGCGGCTGCGGGCCACGGCCGACCCCTGCGGCGGCCCTTCCGGCCCTGCCCCCGCCGCCTCCCGCGACTCCTGTGGCATTCCCGCCTGGCGCGCCGAGCTGCGCCGGATCGCCCGCGCCTTCGCGGCGTCCGTGCACGCCCACCGCGAGCTCCTGCCCGTCGTGGCCACCCGCCCGCTCGCCGTACCGGTGGCCCGGAGACCGGCGCCGGCCCTCGAACTGACCGAGCACATCCTGGCCGTACTCGCGCGGGCGGGATTCGACGACGCCACCGCGCTCACGGTCTACCGCGCCTTCGTGGCCTGGAACCTCGGCTGCCTGCTGGTGGACAAGCGCCAGGTGGTCGACGATCCGCAGGAACCGGACTTCCTGCTGCGCCTGGGCCTGCACCGGCTGCCCGCCGCCGAGTACCCCCGCCTGCGCGCGCTGGTCCCGCAGCTCGCCGAGTACGACGACGAGCAGGAGCTGATCGCCGGCCTCGACAGCCTCCTGAGCGGGATGCCCGAGCCGCCTCTTGACTCGTTCTATGAGGGGAGCGCACGCTGAGGATACGAGGTACACATCGGACGTAAGCGTACACAGCCCATCCGGAATGCGTCCTCGCCGCTCGTCCGCCCGTCGTGAACGCGCCGTCCCGCGGCCGGGCCGGCGTGGCCGGTCCGAGGCCCGGCGGCGCCCGAGAGGGGCCCGTCATGTCCAGCGAGTACACCGTCCTGCGTGTCCGTGTCACGGCCGAGGACGCGGAAACCCTGCGCGACCTGTTGCGCGACCACCGTCCCGACATCGGCGGCCGCGTCCGCCAGAACGCGGACGGCAGCCTGACCTTCGATGCCTACGTGTCACCCGAACAGCGCGAGGCCCTGGCCCGCGACCGCGTGTCGCTCGAAACCGTCGAGGACGCCACCGCCACCGGACGGGCCCGCCAGGCCGAGGTGGGCGAAGGCGACCGGTTCGCCCCCGAGGACGCGGTTCCGCAGGGGCTCGCACTCAAGGTGCGGGACATCTAGGAGGTAGGGCCGCCATGCCGTACCTGAACACCACCGAGGTCGAATCCGGCGTGACCAGCCTGGCCGCCGCGTTCCCGACGGCCGATCTCATCGAACTGCCCGAGCCGACCTTCGAAGGCCGGACCTGCCACGCCCTGCGCATCGGCACGCACCACCAGCAGCCGAAGCCCGCCGTCGTCCTGGTCGGAGGCGTGCACGCCCGCGAATGGGGCAGCTGCGAGATCCTGGTCAACCTCGCCGCCGACCTGCTGCACGCACACGCCGGCGGTACGGGACTCGCCTACGGCGGTACGAGCTTCACCTCCGCCCAGGTGCGCACGATCCTGGAGGAACTCGACGTCGTCGTCTTCCCGCTCGCCAACCCGGACGGCCGGCACTACAGCCAGACCGTCGACCCGATGTGGCGGCGCAACCGCAATCCGGCACAGTCCGGTGGCGATCCGGCCGCGGTCGGCGTCGACCTCAACCGCAACTACGACCACCTCTTCGACTTCCGGACCGCCTTCCATCCGCTGGCCCCGGTCCACGTCTCGGACGACCCCGCGGACATCAACCAGGTCTACCAGGGACCCGAGCCCTTCTCGGAGGTGGAGACCCGCAACGTCCGGCGGTTGCTGGACCACTTCGTCCGCACCCACTGGTTCATCGACGTGCACAGCTACACCCAGAAGATGCTGTTCGTATGGGGCGACGACCAGAACCAGTCCGTCGACCCGGCCAAGAACTTCCGCAACCCCCTCTTCGACGGCAAACGCGGGCTGAAGGACGGCCTGGTCTACGCCGAGTTCATCGACGAGGACGACGCCGACGACTCCGCGGTCCTCGCCGCACGGTTCTGCGAGGCCCTGAAGGGCGTACGCGGCACCGAATACACCCCCCAGTCGGCGTTCGACCTGTACCCGACGTGCGGTACCAGCGACGACTACGCCTACGCCCGCCACATCCTCTCGGGCCGGGACGAGGAGAAGATCCTCGCCTTCACGGTCGAATGGGGAATGGCCTTCCAACCGCCGTGGACGGAGATGAAGAAGATCGTCCTCGATGTCGACGCCGGTCTCGTGGAGTTCTGCCTGGCCGCTGCCACCTAGCCGACGACGTGCCTGTCTCCCGCGGTGTGACTGCCCACAGACCCGAACCGCTTCCTCCACACGTCCTGGGAGCACCCATGACACAGATCCGGATTTCCACGTTCAACCTGGAAAACTTCGACGAGACCGCGCCGGGCACGCGCCCGACCCTGGCCGAGCGCATCACGCTGATGAAACCGCAGATCAAGCGACTGCGCGCTGACATCGCCTGCTTCCAGGAAGTCCACGGCCAAGAGCGCCCCGGGCAACCGCGTGCACTGCTGGCCCTCGAGGAACTGCTCGACGGGACCAACCTCGACGGGGCCGTGCTGGTCAGCACGAAACCCGACGACGACGCCGTCTTCGATTTCCGCAACCTGGTCATCGCCACCCACCTGCCGGTCATCAAGCACGAACAGCTGAAGAACGACCTCGTCGCCGAGCCCCGCTACCAGCGGCTCACCGCGATACCCCCCGACCCGCAGCCGATCCCCATCGGAGTCGAACGTCCGATCCTGCACGCTCAGATCGACATCGACCACGCGGCACCCGGCAGCCTGCTGCACGTCATCACCGTGCACCTGAAGTCGAAGATCCCCAGCGAGATCCCCGGTCAGGTGATCGACCCGAAGAAGGGCAACTGGCGCAGCGCCGACGCCTGGGCCGAGGGCAGCTTCCTGTCGTCCATGAAGCGCATGAGCCAGGCCCTGGAAGTACGGCGCCTCGTAGACCAGATCCTCAAGGACGACCCCGACGCGCGGATCGTGGTCACCGGTGACTTCAACGCCGAGCCGGAGGAGGTTCCGGTCCTGGCGATCTGCGGCAACGTCGAAGACACCAACAACGGCGATCTCGCCCCGCACGTCCTCGTTCCCATCGAACGCACCGTCCCGGGCGACGCCCGCTACACCCTCTTCCACCACGGCCAGGGCCAGATGCTCGACCACATGCTCGTCACCCGCAACATCCTGGCCCACTACCGCGGCTCGGAGATCCACAACGAGATCCTCCACGACGACTCGCTCGCCTTCGCCACCGACGACAAATTCCCGGAGTCCGACCACGCCCCTGTCGTCGCCACGTTCGAATTCGACTGAGCCGCCCGGCCGGAGTGGACGGCCGCGGGTCCTGAACCGGGGATCACATCGCCCGGACGGGTGCCCAGAGGCTGATGCTCCACACGTCCCCGTGCCCTGCGTGGTAGCCCCTCTCGTCGTCCTCGTCGTCCACGACGAGGACGGAGACGCACGACGCCTCGGCCCGGTACTCGACGAAGCCGCCCTGATCGGTGACGGTGAACTCCGGGGCGGGAGGGACCTCCGACAGCGCCTCCCGTACGTCCGCCCAGGCGGTGTACCGGGTGAACTCGACGCCCGTGCCTGCGGCCCAGGGCGCCGCGGACTCGGGGGCGTTCGCGAGGCGGTGGAGCTCGATGGAGCCGCCGGACATCACCCACTCCTCCCCCGGATTGAAGTAGAGCTCGACGAACCCGTAGTCGCGGCGCAGGGAGAGGCCGTCCTCGCCGACGACATCGACGCAGCGGTGCTGCAGGACACGGTCGGCCTCACCGAGGGTGGAGCCGATGCCGATGCCGTGGTGCAGGCGCCCGGTCTTGATGAAGGAGGCGAGGAATTCGAGGCCCGTCACGGCGAGTTCTCCTGTTCGTCGAAAGGCCTCCGTCTCCGGGGGACGGTTCTGAGAGGTGCCCGGTCGTGATTATCGTATGGCCCTGTGACCCTCCCGCTCGGAACCCTTGAGCGTGCCGCCGTCGACCCGGCTCGCACCCGTCTGACAGCAGCGGCCGCTGCGGCGGTCACCGTCGGACTGGGCCTGGGGCTCAGGGCCTTGGCGACCGGGAGCGTGGCCAAGTACGGCGGCGACGCGCTGTACACCGTCCTGCTGCTCGCCCTGGTCGTGTCGGTGGCTCCACGAATCACGCCCTTCAGGGCCGCCGGAAGCGCGCTGGCCGCCAGCTGCCTCGTCGAGTTCCTCCAGCTGACCCCGGTGCCGGCGGAGCTCTCCCGGCACAGCACCGTCGCCCGCCTCGTCCTCGGTTCGACCTTCAACCCGCCCGACCTGTTCTGGTACGCGGTCGGCGGCGCGTCCGGTTGGCTCGTGCACACCGCACTGAGGAGCGCCGGCCCAGGCCGTCCCCACGTACGCCGAGGCCGGCCGAGCAAGCCGTGGGGGCAGCGCCGCCACGGCTCCGGGCGGTGACGGACCCGCTCCGCCGGGCCCCGCTTACGGCGCCGTTGCGGCCATGACCGGGCCGTCGCCGGGTGCCCCGGCGGTGTCGGACGGGCGCTGCAAGAGGGCGAAGGTGGAGTCCAGGCAGTCGGCGGCGCGGGCCGGGTCGGGGTCCACCTTGCGCATGATCTGCAGGCCCTGCACCAGGTTGAGCAGTAGCCGAGCGCCTTGCTGCGGGGTGACGGCAGGAGCGAGCTCCCCGTCCCGCGCGGCCCGCTCCAGCTGCGCGGTGAAGGCCTCTTCGGCGTAACGGAGGTTCCGCCGGGCCAGCTGGGCGACCTCCTCGTCGTGCGGCAGCAGCTCCGCGATGCTGTTGACGCTGAAGCACCCGGCGTTGCCGGAGGCCGCGTCGGCGGCGAGGAGCCGGCCCAGGACGTCGCGCAGCTGGGGCAGCGCCGGCCGCCTGTCGTCGAGCGCGGTGCCGAGCAGCCGGGTCTGGTGGTCCAGGTAGCGGCCGAGGGCCCGGATGAACAGCTGGTGCTTGTCCCCGAACGCCGCATAGATCGATCCGCGGCCCAGCCCGAGCTCCTCCACGAGGTCGCTCATCGCGGTCGCCTCGTAGCCCTTGCGCCAGAACAGGATCATCGCCCGGTCCAGGACCGCTTCTTCGTCGAACGTGCGTGGTCTCGCCATGCACCCCACGGTAGCGAAGGTCAGCGGCCGGGGCAGCACGTATTTGACCGCTCGTTCCAGAATCGGCTACGTTATGGAACGAGCGGTCCGGAACTTCCGGAGCGGAGCCGCACCCACCCGTGGGACAGACCCGTCAGGAGCGAGCGTCGTGAAGGTCGAGATCTATTCGGACCTGGTGTGTCCGTGGTGCTACATCGGCAAGCGCCGCTTCGAGAAGGCCCTGGCCGCCTTCCCGGACGCGGCGGGCGTCGACGTCGTGTACCGGCCGTTCCAGCTCAACCCCGCGGCGCCCGAGGCGCCGGAGCCGTCCGCCGACGTCTACGAGCGCAAGTTCGGCCGCCCCGCCGCGACCATCTTCGGCCCGCTGACCGGCGCTGCGGCTGCCGAAGGGCTCACGTTCCGGATGGACGACGCCCTGGCCACCAACACGTTCCAGGCGCACCGCCTGCTCTGGTTCGCCCGGCGGCACGGACGTCAGGCCGAGGTGAAGGAACGCCTGTTGGCGCATTACTTCACCGACGGCGGGAACCTCGGCGACCGCGAGGCCCTCGCGAGGCTCGCCGAGGCGGCCGGCCTCGACCGCGCCGACGCCCTGGCCTTCCTCGCCTCCTCCGAGGGAGTCGGCGAAGTCCACGCCGAGCTCGGCGAAGCCGCCGCGCTCGGCGTCACGGCGGTCCCCACCTTCGTGATCGACGGCACGTTCGTACTCCAGGGCGCCCAGAGCCCCGAGGTCCTGCTCGACGCCCTGGAGAGGGCCGCAGCGGCCGGGCGCAGCTCCGCCGCCACCGCCTGATCCCCCTCCCCCTCCCCCAGCCCCACCCTCACCCTCACCCTCACCCCGACAGACTTGATCAAGGAGATCGCCATGAAGGCAGCAGTCATCGACACATACGGCCAGGTCCGCGACGTCGTCCGGGTCACCGACGTGCCCGTCCCCGCCGTCGGCCCCGGCGATGTGCTCATCGAGGTCCGCGCAGCCGGGGTCAATCCGGTGGACCACCTGATCGTCAAGGGCTTCCTGAGCGCCGGGGAACCGACCGGACCGCTGGTCATCGGCAACGAGCTCGCCGGCGTGGTGACCGAGGTCGGCGGCGAGGTCACCCGCTTCGCGGTGGGCGACGAGGTGTTCTCCCGCGTCGATCCCCGCGTGGGCGGCGCCTTCGCCGAGTACGTCGCCGTGGACCAGTCCCTGGTCGCCGCCAAGCCGTCCGGCCTGACGTTCGAGGAGGCCGCCTCGCTGCCCCTGGTCGCGCTCACCGCCCTCCAGGCCCTGACCGAGCAGGCCGACGTACGGGCCGGGACGCGCGTGCTCATCCACGGCGCCGCCGGTGGCGTGGGCTCCGCCGCCGTCCAGATCGCCAAGCAGCTCGGCGCCGAGGTCGTCGCCACCGCCGGCGGGGCGAGCGTGGAGCTGGTCCGCGAGCTCGGCGCCGACCGGGTGATCGACTACCGGACCGAGAAGTTCGACGAGATCGTCTCCGACGTCGACGTCGTCCTCGACACCATCGGCGGCGAGACCCAGGAGCGGTCCTTCGGCGTGCTCAAGCCCGGCGGCACGCTGGTCTCGATCGTGCCCGTGGCGGACGCCGAGGCCAGGCAGGCCCAGTGGAACGTCCGGGCCCGCAGCTTCTTCATGCGCCCGCACGGCGAGCAGCTGGCCCACCTCGCCGGCCTGGTGGAGGCCGGGCGGCTCCGGCCGATCGTCGAGACGGTCTTCCCCCTCGACGAGGCCTCCGAGGCCCTGCAGAAGGTCGAGCGGGGCGGCGCCCGCGGCAAGACCGTCATCGGTGTCCGCGCCTGACCGCATCCCCGCTCCAGGAGGCCGCCGCCCACCCCACGGCGACGGCCCCCGCGTTCCCCTGCGCGCCCGACGACGAACCCTCGCCCTTCCGAGATGGAAGGACGGGGGTTCGCGGCGGCGCGCCATGTCACGGGGCGGTGCCGGGCGATGCCACTTCGGCGCCGAGCAGGTCGTCCGCCGCGGCGTCCTCGGCCTCCCAGCGCAGCAGGTCGCCCGGCTGGCATTCGAGGACCTCGCAGAGCGCGGCGAGCGTGGCGAAGCGCACCGCCTTGGCCCGGCCGTTCTTGAGCACCGCCAGGTTGGCGGGCGTGATGCCCACGCGGTCCGCCAGCTCACCCACGGACATCTTCCGCCGCGCCAGCATCACGTCGATGTCGACGGCGATCGGCATCAGATCACCTCGTCCAGCTCGGCCTGCATCTGCGACGCCTCCACGTCTCGCGCGACGGCCTGGGCCAGCAGCATCCGCAGCACGAGCACGATGAGCGCGACCCCCAGGACGGCCAGGCCGATCCCGCCCATGATGACGGTGACGCCCGGGTCCTCCCGCTGGCCCGGCGCATTGAGGGCCGTGACCGTGAACCACAGGAGGGCCACCGCCACGATCGCGCCGATGACCGCGTCCACGTACCGGAAGGCGGCATGGGAGAACACGGTCCCGCGTCGCACCATCGCCACCAGCCGCCATACGGAGACCAGGGCGACCTGCGCCGACACCATGCCCAGCACGACGATCACCCGGAACGCGGTCAGCGGAAGCGACCCGTCCTCCGGGTCGGCGCCCGACGCCAACGTCCACACCATCAACGCCTGTACGGCCACGGTGCCGGCGAGCACCACCACGAGCACGGCGCGCAGCGCCCCCACTGTCAACTTCCCCACGACCCATCCTCCCATCGACTTACGATTGGAATCTATCGAAAATCGATAGACGAAACAAGGGCTGGGGTGGGTGGCGCCGCGGCCTGTCCGCGCACGGACCGGAGAGGTGTCAGCGGCCGGCCGGCTCCTCCGGCCGGCGCAGGCACTCGATGAGGTAGTCGCCCGTCTCGGAGTCGATCGTCACGCCATGGGCCTCGCTGTGGAAACCAGGGAAGGCCCGGTCGAACGCCTCCAGGGCGCGCAGGTAGCGCAGCAGCGGCCCATCGGTGGCGCCCGTGGACTCGCCGGGCATGAGGACCGGGATGCCCGGCGGGGTGACGGTCACCATGGCGGCCGCCACCCGCCCGGCCGCGTCGGCCAGCCGCAGCCGCTCGGTACCGCCCCGGATCAGCTGCCGGTAGCAGTGCTGGGGCGGGTGCACGGGCAGCGGGAGCTGCTGGAAGGCGGTGTCGAGAGAGCTGATGAAGTCGGCCCGGGTGAGGTGCTCGTGCATCTGCAGGCACAGGGCGCGCAGGCTCGTGCGGGCGTAGCGACGCGGGAACTGCTCCACCAGCTCCGGCAGGACGCCGTCGAGCGGGGCGTCGGAGTCGTAGAGGTTCTTGAAGTCCATCAGGGCGTCCATGAGGGTGCCCCACTTGCCCTTGGTGATGCCCATGGAGAAGAGGACGAGCGTGCTGTAGCTGTCGGTCTTCTCGACGACGATGCCGCGGGTGGCGAGGTAGGCGGTCAGCACGCGCGCCGGGATGCCCCACTCCTGGGTGGCGCCGGTGGCCGTCACACCGGGGCAGGTCAGCGTCACCTTGACCGGATCGAGCAGACAGTGGCCGTCGGCGAGGTCGCGGAACCCGTGCCACGGCGCGCCCGGTGCGAGCTGCCAGCAGCCGGGGTCGCGGGCGAGCAGGGCGGTGGGGGCCTCCGCGAAGGGCATCGTGGCCCCGGTGGCGGGGTCGGTGACGGTGTCGGGCTGCCATGCGCCGAAGAACCAGTCGGGCCTGTCCCCGGCGGCGGCGATGCGACGGCCGGTGCGTACGACGGCCTGCCGGAACCGGATGGCCTCGGTCACCGCCTCGTCGATCAGCCACTGCCCCTGCGCCCCGTCCATCATCGCGGTCGCGACGTCGAGTGAGGCGATCGCCGGATAGAGCGGCGAGGTGGTGCCGTGCATCATGAACGCCTCGTTGAACCGTTCGTGCTCGACGGGCGCCCGCGGCGCGGGCCGGACGTGGACCATCGCGCACTGCGACAGCGCGGCCAGCAGTTTGTGCGTCGACTGGGTGGCGAAGACCGTGGGCCGGTCCGGCCCCTCGAAGGTGTCCGGGCCGACGGCCATGCCGTAGCGGCCGGCGTAGAGGGGGTGGAAACGGGCGTACGCGAACCACGCCTCGTCGAAGTGCAGCCGCGGGGTGCTGGGCGCGAGGGCTTGGGCTGCGGCGACGGTGTCGTAACACAGGCCGTCGTACGTCGAGTTCGTCACGACCGCGTACTGCGGGTCGGCGGAGACCGCCCCCGGCGTCAGCGGGTTCGCGGCGATCCGGGCGGCCACCCCGGACGGGGCGATCTCGGCGGGTGGGAGGGGGCCGGCGAGCCCGTAGCCGTTGCGGGTGGGGACGAGGTAGACGGGACGGGCGCCGGAGATCACCAGGCCGTGCAGCACCGACTTGTGGCAGTTGCGGTCGACGAGCGCGATCTCGTCCGCGGTGACGCTGTAGTGGCCCACCATCCGGTCGGCGGTGGAGTCGCCGTGCAGGACGAAGTACGTGCGCTCGGCTCCGAAGACGCGGGCGGCGTTGCGCTCGGCCTCTCCGATGGGGCCGTTGTGTTCGAACAGGGAGCCCAGCTCGCCGACGGAGATGGACAGGTCGCTGCGGAAGAGGCGCTCGCCGTAGTAGTCGAAGAAGGCCCGGCCGGCCGGGGACTTGAGGAAGGCCACGCCGCCGGAGTGCGCAGGGGTGTGCCAGGAGTACTCGTGCGCGTCGTCGAAGCGGCGCAGGGCCCGGAAGAAGGGCGGCAGGATTTCCTTGTGGTAGGTGCGGGCGGCGGTGGCCACACGGCCCGCGATGAAGGCGGGGGTGTCCTCCAGCGGCCAGATGTAACCGACGACGGCCTCGGACACCCACAGGGGCAGCCGGTCGAGGTCGTGCTCGGAGTCATCGGTCATGACGAGGAAGACGGGCAGGTCCTTGAACCGGCGCCGGATGTGCGCGAGGACGTCGGCGCCGCCGGCAGCGCTCCGGTCGTCGCCCGCCTCACCCGCCCGAGCGGCGGCTTCGCCGGAGCCGTCGTCCGCTCCCGTGCCCCGGGATCCGCCGCCGCGGACGCGTCCGGCCGGCAGGTCCCAGGCAACCACCGCCGCCGCGATGCCCACCTCGGTCTGCAGGGTGGCCCGGGCGTCCCGGGCGTCGGCCGCCCAGCGCAGCTCCAGGCCGTGCCTCTCCAACTCCTTTCCGATGCGGCGCAGTTGTTCCGCGCTCACGCCTCCGCCGAGCGGGTTCTCCCGCAGTGCCAGCATGACCGTTCCGTTCGCCATCGCCGTCCGTCCGCCTTACGTCGTCACCGGGCCGACCGCTCACGGCTGCCGGTGTCAGATGGTGTGCGCGGGCCAGTGTGGTCCGGCGGGGCCCCTGGGCGGGGATCTTTCACAGCGGGTTCACCCGCAGGTGGAGCACCCGGCCCGGGATCTCCGCGAGCCGTGCGCCGGCGCCGGCCGGCGTCCGCGCCGTGCCGGGCCCGGCGTCGTACCCGGTACTGTCGGCTCGTGCACGATCAGCGAAACCACGGCCAGGGCGTCGACGGCGGGGCCGGAGGGGGCGACGCGGTGGTGTTCGTGTGCGGGGCGTGCGGCGTGCCGCTGACGGGGCCGCTCACCAGGCTGCCCGCGGTTCCCGAGGCTCCGCACTACGCGTGGTGGGAGGCCGATGAGCCGGGACCGTCCCCGGCGACCGTGCCGGCGGGCTGCTATGCGATCGAGACGGAACCGTACGGTGCGCCGCTGGTCGTCGCCGACGTGCCCGGGCCGGTCATGCCGCGCCACGGAGAGCACTCGGACGTGGAGGGGAGGCCATTGGTTTCGCAGGGGCCACGGGGCAACATCGTCATCAATCCGGACGACGCCCGCGGCCTGCGGCTGCGGCACGCGTCGCCCGCCTGCTGCGGGGCGACCCCGGACGGCGGAATGAACCAGCTGTGCGCCTGCGGGACCCTCGTCGCGACCCTGTGTTCCGACTGCTGCCTGCCGTACGAGCTCCATCTCTCCGCCGACCGCGTCCGCGCCGTGCGCCCTGCGGACCGGCCGGCCCCGTAGGCCCGGCGGCTCCCCTCCCGGTGAGCGGTCAGCCGCCGGTCAGGAGGCGGGCCGCGTTGCTGCCGAGGACCAGGTCGCGGACCGCCGGATCGGTGACGGCGGCCTCGACCGTGTGCCGCGCGGCGACCACGTCTCCGTAGGGGGTGTTCGACCCGAACAGACACCGCTCGGGCAGCTCGCGGACCGCGGCGCGCACGGCGAACACCTGCAGGGCGCTGGAGAGGTCGATGTGGAGGTTCGGCGTGTCCAGGGCCAGATCGACCAGCTCCGGCCAGTTGAATCCGCCGAGTGCACCGACGACGACCGGGACCGTGCGGTAGCGCGCGGCCAGCGAGGCGTACGTCCGCAGATCGTCGGCGGTGTTCGGCGCGAAGCCGTGGAGCAGTACCGGCACTCCGCCGTGGTCGGCGCTGACGGCGAGCGCGGGCTCAATGAGGTGCGCCCGGCCGGGAGCGGGGGTCAGTTCGCCGATGCCGACGAAGCCGGGGCGGGCGAGCAGGTCGTCCAGCCGGGCCCGCGTCCGGTCGGCGGGCGTGTCCAGGCGTACGGGCGCCAGCGCGACGCTCTCGCCCGGATGGGCCTCGACGGCATCGCGGAGTTCGTCCACCGCGGCCTCGAACTCGTCCTCGTGACCGGCCTCACCGCCGACTACCGCGAGCAGCCGGGCGAACTCCGCCCGCAGCCCGTCGAGGGTCGTCGGCGCTTCGGGATGGATGCGGGTCGACTGCAGAACCGTACGGCCGACACCGGCCTGCCGTGCTCGGGCCAACTGGGCCGGAACGTCGACCGTGACGTGCGCGTGAAAGTCGATGATCATGGGTGCACGCTAGACTTTGACACCGGTGTCAAGGTCAAGTCCGGGCGCGAGGGGGATGGTTGTGCGGGTCAGCGAGCTCGCTGAGCGGACCGGGGCCAGCACTCGGGTGCTGCGGTACTACGACGCGAACGGGCTCCTGCCCTCCCAGCGCCTGGCGAACGGCTACCGCGACTTCCCCGGGCAGGCGGTCGAACGGGTCCGCCGCATCAGACTGCTGCTCGGGATCGGACTGAACCTCGAGGACGTCGCGCAGCTGCTCCCCTGCTTCGCCGAGGACGGCAACCTCACCCCGTGCGACCGGGCCCGGGATCGGCTCCTCGGCCAGATCGCGGACATCGACGCCCGGGTGTCGGCCCTGCTGGAGACCCGGCGGATGCTGGTCGACGAAGTGCGGCGGTGGGATCGGGCCCCGCACTGAGCGGGCGTGGCGGTGTCACCGCAGCGCTCGCCTCCCGAGGCCGGTCCTGCTCCCTTCCGGGTGAAAAGTTCGGGGAGAGGCCGCCGCACCGGGGGAGCACGACGCGGGTGTGCGGGCCCGTGAAGGTCGAAGTCCGCGTGCACGCCCGCGCTGACGGCGCCGCCTGGAGCGGCTGGTCTCCCGCGTCCACGAAGCAGTGCCAGACCTGAACGCGGCCCCCGCTCCCCCGGCGCGACTCGTCCCCGCCCTGAGACCGTCAGGACGAGTGGGGCGGTCGTGGTGGCGGGTGCACCGGCGGCCGTAATGCCCGGGCGAGCTCCTGGGCGTGGCCGGTGAAGGGGCCCAGGTCGGTGGCCCGGGCGTAGGCGGGGTGGTCACGGTGGGCCGCGAGCCGCTCCAGGGCCCGCAGACCGTAATAGGCGGACGGGCCCGCCCCCGCACCGGGCGCGGGGGCGGCCGTACCGGCGGCGACGGACGGGAGGATCTGCTCGAACAGCGTCTGGCAGGCGCGGATGCCACGGAGCATGACCTGGTGGTGGCGGTCCTCGGGGCCGAGGGGGAAGCGGAGTTCGGCCAGGACGGGGCCGGTGTCGATGCCGGCGTCGACCTCGTGTGCGGTGGCACCGTACTCGGTGTCGCCGTGCAGCAGGGCGAACAGGACGGCCACGGACGGCAGGCCGCGGTGCCGGGGCAGCAGCCCGTTGTGGATGTTGATGATGCGCAGGTCCCCCGTCCGCAGCAGTGGCTCCCGGAAGATCTGCCGGTTGTTGAGCGACCAGACGATGCCGTCGGTGCCGGCTCGGGCCAGCGTTGCGGCGTGCGCGTTGATGTCCGCCGCCGCGAGGTGGGGCGCGTCGGCGGCAGCGGCGTCGAGTGGATCGGCGGAGCAGACCAGGTCGACCGGGTGACCACGGGTGGCGGCGTGGGTGACGGCGCGGCGCAGCAGGGCTCCTTCTCCGACGAAGATCACGCGGTGGCCTCCTCGCGGACGAGGGTCAGGTGGGCGCAGACCTGTGCGAGCGTCAGGTCCCGCACCATGCAGTCCAGGCGGCCCGTGAACCGCCGGGCCTGGTGGGGGGTCAGCAGGTCCGAGGAGACGGCGGTGAGCATCTCGACGAGGGCCAGGGAGTCTCCGCCGAGGGCGTGGAAGTCGGAGTCCGCCGACAGCCGTGCGCCGTCGACGCCGAGGATCTCCGCCCAGTGGTGCCGGACGCGCGCCTCCAGAGTGGCGGGCGCGGATTCGTGCGGGGCGGGTGCGCCCGGCACGGCGCGGGCGAAGGGGTCGGGGAGGGCGTCGAGATCGGTCTTCCCGCTGACGGTGCTCGGCAACGCGTCGACCACGACGACGTGTGCGGGGACGAGGTGGGGAGGGAGCGTGCGGGCGAGACCGGCCCGCAGGGCGTCGGCCAGGTCTGCGGCCCCGCCGGGGTGGTCGGGGTGCGGCACGGCGTACGCGCACAACACGGCCGACGTCGAGTGCGGGCGACGGCGGGGCACGACGAGGGCCCGGTGGACGGCGGTGTGGGCCTCCAGGGCGGCGACCACTTCGGCGGGTTCGACGCGGTGTCCGGCGATCTTGACCTGGTCGTCGATGCGCCCGGCGAACTCGATCGCGCCGTCGGCCAGTCGGCGGCCGAGGTCCCCGGTGCGATAGGCGCGGATACCGTCGGGGCCGGTGGTGAAGGGGGAGGGCCGGCCGTCGGAGGGGCCGTCGGCCTCGCCGAGGTAGCCGCGGGCCACCTGGACCCCGCGTACGACGATCTCACCGGTGCGGCCCGTGTCCCCCGGGCTGCTGCCGATGATCTCGCCGTCGTCCCCGACGAGGTCCACCCGGGCGTACGGTCCGGGGAGGCCGATCGGGACGGTTGCGCCGCTCTCGGTGCCGTCCACGGTGTGGGCGAGCACGGCGACGGTCGCCTCGGTGGGCCCGTACGCGTTGACGACCCGGCATCCGGCCCCGAACGCGGTGCGCGCGGACCGTACGGCGGCGGGGGTGAGGGGCTCCCCTCCCAGCAGCAGGGTGGTCAGCGAACGTGCGGGCTGACTGGCCGCGGGCCCGAGGAGGGCGAGGTGGGAGGGGGTGAGCGCGAGGGTGTCCGCCCGGTGTTCGGTGACGAGCTCGCGCAGCGCGGCGGGCGAGGGCGTGCCGGGCGCGAGCACGGTCGTACCGCCGGCCAGCAGCGGCAGGAAGAGCGGGAAGCAGGAGATGTCGAAGGCGTAGGAGGAGGCGAAGCCGAAGCGGGTGCGCTCGGTGACGCGGACGATGTCGGTCATCCACCGGACGAAGCCCATGAGGCTGCGGTGCTCGATCTGCACGCCCTTGGGGCGGCCCGTGGAACCGGAGGTGTGGATCACGTAGGCGAGGTCCGAGGGGGTGGGCCGCATGGCCGCCGAGGTGGTGGGTCCGGCGGGACCGGCCGCGTCGGCGTCCGCGGCACCCGCTGCATCCGCGTCGGCCACGCCGGCGGCGTCGGCCGCGTCGGCCGCGTGGGAACCGTCGAGGAGGTCGTCGACGGCCAGCAGGATCGCCCCGGACACGAAGGGGGCGAGCTCGTCGGCCAGGTGCCGTCGGGTCAGGCACAGCGCGGCGGCGCAGCCCTGGAGGATCTCCCCGATCCGCGCGCCGGGATGGGCCGGGTCGAGCGGCACGTAGGCGGCGCCCGCCTTGAGGACGCCCCACAGGGCGCACACTCCGGCGGGCGTGCGGTCGACGACCAGTGCGACCAGGTCCCCGCGTCCGATGCCACGCCGCCCGAGCGCGGCCGCGACCGCTTCGGAGCGCCGGTCGAGTTCGGCGTACGTGACCACGCCCTCGGGCCCGTCGAGGGCGGGTGCACCGGGGGTGCGGGCGGCCCGGGCCCGGAAGACGTCCACGACGGTGGGCTCGGGGGCGGCCGGTTCCGGCTGCGGTTCGGGCTCCGGTTCGCGTGCCGGTTCTGGTTCCTGCTGCGGTTCTGGTTCTGGGTCCCGTTCCGGTTGCGGTTGGGGTTCCGGCTGCGGTTGCGCGGGTGTCGGGGCGGGGCGCCGGGCCTCGACGTCCAGCCGGTCCCGGTGGACCGCCGCCGGGTCGGCGAGGGCGGCCAGTGTCCTGTCCAGCAGGTCCGCTGCACGGGCGGCGAGGTCCGGGCCGGCGCCGCGGACGCCGAGCGTGATCTCGGTCGTCCTTGCGGTCTCGGCGGCGACGAACGAGAGCGGCACCAGCGGGGCGTGCACCGGCAGCGCGAACGCCGCGGACGCCGTGAAACCACCGCCGGAGAACTCGTCGAGGTCCAGGCGGCCCAGGTGCGAGACCACCGCCGAGGCGAGGTGCCGGTCGGTGCGGAGCGTCAGGGCCTGGGCGGTACGCAGCACGCCGGCGGTCACGGCCGACGGCAGCCGCGACAGGTTCGTCTCGAACCCGGCGGCGAGCTCCCGGCCCTCGGCGAGGGCGGTCAGGAGGTGGGAGTGCGCGGCCGTCCAGTCGGCCCCGGGGCGCAGGTCCAGGAACAGCGGCAGGCTCAGGTTGCCCGTCGCCGCGATCCCGGGGCGGTGGCGGCGCAGGTCGACCGGGACCATGACGCGGGTGTCGAGCCGCGCGGCGTCCGTCAGCGCCTGGGCGAGGCGGGCGGTGAGCGCGGCATGGCGCCCGGGCAGGGAGCGGCGCAGCCACAGCGTCCGGGCCGGGGCGCCGCCGCCCGCCGTTCCGAGCGGGGAACGCCGGGCGGGCCCCGGCGTGGGACGCGGACCGGTGCGGCCCAGTCGGCGCAGCAGCTCGGCGTCGGTGTCCGCGTCGAGCGCGGGTTGGGGGGCCTCGCCCCTCAGCGCGCGGAAGACTTCCCGCACCCAGGTCAGGGCGCCGTGACCGTCCATCACGGCGTGCGAGGCGCTGAACACGACGGTGGTCGGTGTCCCGTCCGCGCCCGAGCCGGAGCCGGCTCCGGGCACGACGAGTACCTCGCAGCCGGGCGGCTCCGCTCCCTGCAAGGACCTGGTGGACCTGGTGGACCGGATGGGCCGGGTGGGCCGGGTGGACCGGATGGGACGGGTGGGCCGGGTGGACCGGATGGGACGGGTGGGCTCGGGCAGCACGATCGTCCCGTGCACCGCGTCGGCGGGTGCGCCGGCACGCGGTTCGGCGTACCGCACCCGCGGCGGCGGCCCTTCGGCGCTCCACATCGAGCCGGCGCGCACGAGCGAGGACCCCGGGCATGCCGTGGCGGCCCGTGCCAGCGCTGCCTGGAAGCGTCCGCGGTCGGGTGTGCCCTCCCCCTCGACGACGATGCGCAGGGCCATGGCTCCGCGCGCGTCCCCGGCGGCGAGGTAGAGGCGCTCCGTGGGGGAGACCGGCCGCCGGTAGGGCGCGGCGACGACCGCGTCTGCGGCCTGACGGAATGTCATGACGGGGAGTTCCCTTGTCCGGTGGGGTCGGGTGCGGTGCGCGTCGCGGGTGGGCGGGCCGCCGCGGGGGAGGCGGTGGAGGCCGCCGAAGGGGCGGTCCAGGCCGTGACGCCGCCCTGCGCCGTCACCCACTCGTGCAGCGCCCGCAGTCCTTCCACCTGGCTGCGCGGAGCCGTGTAGCCGAGGTCGTACCGGGCGGCGGTGGCGTCGTACGTTGCCGAACGGGTCAGCAGCGCCAGCATGTAGCGGCTCATCGGCGGCCCCGACTCGGGGCCTCGGCCCCTGCTCGCGCCCGTGGCCCGGCGGCGCAGGTGCCAGCCCGTCTCGACCGACGCGGCGATGGCGCGGCCGAGGCCGAGCGGAATGCGCGGGGCGGGCGGGCGGCAGCCGAACAGGGCGCCCACCTTGGCCAGGAAGGGCCACAGGTCGGTCTCCTCGCGGTCCACGACGAAGTAGGCCCGGCCGCCGACCCGCCCGGCGGGGGCTTCCGCGGCGCGCAGGCAGGCGTCCACCGCGTTGTCGACGTGGCACAGCGACACCAGGACCCGCTTGCCGCCCGACAGGTCGGGCAGCCGGCCGCGGCGCATGGCGTCGACCGTGCGCGGCAGGAAGCCGGCGCGGTCACGCGGCCCCCAGATGGCGCGCGGGCGCACCGCACAGGTGGTGAACTCCGGTCCGTCGGCCGCCCGTACGTACTGTTCGGCGATCGCCTTCGTCTCGCAGTAGTGGTTGAACCACCGCTGTGGGTACGGGGTGCTCTCGTCGATGCCGAGGCGGTCGCCCTCCCGCACCCGCATCAGCGCGCTCGGGCTGGAGACAAACACGAACCGCCGCGTCCCAGCCGACCGCGCGGCCGCCAGCAGCCGCAGCGTGCCGGTGACGTTGGCCGCCTCGAACTGAGCGCGGCTGCCGTGGTCGACGGCCCGTGCCGCGCTGTGCAGCACCGCTTCGCAGCCTTCCGCCGCACGGCCCAGTGAGCCGCCGTCGGTGAGATCGCCGGTGACGACCTCGACGCCGGGCAGGGAGCGCAGCCGTACGGCATCGCTGCCGGGCCGTACGAGGGCGCGGACCTGATGGCCTTGGCGCAGAGCGCCGTCGACCAGGTGCCCGCCCAGGAATCCGGACGCGCCGGTGACCAGGATCTTCACAGCGTCCGCCCCCGGGTGCCGGGCCTCGGACGGGAGAACAGCGGGGCGGGCCGGTTCTGTCGACGCTCGGCCCAGCGGGCCAGCTCCTCGCGGCCGATCTTGGCGTTGTGCCGGATGTCCACGGGGAAGCCGGGGTGGCGTACGAACTCCCGGAGACCGGTCGTCGCGGCGTGCGCGTCGGCCATCGCGCGCAGCTCTGCCACCAGCCGCCGCCACCCGCTGTCGTCGAGGGCCGCGCCCTGCGCCGCGGTCTCGACCTCCACGCAGACGACGGGCCGTTGTGCGCCGGGCCGCCCGATGCCGACCAGGGCGGTGCGCCGGACCAGGGGATGGGCGTTGAAGACTCCCTCGCAGCGCACGGTGTGGAGGTCCCGGAACTCGGTGCGCACGCGCTGCGCGGCGCGGCCGCAGAACCACAGCCGTCCTTCGTCGTCGAGGCGGCCGAGGTCACCGGTGCGGTGCCACAGGCGCGGGGCTTCGCCCCCGGGTCGATCCTCGGTCGCCTTGTGCAGGGCGTCGCAGTGCGGTGCGTTGTGGTAGCGCCCGCTGACGGAGTCACCCTGGACCAGGATCTCGCCGATGTGCCCGGCCGGCAGGGTGCGGGCGGGGTCCAGGCGGGCGAGCGGCCCGTCGGTGACGGGGGCGATGGTCACACGGGTGCCGGGGACGGGCCGGCCGACGCACGTCCCCTCGCCCGCCGCGGACCGGGCCGCGGTACCGCCGCGTACGCGGCCGGAGTCGCCGTCGCCGTCGCGGTCGCGGTCGCGGTCGCGGTCGCGGTCGCCGAGGATTTCGGCCGCCTCGATGGAGGTGATCGGCAGCACCTCCGTGGCGCCGTACGTCACGTGGATCCGCGCCTTCTCGTCGAGTACCCGGCGCAGCGTGGCGACGACCGCATCGGGTACCGGGGCCCCGCCGGACACCACGCAGCGCAGGTCGGGCAGCGGGTGTCTGCCCCGGGCGGCGCCGGTGAGGTGCCCGGCCAGGTTCCGCAGCAGGGCGGGCGAGGCGAACACGGTGGTGACGCGGAACCTTTCCAGCGCGTCCACGAGCAGCACCGGGTCCGCCTGCGCGACCCGGGCGGGAGCCAGGGGCGCGAGCACGAGGGTGGAGCCGTAGACCAGGTCGAGCACCCCGTAGAAGGGTTGCGTGATCAGCGAGACGTCGTCGCGGGTGCGGCCGTGGACGGCCTCTATCTGGCGGGCGATGGACAGGGCCATCCGATGGGTGTACTCGACTCCCTTGGCCGGGCCCGTACTTCCGGTGGTGAAGCCGATCATCAGCAGGTCGTCACCGTCCGTCGGTGCCGTCCCGTCCGGGCACGAGGTACTCGCGGCTCCGGTTCCGCGCCCGGCTGCGGGCGCGGCGCGCAGTGCGGCCAGGGTGTGACCGCGGCCGAGGCGGCGGCGCCCCAGGGTGATGGGAACCCGCACTCCGGCGAAGGTACGGCGGCCCAGGACGCGCACGAGCTGGGCGAGGGGCGGCCCGATGAACGCCTCGGCTCCCACGGCCCGGTAGCAGTCCAGCATGCGCCGCACCCCCATGCCGGGATCCACGACGACGGGCACGGCCCCGACCCGGAACAGCGCGAAGACGAGCGCGAACAGCTCCGGTCCGGGCGGGGCCATCAGCACCGTCTTGGTGCCCCGGGTGATCCCGGCGTACTCGAATCCGCGGGCCAGTTGCTCGACCGTCGCCTGCAACTGCCCGTAGGTGACCGTGCCGTACGCGGAGCCGCGGCCGAGGGGGTGGATCACGGCCGGCTTGTCGGGAAAGGCACGGGCGTTGCGCTCCAGCCACCCGGGCACGCTGCCCGTGGCGCCGCCGGTCTCGTGTCCCCCGGGCAGCTCCGCGGGCTGGCCGCTCGGCTCCTCCCCCGTGTCGTTCCGTCCGGTGGCCGGGCTCGTACGACGCACCGCGCTCACCATCCCTCGGGCCGGTAGGCGGCACATGCCGCGCTGGGTCCGGCGCCGGCGGACACGAACAGGAACCGGTCGTAGTCGTCGCGGCGTGCGCCGTCCATCGCCCGGAGGTAGCCGAGGACGGGCGCGGCGGTGTGCGGCTCTCCCCCGGCCCCGGACCTGACCCCGGGAGCGTCCCCGGTCCAGGTCCCGGCCCGGGCCCCGGTGCCGGCCGTGCTCGCGGCAGTGCCGGCGGACGGGCCGATCACCAGGGTCCGTTCGAGGTCGAGGCCGAACTCCTGCGCGTACTCGGTGACGGCGCGCGCCGCCAGCTCGGTCAGCCGCGCCCGGTGGCCCGGTTCGCGCCTGACGGTGATCGTGGTCCGCCCGCGGGTGCCCATGGTGCCGGTGTCGAGGTAGCCCTCCACGTCGGTGGGCCGGTCTGCCGTGTAGTGGCGCACCGGCCCGAATCCGGCTCCGGGTTCGGCGCTGCGCTCCAGCAGGAAGGCACCGGCCAGGTCCGCGTACGGGTAGCCGGTGTCGCGGTCCGCGTCACCGGCCGGGTGGACGTCGGCCGCCGTGATCAGCAGGCGCTCGGTGCTTCCCGTCTCCAGCAGCGCCTGCCCCACCTGGACCGCGTTGAGTACGCCGCAGGCTCCGTTCATCAGGTCGAACGAGAATCCCGCCGCCGGCTCGGGGTCGGCGATGTAGTCGAGGTTGATGCCGATCTCCTTCTGCACCAGGGCCGCCATGGCAGGTTCGAAGGTGTTGTGCTCGCGGTAGACGCCGACGTTGACGAGCACGCCGACCGACGAGGCCGGCACTCCCGCACGGGCCAGGCAGGCTCGGGCGGCCCGGCCGGCGAGGTGCACGGCGGATGCCGGTGCCCGGGTGGGGCTTTGCGGCGCGGTGGCGGGGGCGGCCGAGGCGGGGACAGCGGTTTCGGCGGCGGTGATGATCATGCCCATGACTCACACCCCCACGTTCGTGAGGGTCGCGGACAGGGCACCGGTGACCACGCCGGAGGCCGCCGGCACCAGCAGGAACGTGGCCCCGCGGCGGGCGGTCCCCGCCCGGAGGTGTTCGCGCAGCGTCAGGAAGTGCGAGGTCGTGGCGGTGTTTCCGTAGCGTTCCACCACGGAGAGGGAGGTGGGCATGGGGGTGGCGAACTCGTCCTCGGCCATCGCGTTGGCGTAGTCGATGAAACGGGTGCCGACCTGATGCTGGATCACGTAGTCGAACCCCTCCCCGGCGAACGACCGCCCGCCCTTGGCCAGCAGGTCTCCGTGGAAGCGCGGCCACAGCCTGAGCCGGTCGCGGTTGTGCATCTTCTTGTTGTCCGTGTAGAGGGCGATGCCCCGGGTGCGGTCGCTCGGCATGCCCATGCACAGGTGGGAGTACTCGGAGCAGGTCATCAGCTCGACGTAGTGGATGCGGTCCCCCGGATCGGTGGACACGTCCATGACGACCGCGGCGGCCGAGTCCCCGACGGAGAGCGAGGCGAACTGCGGGTCGTAGGAATCCGTCATCTCCCGTGCGGCGGTCTGCGCGACGCGGGTGGCCTGCTCGCCGCTGACGACCAGACCGCGCCGCACCGCACCGGAGCGGATCATCCGGTCGAGCAGCCAGACCCCCGTCATCATTCCGGCGCAGGCGTTGGAGACGTCGAAATGGATGGCGGAGCGGGCGCCCAGCTCACTCGCCAGCATGGCGGCGAAGGACGGCTCGAACGTGAAGCGATCGCCCTGTGTGAAGCGGGTGATCGAGGCGGAGATGACGATGTCGAGGTCGGCGGCCTGGTAGCGGGAGGACGCCAGCGCGTCCCGGGCGGCGGCCAGGGCCATCCCGAACGAGTCCTCGCCGGCGGCCGGATCGGGGTCGCACACCCGCCGCTCGGCGATCCCGGTGATCTTCTCGATGTCCGCGTCGCCCAGCCCCGGGACCAGGGCGGCGAGTTGGGGGGTGGTCTGGACTGTTGCGGGAAGCCGGGTGCCTAAGGAGGCTATTCGGCTGTATGCGGTCGTGCTCATGTGTGTCGTTCTCCGTGGCGATCCGCCCGGTGGGCATGGGGGTGCCGGGGCGGTGGATGACAGAGGGGCGCAGGGTGCGTCCGGGAATGACGGACAGCGAAGTTACCGTAACGTACGGATATCTCACCGGACGCCCAGAGCTCCCCATATGCGGAAGATACGGTCGGATACCGGCCACCCGACCCCGCTGCGACACCGGGTCGCGGCAAGGCCTGCGCGCCTCCCCACACGACGCACGCGCTCGAAAACCTGTCCGGAAGCATTTGGTCCGCTCACGCGGCCAAGGCCGCGGTTTGGAGACCTCCGCCCGGCGGGCCATCCAGGCTTCGGCCGCGGCGCGGTCGAGCCGAGGTTGCGCCGGTGGCGATGACCGCCCCGGCGGCAGGAACGGCCACGGCGGCCTCCGGCCAGCCGATGGCCGGATCGCCGCTCAGGCCGACACCGCAAGAAGCAAGGCGAGGGAAAGTGCTTCTGCGGATGCGGCGTTCGGAGGCTGCGCCTTCCCCGTGGAGCACGGCCTGGCCTTCACCCGGTTCGCCCCGTTGACGGCGCCACCGTGACCGTCGTCGTCCGGATCGTGGAGGTCACCTGGCCCGCCTGCGTCGACGCCGCACGCTTCCACGCGCCGGCGGACGCCGACCTGATGGTGCTCCACATCCCGGGCCACGAGGCGCCGGGCGTCGCACAGGCGCCCATACCGGACTGCTGGGTCGCGCCCCTCCCGACCGCGTCCCCGGCACGACGGTGGAACACCTCGCCACCGAGGCCCGCGAGCATCTGCCGGCCGCCGGAGCCGACCGGCCGGGGCACCCGCGCTGCCGCACCGGGCGCCCGGTGCGGCAGGGGCGACGGGACGTCGTGGCGGCCGCCGAAGGTGCCGAGCTGCTCGTCCTAGCGCGGGACGGCGGCCGCACCCCCGTGGGGCCGCACAGCCTCGGACGCGCCGGCCGGTTGATCGTCGACCACACCCCGTGTCCCGTCCTGCTGGTCCGGCCGAGACCGCGCCCGCCGCCACCACCGCTCGCCGCACCACCACTCACCACACGGACAGCTCTGGGCCGGACGCCCCCAGTCCCTCGCCGTTCAGCGCCCCATCGACCCCACCGCCCCGCGCAGGTCCGTCAGGAAGGCCGTGGCCGCCGGGGACGGGGTGGTGCCGTGTTGCGGTGGCGGCGTAGACCTTGCGGTGGGGCGGGTCCGCCGGGTCCACCGGGACCAGGGCGATGGCCGCCCGGGCGGCCCCGGCTGCGAGCGCCGGCAGGACCGTGACGCCGAGGCCCGCCGCGACGAACCCCAGCCTGGCCGGCAGCCCTTAGGATCCGGACGATATCGAGGGTGAGCCGTACGTGCACCGGAGTTCGTGCACGGATATGCAAGGGGTGGTGACCGATGCTGGTCCAGGTTGACTGGGGCGTGATCACGGCGGGGGCGGTACCGGGCGATCTGCTGAGATTCCGGCCCGAGACGGCGGCCCGGATATGGCCCGACGGAGACGGCGCGCGTTTCGCGACGGAAATCGGGATCCCGCATTCAGGAGGGCTCTTCCGGATTCTGGAGGAGCTGGTGGACCGGGATCCGGAAAATCCGGACAGGGCCTTTGCCGAAGGGCTGGATCCCGAGCCGGTGGACACCCCGCACGGCAGATTGCAGCCGCTGGGGAAACTCTTTCAGGGGGACGTGTTCGTCCGCCTCGGCGACGGGACGATCTGGGTCTGCGACCCGGATTCGGAGATCGAGTACGAGCTGATCCACCGGGACGTCTCCTCGCTCAGCTACCTCGTCTACAAGTTCGCCGTGGAGAAGCCCGGTCCCGAGGAGCGCCCGGACCCCTACGACTGGGCCGCCGTCGAGGAGATCGTCCGTGAGGGCATGTCCCGGTGGGACCCTCTGCCGTTCGAGAGCGGTGCGCAGTTCTGGGAGTCGTTCCTCGACTCCTACCCCATGCTGTGACGGCGCAGCCGACGAACGTGACGGAAGACGTGTGATCTGGGCTGCGGCCCCGCCGGACCGTATGATCAAGCGATGTCTGACATGACCGAAACTACGCCCGGCTGGCTGACCAGTGATGAGCTGGACATGGCGCGGGCACGGATGCCAATCCTGTACGTCGAGGCGGTCCCCGTACGCGTGGACGACACCGGCGAAGTCACCAGCATCGGGCTGCTCCTGCGGATCGGGACGGACGGAACGATCAGCCGCACCCTGGTGTCCGGCCGTGTCATGCACCATGAACGGGTCCGTGACGCGCTGCTGCGCCACTTGGAGAAGGACCTGGGCCCGGTGGCCCTGCCCCGCGTCCCCACCTCGCTGCAGCCCTTCACGGTCGCCGAGTACTTCCCGACGGCGGGCGTCACCGCCTACCACGATCCGCGCCAGCACGCGGTGTCGCTCGCCTACGTCGTGCCGGTGACGGGTGACTGCCGTCCCCGGCAGGACGCCTTGGACCTCGTCTGGTTCAGCCCCCAGGAAGCGGCTTCGCCGGCCGTGCAGAACGAGATGCCCGGCGGCCACGCGGTGCTGCTGAAGCAGGCCCTCGCGCATGTGGGACACACGTACTGAAGTCGTAGCCCACCCGGTCCGCCGAAAACACCGTGCGGGCATGCCGAGAGGTTCGGCATGCCCGCACGGTGCGTGGCCGGTGCGCCCGACCGGTCACACCAGTTCGGGCTCCCGTTCGCGGCGGGGACGCGGCAGCTCCACCGGCGCGGCGGTCCGCTCCCACTGCCTGGTGGTCCGTACGTAGCCGTAGACCACCGAGGCCACCGACAGGATCAGCAGCGGCCCGAAGACCCACGGGTACGTGGCCATCTCCACCGACAGGTAGCGGTACGACGTCAAGAGCGCGGCGAAGACCACGGCGCCGTGGACGACCAGCCGGATTCCCGGCCGGTCCCAGCCGCGGTCGTACGCGCGCAGCGCCGTCTCGATCGTGACGGTGAACACGATCCCGGCGATGATGTCCGCGCCGTAGTGGTAGCCGAAGCCCAGCGTGGCGCCGAGCGTGGCGATGAGCCAGAGCACGCCGGCGATGCGCAGGGCCCACGGGCCCTTGCGGGAATGGATGAAGATCGCGGTGGCCCACGCGGTGTGCAGGCTGGGCATGCAATTGCGCGGGGTGACCTCGTCGAAGAGCATCGGCTGCGGGGTGCCGACCTGCGTCGGCGTGTGCGGCCACAGGTCGGCCACGGCCCAGTGGCCCCCGTCGCCACCGAAGGCGAAGATCGGTCCCACGACCGGGAAGAGCATGTAGATGCCCGGCCCGAGCAGCCCGATGGCCAGGAAGGTGCGCACCAGGTGGTGCCTCGGGAAGCGGCGCTCGGCCGCCACGTTGCGCAGCTGGTAGAGCGCGACGACGACCGCCATCACGGCGAGCTGGATGTAGACGAACTCGAGGACCCGGAAGCCGACCGTGCCGGTGGCCTCGACGATCCGGCCCGCCACCCATGACGGGTTGCCGAGCGCGTGGTCCGCGGTCGCCACGTACTGGTCGAGCACCATCGGGCGCGTCTTCGACGTGATCAGCAGCCAGGTGTAGCCGGTCTTGCGACCGGCCACCAGCAGCAGGGCCAGACTGACGCCTTTCAGGAGCAGGGCACGGTCCCGGCCGGTGCGGCGCGTGACGGCGATGACGGCACAGGCCAAGGTCACCAGCAGCGCGCCGTTGCCGTACATCATCTCGGCGCCGACGGCCCACCGCACGAGCCAGAAGACGAGGTCGATGCCGATCGCGGCGCCGACGGCGATGAACCGCTGCCGCCAGCCGAGTACCACCATCACCAGCGCCATGCCGGCGTACAGCACCGTCCCCGAGCGCGGCGCGAAGACCACCTCGCGCGCCTGGTCGGTGATCGGTCCGGGTACGCCGTAGCGGCGGGCGGCGATCTCCAGTGCGACGAGGAACCCGAGGGCCAGCACACTGGTCGCAACCCACAGCACGACCCGTGGTTGACGCCACGCGGCGGGCTTGTCGCCGCCGCCTATCCTTGAGATCACTCGCGATGCCCTAGATGCCACTTCTTCAACCGATATTCATATTTACGCTCGATCAGTATGAGAACGAACATGGTAGATGAGCGGGCGCGCGCCGTCGGCCGCGGGTACCTCCCCGGACGGTCGGGGTCCGGGGCGCTCCGTTGCGGGGGCCGTGCGATGCCTCCGCAGCGGCACGCCCCGGGGCGCGGGCGACCGCGGAGACGCGACCGGGCCGGGGCCGGGGCCGGGGCCGGGGCATAGAACCGGTAGCGCGTCCGGCCCGCGCGAAACGGCTCGCCGGAATTCCCGAGGACGGGAAATCGGGGCCGCCCCGTATTCCTTTGGACGAGCCGTTCGTCGCGCCCCCGATATCCGTCTCCACCCGCTCACGGACCGTGGACGCATGAAGGGCCGGCCACCCGTCGCGGGCGGCCGGCCCTTCCTGTGCGGCGCGCCTCAGGGCCGCCGTCTACCAGCGATACCAGCGTCCGCCACCGGTTTTCGGTCGCGCCACGAAACCGAGCAGCCATAGGACCAGGATCGCAATGGCAACCCACCACAGGATTTTCAGCGCGAAACCCGCACCGGCGAGAAGCACGATCAGCAGAAGAACGAGCAGCAGGGGAACCATGACGACCAACCTCCGAGGAGTCGAATGCCCTCGTCGAATGCCCTCGACTTCGCGGACTACACGCCCGACTCTTCGGAAGATCCCGGCGCCCGGAGTGGCCCGGCTCGCGGTGTGACGGCCCCGTCACCCGTTGCACGGCCGCAGCCACTCGGCCCCGCGGGTGCGCGGAAGGAAGGCGAGCCCGGCAGGGGTGCCGGGCACTGAAGCCGGGCCCCCGTTCCCGACCGGCGTCAGGAGACGCGCTTGAGGGTCCAGGCGTTGTTGTTGAAACCGGAGTTCGGCCAGGCGACGCAGCTGCTGCTGTAGTACGAGGCGGTCTGCACCCAGCCCGCGGGGTAGTAGGTGGAGCCACAGGCCTGGACGACGGTGCCCACGGGCAGGCCGGTCAGCTGCTTGATCTGCTTGATGTTCGGGTTGAAGTTCTGGGTGCCGCAGCTCGCGCTGTAGCCCCAGCTGACGTCGACGTACCCGGCGGGCGTGGCGGTGTTCGCGCAGGTCGTGGTCACATCACCCGGGGCCGCCTGGGCGGGGGCGGCCGTGAGCGCGAACATCGCCGCAGCACCGGCGAAGGCCATGGTGGCGGTACGCAAACGGGTCATAGGGGTCTCCTTGGATCCGAAAACTACATGTCGGGAACGGCAGCTCATTCCTATGGCTTGATCGAGATCCACGACAGCGGGTTTCCGGACGGGAAGATCACGCCACGCCGCGGGCAGGGCGGCATGTCCGCGCCTGTCACCCGCAGGCCTCCACGGGCGAGGCTGCGGACGGCAGTTGACAACGTTTCAGTTGCGGGAGGCGGCAGTCCGGCCAGAAGCCTTCCGCAGCGGTGCGACATGTGAAATTTTACATGTCACACATCAGCTGCCCGCGTGTCCCCGCACGCGGCCACAACGGCCCCGGAGGCCCCCACAGATGCGTCCCTTCCGGATATCGAGGGTCAGCGCGCGCAGACTTCCTGCGCTCGGCGCAGCCGTCTTCCTCACGCTCGGCCTGTTCGCACCGCAGAGCCAGGCCGCCACCGTCGGCGCCACGGCCCGGGCCGGTGCGGACACCCGGGGAACCGCGGCTCCGGCGCCGCGGTCGATCCCCGTCCCCAAGTCGCCCCACGCGATGGACAACAGCTCCCGCTTCCGGATCTCCTCGCAGGACGGTGCCGAGGAGTCCGCCCCGGCTCCCGCCCCCACCGCCAAGCCCCTCAGGGCCGACCAGGCCGACAGGACCGGCAAGCAGTCACCGGCCGCC
The DNA here is from genome assembly GCF_044745505.1 of Streptomyces sp. NPDC086989. NCBI lineage: Bacteria > Bacillati > Actinomycetota > Actinomycetes > Kitasatosporales > Streptomycetaceae > Streptomyces > Streptomyces sp. NPDC086989. Next base: position 37,726 of record NZ_JBIVAL010000009.1, read on the forward strand.
GCCGGGGACGGGTGCGGCGACCTCTCCGGCGTGATCAACGCCACCGGCGCCGGGTTGGTCCGGGAGCTCACGGCCCTCCCCCGGATCACCTGCACCTACCCGCTGTTCAACCTCACCGGGAACGACGCCCGCAAGGCCTTCCGCGAACCCCAGATGGTGACCGTCGCCGACGCCCTGCGCGACGCGTCCGCCGGCTACACGGGCGACAACCGCGCCGCCATCGGGCAGTTGGTGCTGTTCCTGCGCGCCGGATACTACGTACAGGACAACCACGCCGACGTCGTCGGCGACTACGGCACGGCGCTGAACGGCGCGGCGCTCAACGCACTGGACGCCTTCTTCGCCTCCCCGCACGGCAAGGACGTCACCGACGCCAACGGCGAGATCTTCAACGAGGTCGTCACGCTGATCGACAGCACCCACGCGGCCGGCCGGTACGCCGGCGTCGTCAAGTGGATGCTCGCCGGCTACGACGGCACCTGGCCCGGCCAGATGAACCTCGCCATGCAACACGTCGAGTGGGTCGTCGAGAACGGCTTCAAGGCCAAGGACGACGGCCGCGGCTGGCGGGCCGCCCTCAAGGCCGACCCCGCCATCCTCGACACCTGGGCCGGCTTCATCACGCGCAACGGTGCCCAGCTGAACCGCCTGGACGTCGTCAGCAACGTCGGACGCTACCTCGGCTACGCCCTCGACGTCCCCGAACTCAAGGAGCGGGTCCGGCCGCTGCTGAAGGACCTGATCAACCGCTACCCGAACGTCGGTCCCACCGCGCCGATCACCATGAACCTGGGCTGGTACACGCGCGAGTACGACAAGAACAACTGCGCGGCCTACGCCATCTGCGACCTGGGGGCCCGTGTGCTCCCGGCGGTCCTGCCGATCCAGCACACGTGCAGCCCGGGCCTGAAGATCCGCGCCCAGGACATGTCCCCCGGCCAGCTGGCCTCCACCTGTACCAGCCTCGTCAACGAGGACGCCTACTTCCACCGGGTCATCGGCGACGAGGGCGCGATCCCCGGTGACCTGAACACCGACCTGGAGGTCGTCGTCTTCGACGACTACACCCAGTACTCGCTGTACGCGTGGGCCATCTACGACATCGATGTCAACAACGGCGGCATGTACGAGGAGGGCAACCCGGCCGCCGCCGGCAACCAGGCCCGCTTCATCGCCCACGAGGCCGACTGGCTCCGTCCGGCCTTCCAGATCTGGAACCTCAACCACGAGTACACCCACTACCTCGACGGCCGCTACGACATGGCCGGGGACTTCGAGGCCGGCATGACCACGCCGACCGTCTGGTGGGTCGAGGGAATCGCCGAGAACATCTCCTACGGCTACCGGGGCGAGCGCAACGCCGACGCGATCCATGAGGCCGGCAAGCAGACCTACAAGCTCAGCGAGCTGTTCGACACGGTCTACGACCAGGACCCGGACCCCTCCGTCAACTCGAACCGAATCTACCGCTGGGGCTTCCTCGCGGTCCGCTACATGCTCCAGGCGCACCCCGCCGACGTCCGGACCGTGCTCGCCAAGTACCGCACCGGCGACTGGAACGGCGCCCGCACCTTCCTGAAGCAGACCATCGGCACCGGCTACGACGCCGGCTTCGCCACCTGGCTGACGACCACCTGCGCGACCGAAGACTGCGGCCCGCTGCCGCAGGCCGCGTCCATCCCGCTCTGCACCGGGGGCGACCCCCGCCAGTTCGACCGGAACTGCCGCCGGGACGGCCTCGCCGCCACCGCCGGCAACTACAGCTACCACTTCATGTACCTGCCGGCCGGCGTCAAACAGCTGACCATCACCAGCAGCGGCGGCACCGGCAACGCCGACCTGTACTACGGCGGCGGCAGTTGGGCCACCACCGGCAGCCATCTGGCGAAGTCCACGCACGCCGGCAACGGTGAGACCCTGACGATCGACAACCCGCCGTCCGGCTGGGTCTACTTCAGCCTCGCCGCCGCGCAGGACTTCAGCGGTGTGAGCGTCTCCACGCAGTACGCGTGAACCTGGTCCGCCGGGGCCGGCCGGCCCCGGCGGACGAGAACCCGCCGCACCCGGCCGGTTCCCGTCAGCTCACGGCGGCCGGGGAGGATCCGCCGGGGACCAGGAGGCGGGGTCCGCCCGTGCCGTCCGCCGGGACCGACCAGATGTCGGCGGCTCGCCCCTCGCGTCCCGGCAGGGCGTACCCGACGGTCCCTTCGTCCAGCCAGGCCGCCTGGTCGTCGACGCCGCGCGTCTCCGCGAGTGGGTGTTCCCGCAGGTCCGCCAGGTCCAGGACGTACAACCGCCAGGGATCCGCGGGGTCTTCGGATACCTTCTTCTTGAAGGCGACGCGGGTGTCGTCAGGTGACAGGGACGGGCATTCGACGTTCTCGCGCAGGGCCTTCGCCGACCAGTCGTGCAGGTTCCCCTCGACGAGGTGGGTGCGGCCCTTGGTCGACACCGTGGCGTAGAAGCGGTTGTCGTCCTTGGCGAAGGTCACTCCCCAGTAGTTGACGTCGGGGGCGTGGTATCGGGTCCCGTCGATGGTCAGCGGGATCTCCTCCATCGATTTGATCAGGTAGCCGGTGCGCAGGTCGAGGATGGAGGTCCGGGTGGAGAAGGCGGTCGTGGCGTAGGAGTCGCCGGTCGCGAAGACCGTCCAGGCCAGCACGTTTCCGGAGGCGGAGACACGGGCCCGGTTCGGAATGCCGGGTACGGTCACCCGCTGGACCTCCCGCAGTCGGCGGTCCAGTACGAGGGCCTGGGTGCGGGCCGGGATGCCGGGCAGCTTGCGCAGGCACAGGGCGCGCTCGCCCGCGGCGTGGAAACGCTCACAGGCGGGGCCTCCCGGGACGGGCGGCCCTCCGGTGCCGCTCCGACGGACGACCCGGCCGGTGGCCGAGTCCCGGTAGTAGAGCCCCGGTTCGGCCAGGCTGAAGGATCCCTCCGCGGCGGCCGTGGGCAGTTCGCGGTGCCTGGCGTGCAGTACGTAGCCCAGGGAGCCGCCCCCGAGGAGCATGACGGCGAACACGACGAGGGCGAGGCGGCGGAGCTGTGGCGGTCGGTTCACGGTGCCTCCGGGGAGTCGAGGGCGGGCACGGCGGCGGATGCGGATGCCGGTGCCGGTGCCGGTGCCGGTGCGGATGCGGATGCGGATGCGGATGCGGATGCGGATGCGGGCAGGATGCGCCAGGCGGCCGCGAGAGCGCCGGCGAGTGCGAGCGCCGCGGCCCACAGTGCGGGTCCCTGCCCCCAGAAGGTCCAGGCGGCCCCGAAGCCCGCGGCGCCCAGCAGCCGGGCCAGCGCCTGCCCGGTCTGGAGCACCGCGAGCCCGCCGGCCCGGCGGTGCCCGGGCAGTACGGGACCGGCCAGCGCCATCAGGACCCCGTCGGTGGAGGCGTAGAAGGCGCCGAGGAGTGCGGGCACGGCGGCCACGGCGAGCCGGCCGACGGGGAGCAGCAGGACGGCGTACGCACCGAGCAGCGCGGCGTGTCCGGCGAGGAACGGGAGCCGGCGCCCGGTGCGGTCGGCGATCCGGCCGACGGGGACGGCGAGCAGCAGGTATCCGGCGGCGGCGCCGAGCGGCAGCAGCGGGAAGAGGGCGGGCGGCAGGTCAAGGCGGCGCTGGAGGAGCAGGTAGAGGAAGGAGTCGCCGATGGTGGCGGCTCCGAGCAGGCAGGCGGCGTACAGGATCCGGCGGAAGACCGGATCGCGAAGTGCCCGGTACTGAAGCGGAGTTGACCGGACCGGTGGTGCGGCTGCCGCGGCAGGGACGTACAGGAGGAGCAGGAGCACGCCCAGCAGACCCGTACAGAAGCTGACGGCGAACACGGCGTCGTAGGCGTCGGCGGTGGCCCACAGTACGGCGAAGGCGGCGAGCGGGCCGAGGAGCGCGCCGGTGGTGTCCATGGCCCGGTGTACGCCGAACGCCCGGCCCAGTGTCTCGGGCGGTCCGCTGAGGGAGATCAGCGCGTCGCGCGGGGCGGTGCGCACGCCCTTGCCGAGGCGGTCGGCGGCGAGCGAGGCGGCGATGCCCGCGGTGGCGCCGCCGGCGAGGAGCAGCCCCAGCCGGGACAGCGCTGACAGCAGGTAGCCCGCGCCGGCGACGCGCTTGTGGCGGCCACCGCGGTCGGCGAGGCGGCCGCCGAGCAGGCGCACGAGTGCGGTGGCTCCGTTGAACATGCCGTCCAGGAAGCCGAATTGGAGCGGGGACAGGCCGAGACCCAGAACGAGGTAGAGCGGCAGCACGGCGGTGACCATCTCGGAGGAGACGTCCGTGACGAGACTTACCGCGCCCAGCGCGATGACGGTGGCGGGGACGCGGCGCCCGGGCCCCCCGGGGGGGGGGGGGGGGGCCCGGCGGGGGGGGGGGGGCCGGGAAATAAATGGGCGCGGGATTTAGGGGGGGGGTGCGTTGACGCGCCCGCGGCCGCGCCCGAGGG